>CAYYBB010000117.1:0-6523 GCA_964469465.1 uncultured Actinomycetota bacterium
TTTGCCCGCTACCCCTATGAGGTCCACATCTACTCTCAGGACCATCTGGGATCTCTAGGGGAGATGGACAAAGAAAAGAGGAGAGATCTGGCTCACCTACTTAAGAGCCTGCTCACCACCTACGACAATCTTTTTGGCTTCTCTTTTCCTTACATGATGGTCTTCCACCAGAGTCCCACGGATGGAAAGAGCTATCCCTACTACCACTTCCACATCGAGTTCTACCCGCCCTACCGCTCCCAGGATAAGCTTAAATATCTAGCCGGATGTGAATCGGGAGCGGGCACCTTCATTAATGACACTCTACCAGAGGAAAAGGCGGAGGAGCTGCGGAGGGCAAGTGCAGGATGAATATGAGGCTAACGCAGGTTAGATGTTGAAAAGGACTTTTCTACAGTTCTTGGTCTTCAATCGGTCTTCTTCGAAGCCATTGGGATATGTTCTCCTCTTCTCTCCATCTCCTCTGGATCCAATACCCTCAGGCCTTCGAGCTTGGCCCCTTCGTTCAGCCGTTCTTCTATTACCCTCTGGGAAAGTGAGACCTCAAGGAAATTGAGGATCTTTCTTGCAGCCTGGAGATCTCCCTCTTGAGAAATTTCCTTTTTCATGGCATTGATTAAAGCAACCTTATCCATATGATAGATAACTTCCTGACCCTCTCTTAAGTTCGTTGACACTTCTAGCCCCTCCTTCGTAGTAGATTTAGCCCCCAAAAATTGTTTGCTCGATCCTATACCAACAAGCTCGAAATACGGATCATCTTTAGTTAGGGGCGGAAAGCGTTTTTTCAATATTCGAGGGCGTCTTGTTTGTTCTCAGGAGGACTCATCCCACACTCCTTCTTTGGGAAGCCGGATGCGCGTTCGAAAGCGCTCTACGGTGAGTAATGCCCCTTTGGTCAGCTCATCTTGATGAGTCTCGATCAGGCGCAGCAAGATCTTTCCCTGCATTCGAGCAGGAATCTCAACTAATCGCACGATGGTAGGATGCGGCTTTTGAAAGACAAAGACTAAGTCTCCGAAATCCTTATCTGCCGTAACTAAAATTCGGCGCTCCTTGACTGCCTGTTCCAGAATAACATCATCTCCAGGATCTTCTGGTTCCTCTGCTGTCCAGACTACATCGTAACCTGCTGTCCGCAGTTCCCGAACCGCAAACCCTGAGATGCAACTGTCGAGGAGAAAGCGCATGGCTACTCTCCTACAATAGCCGGTTCTACTCGCTCATGGGCCACCATGCGGTGGGCGTAGACCAGGCAGGCATGGATGTCTTCCCGCTCGAGAAACGGATACCCCTCCAAAAGTTCCTCCACGGTGGAGCCAGCAGCCAACATGCCGAGGATGTGCTCAACTGCAATGCGACGTCCCCTGATGATCGGCTTACCACCGAATATATTTGGGTTGACTGTGATCCGCTTGAGAAGTTCTTGATTTGTCATAGCCGATCCCCCTTTTATTTTATTATACCAGTTTTGCGAGGACTTTCTTTAAAGTTCCCAGTGTACCCCTTTCGTCCCCCACAGATGAGCAAGACATTGTTAAGAATTCTCCCAAAAGAAGTACTTTTCGAAAAACCTCCACCAAAAGCCTTGACAAATCTTAATTCAAGCCTTAAAATAAGTCTTAAACTAAGACTTGGAGTTATTTATGGTAGATGATTTAGCCAGTGCCAGTACGCAGACCCTAAAAGAGATCAATAAATCCATTGTCCTTTCCACAATTCATTCCCATGGTCCCATATCCCGCTCCGAGATCGCCGAGATTTCCCACCTCAGCCTGGCCACGGTCACCAATATGGTAACAGAACTTCTTAAAGAAGAAATCGTAATAGAGACAGGATACCAGGAATCCAGAGGTGGCAGACGGTCAGTCCTGGTGGAGATAAACCCTGAAGGCTCATTTCTAGTGGGAGTGGAGTTAGGCGAGACAGGAATTACCTCCCTGGTCACCAATGTCAAGCTAGAGACCAAAGTTCTGAAAAAGACGGTTCTGGATGAGACAGAGAACAGGCCGGATACCATTATTTCCGCAATCGTTACTTCTGTGCAATCAGCCCTTTCAGAGGCAGATGTTCCCATGGAGAAGGTTCTGGGGATAGGCATTGGAGTTCCTGGTTTGGTGGAAAGGGATAAGGGCATCTCTATTTTTGCCCCCAACTGGGGCTGGCATGACGTACCTATAAAAGAAAAGATCGAGGAGGCCCTGGGTATTGTGACCTATGTGGACAATGGGGCCAAGGTTATGGCTTTGGGTGAGAAATGGTTTAGCGCCGCCCAGGGGGCTAACAACGTGATAGTCCTGATATTGGGTACTGGCCTCGGAGCAGGAGTCATTGTTAACGGGCAGATGTGTCGGGGGGCCACAGAAAGTGCTGGTGAGTGGGGACATATGGTAATCAATACCGATGGCCCCAGATGTAGCTGCGGAAACAGAGGTTGCGTCGAGGCTTATGCTGGTGCACCAGCTATAGCCCGAAGGGTCAGAGAAGCCCTTGCGGCTAGCACAGAGGATTCTGCGTTGAGACAAATTGGGGATATACACCAGATTACGACCCAGGAGGTGATAAAAGCGGCCAAGGCAAAGGACCCCTTGGCTCTGCAGATTCTGAAGGATACCGGGCAATATCTGGGAGTGGGCATTGCTAACCTGGTAAATCTATTTAACCCGGAGGTGGTTATTATCGGAGGATGGGTGGGGATAGAGGCAGGTGAAATCTTGCTACCCACGATCCAATCAGCGGTTCAGGAGCATGCCCTGGAGTTTCCTCTCCGTTCTACCAGGATTGTCATTTCCCAGTTGGCCGACCGGGCCATCGTGATCGGGGCAGCAACAGTAGTGCTACGCAAGTTTCTACAGCCTCCCAAGATCAGGAATGTGGTGGGGTAGTAGGTCAGGCTCACGGAGGCTATTAGCAGAGAGGAGGTGTATTTTAGAGGAAAAGCGAACATTCATAGGCTGAGTACAGAGAGACCGGTTTGGTAAAGTCGAATTTAGAATCAGAGGGAGGAGTGAAGAATGAGAAGGTATGTAAGTATTCTTGTTGTACTGGCCATGGCTACAGCCCTGGTCCTTGTTTCCTTGGCCTGCCAGGTTAAGCCCGCAGCAGAGGAACCTGCGCAACCTTCGGCTCCAAAAGTTGTTCGAGTATTAGCGGTAGCTGGTCCGGAGACTGATTTTTTGATAGAACAGGCGCGCGAGTTTGAAAAAGAGACCGGGATTACAGCTTCAATAGAGCAAGTAGCCAGACCGCTGTGGGGAGATCGAAAAGTCCGAGAGCTGATAGAGGATTCGGGCATATACGACGTTGTTATGATAGGTGGAGGCGATGACCCAATGTGGGTTAAGACGAAGGGACACTGGCTTCCCCTTGACGAGTACCTGTCCGAAGAGGAGATAGAAAGCATCACCCACAGGGAGTATTACACATACGAAGGTAAGCTAATGGGTGTCCCACAGTACTACAATTTCCCGATGCTTTTCTACAGGAAAGATTTGCTTGAAGATCCAAAAGAGCAGGCGGCATTCAAAGCAAAATATGGTCGTGATCTTACAGTCCCGAGGACCTATGATGAGCTCTATGAAGTGGCGGAGTTCTTCAATCGTCCCCCAGCCCTATATGGTTTCTTCATAGGCGGAGTGGATTGGTCAATATTCTTAGATCACACATATTTCGTCTACGGGATGGGAGCAAACTATGGAGACTTGGAGAGCGGCGACTTAACATTGAATACGCCTGAACAAAAACGTGCCATGACGGTACTAACAAGGATGAGTGAGTTTAATCCTCCAGGTTGGGAAACATTGACTTTCTTTGATGGCGACCAGTTGATGCTAGAAGGAAAGATTTTCATGTACCAGAACTGGCTTTACATATGGAAGACATTCCTTGAAAAAATGCCAGACAAGATAGGTATGGCGCCACCGACAGGAGATGTGCAACCTGGAGCACATCTGGGAGCATTCGTTGCCGTGATTCCCAAAGCAGCCGCAAATCCAGATGCAGGGGCTAAGTTCATTCAGTGGATGATGAGCTACGACTACCAGAAAAATCAGGCTCTAGCGACAGGCAATCTTCCAATGAGAGAGGATGTCCTTGAAGATCCTGAAGTTAGAGAGGGATTAGTAGGCATCGAGATGTTGGAGAAAACACTCCCATATCTAAGTTACCAATACACAACTTGGCCAGGTGAGCTGTCTAGTGGGGTAAGTGAAGCTATCTGGAAGGTCCTGAATGGTGAGATGACGCCAGAACAAGCATCTGACTGGTTGCAAGATACAAAATTCGGAGGTAGAAAAGCAATTGAATAGTCCTGCCAAATGAAGCTCAAATTTTTAACGAGCTAGATCACCCACACCTTTACCGGTGTGGGTGATCTATGAACCTAAAGCTTACGTTATTGAAAGTAACACAAAACCTATATTAATAGGCGAGCAAACAAATGAGCAATTGCAAGAGGTGGAAAAGCGGACTTACGTTAATCCTTCCGTCATTTTTGTTCATCTCCGCGTTTATGGCATACCCGATGGCTAGCGTTCTATATTTAAGTTTTCACGAGTATTCTCCTCTTCGATCGGCAGAAGTGCGTTATGTAGGATTAGGAAATTATCAATGGCTAGCTGGGTCAGATCTGGTCTCTCATTCGCTTTACGTGACAATCCTTTTCACGGTCGCAAGTGTCGCTCTCGAGCTGGCAACAGGTTTATTAATAGCATCTTTGCTAGCCAAACACATGATCGAGACACGTTCTAAGATTGGGAGAGTCCTTGATAAGATTTTCAGCGGTATCTTTATACTCCCTTTTGCAGCCCCTGCAATTGCAGCGGCTGTAGCTTGGAAAATGTTACTTCATCCTCAGTTCGGTCCGGTCAACGCTATGTTTTGCATGAAGGTGGCGTGGTTTACCAAATATCCTTTGCTCTCGATTATACTCGCTGATGCTTGGAAAATGACACCTCTTGTCCTATTTCTTCTTCTTGCCGCCATTATGTGTATTGAACCCGAACAATTCGAAGCCGTAAAGATAGATGGTGCCTCAGGCTGGCAGGAGTTTATATACATAACGCTACCCTCCATACTCCCAGTTTTGGCAGTTACAGCTGCCTTCAGGGCTGTAGATGCTTTTACCAAGATCTTCGACATTGTCTACATGACAACAGGTGGAGGACCAGGCACGGCGACTGAGGTCTTTCCTCTACTGATTTGGAAAACAGCGTTTAGTCACCTTCATTTTGGAAAAGCTGCAGCTTTGGCTGTTGTGGCAATACTAATTTCGGCACTCCTCGGGACAATTCTCATAGTAAGGAGGAGGTCGACATGAAATATTCCTTCGGGAAATGGGCATTACTGGTTGCCCTAATACTCGCAGCAGTTGTATCGCTCTTCCCAATAGTTTGGATGGCTACGTCATCGGTAAAAACAGAGGACGAAATTTACAAGGATCCCCCCACATGGATTCCAGAGAATTTAACTCCAGAGCACTATAGTAGTCTTTTTAGTCGATTTCATTTTGGTCGGTTGACAATCAATAGCGTTGTGATTTCGGCGAGCGTCGTGGTTGTTAGTACGATATTGGGATCAATGGCAGCATACGGGTTTTCAAGATACGGTTTTCGAGGTAGCGGTATATTACTCGGCATCATACTGCTAGCTAGAATGATTACACCAGCAGCTCTGGTTGTTCCCCTTTACATAGTTATGAAGGTACTTGGTCTTCTCAATACAGTTACTAGCATAGTGATAGGGATTACCGTTCTGAATCTACCATTTGTAGTATGGATCATGAAACCCTTTTTTGACGGTCTTCCAAGAGAGATTGAGGAAGCGGCAGAGATAGATGGCTTGTCCCCCATTCGTGTTTTTTGGAGAATTGCCATGCCTGTAGCTGCGCCAGGGATATATGCGGTCATTCTTTTTAGTTTTATCACCGGTTGGGTTGATTTTCTGTTTGGAATCTCATTTTCGACAACAGCTCAGTCAATGCCCCTGACCGTTGGCCTCGCGCAAATGCAAACCGGGTATGAGATATATTGGGGGCCTATGATGGCCGGTGGAATGTATCTCACTTTACCCACCTTTCTCTTAGCATTTGCACTTCAAAAATATTTAATTAGAGGTGTTAGACTAGGTTTCTAAAGGAGAGAGAATTGCCTATCGGATTCATTGCCAACTTGAAAAGCTTCTGGCTGATGAATACCTCTTACGCGTGGATAAGGGTTACTCTGGAGGGAGAGGGGCCATGCTAACGGGAAATAGTCTTTTCCTCAAAGGTGAAAAAATTCCCCTTTTCAGTGGAGAGATGCATTTCTGGCGCGTAGACCCAGAGTATTGGGAAAGGTGTCTCAGGCAACTGAAGGCCATGGGTCTCCACATAGTCTCCACTTACCTCAGTTGGAGACGGCACAGCATTTCGCCGGATGAGAACGATCTGACCGGAAGGACCGATCTCCGGCTAAACCTGCCTGCCTTTCTGTGTCTCTGTGCCGAACTGGGTTTGTGGGTTCATTTGAAGCCGGGGCCGTGGATC
>CAYYBB010000118.1:0-6510 GCA_964469465.1 uncultured Actinomycetota bacterium
GCTTCGATTAAAGAGGAAGTTTATGGAGAAAAATCTTTAGTTGCGGAATCGCTGGTTACATGGTTGATACAAAAACTTCATTCTAATTCTTTGATCTCGATGCCCAGCTCCTCCAGTTGCTCCTTTTCCACGTAATCAGGACTTCCGGTCAGAGGACAGGTGGCTGATTGGGTTTTGGGGAAGGCGATTACTTCCCGGATAGAATCCTCCCCGGCCATCAACATGAGCAGCCGGTCCAGCCCAAAGGCAATTCCTCCGTGAGGTGGTACTCCATATTCCAGAGCTTTAAGGAAAAAGCCGAAGCTCAGCTCAATCCTTTCCGGCGACAGCCCCAAAATCTCAAATATCTTCCTTTGTAGCTCTGGAGAAAAGATCCGCAGAGACCCGCCAGCAATCTCCACCCCATTGAGTACCAAATCATAGGCGTCAGCCATGACTTTCAATGGATCGCTTTCCAAATAGGCCAGGCTTTCTTCCGTGGGCCGGGTAAAAGGGTGATGATGGGATTTTAGCCTCTTTTCCTCCTCATCATATTCAAAGAGAGGAAAATCCACCACCCAGGCAAAACAGAATCTATTTCGATCAATGAGCCCCAACTGTTGGCCAAGCTTCTCTCTTAAGTTGGAGAGAGACGAACAAACCACTTCTTCCTTGTCGGCCACTATCAGCAGCAGGTCCCCGGCCTGAGCTCCAAAGCCTTCCACCAGGAGCTTCTTCTCTCGGTCAGACAGAAATTTGGAGACCGGAGATTCCACAATGAGATCCTCTTTGACTTTGAACCAGGCCAGACCCCTGGCCCCAAATTGCCTCACCACATCTTCCAGTTCCTGGATGTCCCGACGGGATAGATCAGCACATCCCTCCGCCCTGATCCCTCTGATAACTCCCCCCTCCTCCAGGGTACGGCGAAAGACCTGGAGCTGAGTATGGGTAAAGATATGGCTGAGCTCAACTATGGCTACATCAAACCTGAGATCAGGCTTATCTGTGCCATACCTTCTCCTAGACTCCGTGTAGGAGATTCTGGGAAAAGGGGTTTCGATCTCCACTGCCATGACTGTCCTGAAAAGGTGAGACAGCATCTCCTCGCACAGGGTTAGAATATCCTCCCGGTGGACGAAAGACATCTCCATATCAATCTGAGTGAGCTCAGGCTGTCGATCCGCCCTCAGATCCTCGTCACGAAAGCACCTGGCAATCTGGAAGTACCTCTCCAGTCCGGAAATCATGAGAATTTGCTTGAAAAGTTGGGGAGATTGGGGCAGAGCGTAGAACTGACCTGGCTGGAGTCTGCTGGGCACCAGAAAATCTCGGGCTCCTTCCGGGGTGCTCTTGCTCAGGATAGGCGTCTCCACCTCCACAAAGCCTTTCTCGTCCAGAAATTTCCTTACTTCCAGAGCCACTTTGTGCCGCATAAGCAGGTTATTAAGAGGTTTCGGTCTGCGCAGGTCCAGGTATCTATACTCGAGTCTCAACCTATCGTCTACGTTTATGTCATCTTCTGTGGGAAAAGGTGGGGTTCTGGACTCGCTCAAGACTCTCAGCTCAGAGACTCTTACCTCCACTTCTCCCGTTTTGATCCTGGGATTAGCAGTTCCTTCAGGCCTTTCCGCCACAGTCCCCCTAATCTGACAGACATATTCCCCTCTGATGGATTTAGCCAACTCGAAGACCTTTGGGGACTCTCGGGGATCAATCACCGTCTGGATCAGGCCGCTCCTGTCCCGTAGATCGAGAAAGATCAGCCCCCCATGATCTCTTCGCCGGTGAACCCATCCACAGAGAGAGACGGACTTTCCTTTATGGTCAAGACCCAGCTCTCCACACCAGTGAGTCCTGTATTTTTCCTTTTGCATCTGCCTTTACCCCTCTCTAGAGTATCTGCAAGTGGAGGTGTAGCTTCCGAAAAGAAAGGCCTTTATGATTGGGGGCTAGCTGCTCTCCCAACCTTGACACCCTATTCTTTCTCCCGGCCCAGCTTCTGGTAGAGATAGTCCAGCATATCTTCAAAGGGTACTTCCTCCTGAGATGAAGTAGTCATATCCCGCACTCCCACAACGCCTTTTCTCATCTCATCCTCCCCAATGAAGATAACTATCTTAGCCCTTAGTTTATCGGCCAGTCGCATTTGGGCCTTCATGCTTCGAGACAGGTGATCCATTTCTGCTGAAAACCCCTGGTGCCGCAAAATATCTATCCTTTTGACGGCCTCGAATTTCAAATCGGGAGATGTCACTACGATGAAGAGATCCAGGCTCTTATCCTCATACCTCCTCAGACCGCTGCGCTTCATAGCCAGTGAAGTTCGGTCAATGCCAATGGCAAAGCCAAGCCCGGCAACGGGAGGTCCTCCACAATCCTCCACTAAATAGTCGTACCGTCCACCTGCACCAATGACATTTTGAGCTCCCAGGGAGGGAGAGACTACCTCAAATACGCTGCGAGTATAGTAGTCCAGACCCCGCACCAGTTTGGGGTCCAGCTCATAGTCGAGGCCCATGACCCCAAGACACTTCTTCAGTTCTTCAAAATGCTCTCGACACTGGAGGCAGAGGACAGAGATGAGTTCCGGAGCTTCTCTTAAAAGATGACGACATCCCTCTACTTTACAGTCAAAGACCCGAAGAGGGTTTTTCTTGATCCGCTCCCGGCAGTTCCGGCAGAGACCTTTTTCCACTTTCCTGAGATAACTAACCAGCTCCTCCCGGTAGGGAGCCCGGCACATCCGGCAACCCATGCTATTCAGCTTGAGAGTCAGGTTTTTCAGGCCCACATCCTGAAAAATATGCATCAAAAGAGCAATGACTTCAGCATCTGCGGAGGGCTGGGCTGCCCCCAGGAGCTCCACATCTATCTGGTAGAACTCTCTGTACCTTCCTGCCTGAGGCTTTTCCTTTCGGAACATGGGGCCCATACAGAAATACTTCTGGGGCATGCTTTTAGTGTAGAGACTATGTTCGATGAAAGCTCGAACAATACCAGAGGTTGCTTCCGGCCGCAGAGCAAAAGAGCTTCCCCTCTGGTCCTCAAAGGTGTACATCTCTTTACTCACAATATCAGTGGCCTCGCCGATGCCTCGGACGAACAGCTCAGTATGCTCAAAGATGGGAACTATCATCTCTTCGTAGCAATACAGACCAAGGAGCCTCCTGGCCTTATCGATTATGTAGTTTCGGCGCTCCACCTCGGGATAAAATATGTCGGAAGTCCCCGTGGGTGCTACATATTTTGGCTCTACCACCTGGTTCCCTCTCTCAGGATTTGCCTGACGAAATAGTTATTGGCCCGCTCATGCCCCACAGTGGTCCGCTCTCCGTGGCCGGGAAAGATGATCATGTCATCCTGGAACCGATGGAAAAAACTGATCATGGATTCTTTCATCTCTTCCCCTGATCCACCAGGGAGGTCGGTTCGACCTATGCCTTCTCTAAATATGAGATCTCCCCCAAATATCCAGGAGTCCGTAACCAGACAGATACTGCCTCTGCTGTGGCCGGGAGTATGTACTATCTCCCATATCCTTCCTGCCAGGCAGAGCTGCATCTCTTCCAGAGAAATATATTGGGTAACCCGGTATGCCCGTCCATAGATCAGGGAATAGTTCAATGAAGGCTCTCTCAGCATCTCAGCATCAAGAGGGTGAATGTAAACAGGCGCCCCGGTGTGCTCCCGGATCTCGTTATCGGCACCTATGTGATCGAAGTGCCCGTGAGTGTTAAGAATATGGGTGATGGTCAGATCCATTTCCTGGCAGAAAGATACGATCTTTTGTGGATCTGCTCCGGGATCGACCACAAAACCTTCTCTGGACTCCTCCGCATATACCACATAGCAATTTGTGCTCAGGGGACCAACCACAATTCTTTTAGCTGTTAACATCTTCTTCCCATAAAAAGTAGCGGATTGCGATAATTACCCAAGCAATCGCCATCCGCTATCCGCCTGTCACTGACCTGGGCTCTAAGCGCTTTTGCCATAAAGACGATCAGGGGTTACCCGGTAAGCATCAAAGACAGAATCGACTCTCTTTATATTACTAATTATGTCATTCAGGAGGGAAAGGTTGCCTATCTCAAAAACAAATCTGGAGATAGCAATTCCCTCTTTCTCCTTAAGAGCCACATTGGCCGAAACTATATTGACGTTATACTCTCCCAGCACCGTTGTGATATCCCGCAAGAGCTTGGTTCTATCCAGAGCTTCCACCTGGATCTCGACCTGGAAGGACGATGGTTGAGCCGGGTTCCAGCTAACCTCGATAAATCTCTCGGAATCGTTGGAGAGAGAGACCAGATTGGTACAATCTGTCCTGTGAACGGAGACTCCCTGACCGCGAGTAACGTAGCCGATTATATCATCCCCTGGAACTGGATTACAACATCTGGCCAGCTTGACCAGAAGTTCGCTGAGACCCTTAACTCTGACTCCTTTGGTGAATCTACTTCTGGGAGCGAGAGGCTGAACCAGCTCCTCCGTGACCAGTTCCTCTTCAACTTCCTCCACATGTACTTCAGCCAGTTTGTTTTTTTCCTTTATGATCCTGGTGCAGACCTGGTGAGGAGAAATCTTGTTAGCTCCGATGTTTTGATAAAGTTTATCCACTTTATCAAAATGCATGCTCCGGGTCACTTTTCCCAGAATCTCAGAACTCAAGGTCTGCAGAGATAAGCCGTGTTTCCGAAGGGCCTTCTGGAGCATTTCCCGGCCTACATTCTGGCTGAGCTTTTTTTCCTCTTGACTGAACCATTGCTTAATTTTGCTCCTGGCCCGGGCGGTCTTGACCACGGAGAGCCAGTCCCGGCTGGGGCCTGCGGCAGACTTAGAAGTGATGATCTCCACTATGTCGCCACTGCGTAAATGTTGCTCCAGGGGAACAATCCGGTTATTAACCCGGGCTCCCACACAACCGTGTCCCACGTCGGTATGAATCTCATAAGCGAAGTCGATAGGGGTAGACCCCATAGGGAGGCTGATCACCTTCCCCTTAGGAGTAAAGACAAAAACTTCATCCTCAAAGAGATCTAACTTCAAGGATTCCATAAACTCCCGGGGATCAGATAGCTCCTGCTGCCATTCCAGAATCTGTCTCAGCCAGGCCAGCTTTTCCTCAAATTTGTCGTCTCCGGCGCCTCCTTCTTTATAACGCCAATGGGCTGCAATGCCGTACTCGGATGTACGATGCATCTGATGAGTCCGGAGCTGAATCTCCACTGGCCGCCCTTTAAAGCCAATAACCGTGGTATGAAGAGATTGATACATGTTGAACTTAGGATTGGCGATGTAGTCTTTGAAACGACCTGGAACCGGCTTCCAAATGGAGTGGATTATACCCAGAGCACCATAGCAGTCCTTGACCGTATCCACAATCACCCGTACGGCTACCAGATCGTAGATATCCTTGAACTCCCGGCCCTGTTTGGTCATCTTCTGATAGATGCTATAAAGATGCTTGGCCCTTCCGCTGAACTCAGCCGTTATGCCTACCTTCTTTAGCTCCTCTTCTATCCTTTCTATGGTCCGATTGATAAACTCCTCCCTCTCGCCAGCAGTTTCATAGACCAACTGGTTCAGCTCCTGGTACTGTTTGGGATAGATGGTAGTGAAAGCCAGATTTTCTAACTCGCACTTCACCTGAGACATTCCCAGTCGATGAGCCAAAGGAGCATAGACATCCAGAGTCTCTTTGGCTTTGGCAATCTGTTTTCCCTCGTGCAGGTGGTATAGAGTCCTCATGTTATGAAGTCGGTCAGCCAGCTTAACCAGAATTATCCTTATATCCTTAGCCATAGCAATAAGCATCTTCCTCAGGTTTTCGGCCTGCTCTTCTTCATCAGAGCGGAAGGACAGTCGGTTAATTCGGGTCACTCCGTCTACAATAGTAGCTACCTGATCTCCAAACTCCTCTCGCACATCCTCAATAGTAACCGAGGAGTCCTCTATTATATCGTGAAGCAAAGCGGATATGACCGAAGCAGTATCCAACCTCATGTCAGCAATGATGTGAGCCACACCTACAGGGTGAGTAATATAGGGCTCACCTGACCTGCGCTTCTGGTTCAAGTGGCAGGCCTGAGCCATCTGGTAGGCTCTTCTGATCAAACCGTCCTCAACCGCAGGATGGTATTCTTTGATCTTCTCGATCAGTTCATCTATGTCCGTCTTTTCCGATACCCGGGCCATGAATCTCATCCCTGAAAGGATCTCAATATATGCCTTTGTTGTTACTATATTAGCAAATTTCGGGTAAGACTACCAGAAGACTGCTCTTGGGGGCGTGCATAAACAATCAATGGTCAGAACCCAATGTCCACAGCGCTTTCTACGCGCGCAGAACAATCAAAATGCCTGCAGCTTGACAGGGTATACCTGCTTAGGACGACCGGCCAAGCAGCACCGCTCTTTGGAACCTCTTCCTCTTCCCTACGTAGGTGGATCCATGATGGAAAAGTACCGGCTGTCCGCATAGGAAAGCTTCACTATGTGGTTGAAGAATTCCCTTCGAGTGGCAAG
>CAYYBB010000119.1:0-6477 GCA_964469465.1 uncultured Actinomycetota bacterium
GGGGCCATTCATCCCCAGCAATAAATTGCGGGGCTTTCTGGGCCTGATTTTGTAAATACTTCCGTATAGCCGTAGACTGCCGGTGCTATTGCTTAAAGACCCGTCAGGTCGCCAGCATAGGCATATTTAGAATTCCTTTGCCCGTTGTCTACGGCGCAAAGGAATTTTGTTTCAGGAACGAAAGTACAACAGGGGGAACCATGTTAAAGGATAAGAAACTCCAATTGGTCCAGGATCTGGAGGAGAAGTTCAACAATTGCAAGTCCGCCGTCTTTGCCGACTATCGAGGTATTTCGGTGAAAGAAGTGAATGGTCTACGGCGGGAGCTGCAGAAAAATGGTATCGACTTCAAGGTTGTGAAGAATACTCTGGCCAAAATAGCTTTGGACCGCTGCCATATAGAGAGAGCGGATCAGTTGCTCGTCGGGCCTACAGGCATTGCCTTTGGATATGATGATCCAGTGCTGGTAGCCAAAGTTATCAGCAACTATACTAATTCCAGCCAGTTTCTAAAGATAAAGGGTGCTATCTTTGAAAAGAGAGTTATAGATATGGATCAGGTGAAGGTCCTGGCCAGATTGCCGGGTCGAGAGGAGCTCCTGGCCAGGACAGTCTCTACTCTAAATATGCCTCTGGTCCGATTGGTCAATGCCTTGACCTCGCCCATGAGATCGTTGGTTTACGCTTTAAAAGCCATAGAAGGCAGGAAGTATGGTCTGAGTTCGTGACTACTCCCCCGCCTAAAGTCGGAGGCTTCTAGGGACTGGATACCCAAAGAGTGTAGCCCCACTCTCATTTGCAATTATAACACATTGAGAAGGAGAAGAGCAGAGGCCATTCATCCCCGCATTAAAATACGGGGCTTTCTGGCAAAGGTTTTGTAAACTAAGTACAGCGGGAGGTGAACATGATGGCGAAAAAGGAATTGAAGGTCGATGATCTGGTTACTGCCATAGAAGGTCTTAGCGTTCTGGAGTTATCCGACCTGGTGAAGGCTCTGGAGGACAAATTTGGTGTTTCCTCCATGGTGCCGACAACCACAATGCCTGCTGCTACTACAGTTGCTCAGGAGGTAGCCCCGGCCGAAGAGGAGGAACAAACTGAATTTGATGTGATCCTCTCCGCCGTGGGAGACAAGAAGATCCAGGTGATCAAGGTGGTCAGGGCGCTGACCGGATTGGGTCTTAAGGAGGCTAAGGATCTTGTTGATGGAGCTCCCAGCAAGGTCAAAGAGAAAGTACTTAAAGAAGAAGCTGAGGAGGCTAAGCGTCAATTAGAAGAAGCAGGAGCGACAGTAGAGCTAAAGTAAATACCTAACACGACATTTGTAGTACCGTTGACAATTTGAGAATCTCTTGTTATAATTAAAGTTTGCGCATCATCGAAAGAGGATTCTCAAATTGTCTTTTTTAGGGAACAACTCTACCATAGACCAAGATACAACTTAAGTCAAGGGTTTCTTGGAAATTCCTGGGATTATACTAAACTTAGATCATCTATTTCATGAGGAGTTGATATTGTGACCCGCCCAGCCCATTTGTTGAAGAAGAAAAGACTCGGTTTTGCTAAAACCCCGGAAGTTCTTGAAGTTCCTGACTTGCTGGAAATTCAGCGAGGCTCCTTCCAATGGCTTCGGAAAGATGGGTTAGCTGAGACCTTCCAAGATATTTCTCCTATAGAGGACTTTTCTCGTAAGTTTGCCCTGGAATTTGGAGCTCACAACTTCGGAGAGATAAAGTTTTCTGTGGATGAGTGTAAAGAGCGAGATATGACCTACTCGGCTCCTCTTTTTGTCCAGGTTCGGTTCGTAAACAAAGAGACGGGAGAGATCAAGGAACAACAGGTCTTCATGGGGGATTTCCCCATGATGACCGATAAAGGTACCTTCATTGTCAATGGAACAGAAAGGGTAGTAGTTTCCCAACTGGTAAGGTCTCCAGGTGTCTACTATGACCGGGAGATGGATAGGCTCACCGACAAGCAACTTTTTTACGGGAAGGTAATACCCAATCGGGGAGCCTGGCTCGAGCTAGAAATCGACAAGAAGGATGTTGTTTCTATCAGAATTGACAGAAAAAGGAAGCTCCTGGTCACCACCTTTCTAAAGGCTATGGGCTACGAGAGCTCTCAGCAAATTCTTGATCTCTTTGGCGCAGCCGAATGCATCAGGAAGACCCTGGAGAAAGACAATATCGAGACAAGGGATGAAGCCCTTATCGAGATCTATATGAAAATCAGGCCTGGTGAGCCACCCACTCTGGAAAGTGCTAAAGGTCTCCTCGACTCCCTATTCTTTAATCCCCGGAGATACGACCTGGGCAAGGTGGGAAGATACAAGCTAAACAAGAAGTTGGGTCTGGACCTTCCTCTAGATACGATCATCCTGACCCAGGAAGATATCATCGCCATTATTCAGTATCTAGTCCAGTTGCACCAGGGAATTGGAGAGACAGATGACATTGATCACTTTGGTAATCGCCGGGTCAGAACTGTAGGAGAGCTGATTCAGAATCAGGTCAGAATCGGGCTGTCCAGAATGGAGCGAGTGGTAAGAGAGAGAATGACCACTTTGGATCCTGATATCATCACGCCCCAGACTCTTATCAACATCCGCCCTGTGGTGGCTGCTCTGAAGGAGTTCTTTGGCTCCAGCCAGCTTTCTCAATTCATGGATCAGACCAATCCCCTGTCGGGACTTACCCATAAGAGACGACTTTCTGCTCTCGGCCCCGGGGGACTGTCCAGAGAAAGAGCAGGCTTTGAGGTTAGAGATGTTAATCCCTCTCATTATGGAAGGATGTGCCCCATTGAGACTCCTGAGGGCCCCAACATCGGGCTGATTGGGTCTTTGGCCACCTATGCCAGAGTTAACCAGTTTGGTTTTATCGAGACTCCCTACCGGAAGGTGGATAATGGGATTGTAACTGATGAAATAGTGTATCTGGCGGCTGATGAGGAGGATGAATACATCATCGCTCAGGCTAATGCTCCTTTCGACGAGAAGGGACGTCTTATAGGAGATAAGGTTCTAGCCAGGTCGCGGGAAGAAGTAGTGACCGTCGATCCCTTCAAGGTGGACTTTATGGACATATCCCCAAAACAGATTGTCAGTGTAGCCACCTCCCTTATACCCTTTCTGGAACATGATGATGCCAATAGAGCTCTAATGGGCTCCAACATGCAGAGGCAGGCCGTTCCCCTGGTGCGTCCAGAAGCTCCTCTGATCGGAACGGGAATGGAATTCCGGGCGGCAGTAGACTCGGGTGAGGTAATTGTGGCCGAAGACGATGGGGTCATCAAAAAGGTCAGTGCCGAGGAGATAGAAGTCGAATATCGCAAGAGAGGCCTGGTTAAGCACAGACTTCATAAGTTCGAGAGATCCAACCAGGGTACTTGCATCAATCAGAGACCCATTGTTTCTGCAGGAGAGAAAATAGAGATGGGCCAGGTCTTGGCTGATGGGCCTTGCACTGATGGAGGAGAGCTTGCTTTGGGCCGCAACCTTCTGGTTGCTTTCATTCCCTGGGAGGGATTTAACTTTGAAGACGCCATAATCATCAGTGAGAGGTTGGTCAAAGAGGATATTCTGACTTCCATCCACATTGAGAAACATGAGGTGGAAGCAAGGGCGACCAAGCTGGGGGATGAGGAAATAACCAGGGATATTCCTAATGTTAGCGAGGATCTCCTCAAAGATCTGGATGAGAGAGGCATTATCAGGATAGGAGCTGAAGTCCAGCCTGGAGATATCCTGGTGGGGAAAGTCACTCCCAAGGGAGAGACCGAGCTGACGGCTGAGGAGAGATTGCTTCGAGCTATCTTTGGGGAGAAGGCCAGAGAGGTGAGAGATACTTCTCTTAAGGTACCCCACGGAGAGACGGGAAAGGTTATTGACGTCAAGCTATTCTCGCGGGAAGAAGGGCATGAGCTTGCTCCCGGTGTCAACCAGTTGGTCAGGATCTATATAGCTCAGAAACGAAAGATCAGAGAAGGAGATAAGCTGGCTGGGCGTCATGGAAATAAGGGGGTTATTGCCAAAATCCTTCCTGAGGAGGATATGCCCTACCTGGAGGATGGAACATCAATAGATATTATCCTCAACCCTCTGGGGGTACCTTCGCGAATGAATATTGGGCAAATTTTGGAAACTCACTTGGGAAGGGCAGCCAAAGTAGGATGGGACGGGGTTGGCGTTCCTAGAAATGGTGACGGCTGCGTATATGTAGCGTCGCCTGTCTTTGATGGAGCCACGGAAGAGGAGGTTCGCAAATCTCTGGTAAGGGCGGGATTGCCTGATACAGGTAAGGCCTATCTATATGACGGAAGGACGGGCGATAAGTTCGATCATAAGATCACCGTAGGATATATCTATATGATGAAGCTGTTGCATCTGGTAGATGACAAGATCCATGCTCGCTCTACCGGGCCTTATTCCCTCATCACCCAACAGCCCCTGGGCGGCAAGGCCCAGTTTGGAGGACAGAGGTTTGGGGAAATGGAAGTCTGGGCTCTGGAAGCTTATGGTGCCGCCTCCACTCTTCAGGAGATGTTAACTATAAAGTCCGACGATGTCTTTGGTCGAGTTAAGGCCTACGAGGCCATCGTCAAAGGCGAGAATATCGAGAAGCCCGGCATACCTGAGTCCTTTAAAGTTCTGGTGAAGGAGATGCAAAGTCTGGCCCTGAACATCGAGGTTCTGGATGAAAATGGCAATATTATTGACATAAAGACTGATGAAGATGAGCTCATGCGCTCTGTTGAGGAGTTCGGCATTAGCTTTGGCCGGGGAGGAGTCCTGGACAGAGAGGAACTGCTAACTCAGGAAGAAGACGAAGAGGAAGGAGAGGAGTCCGAAGCTGTGGAAGAGATACGGGAGGACTCCTTTTGACACTCCCCAGCACTAAAGTGCGGGGATTCTCAGATGGCTGAGCAACTTAGGCGGGTGCCATAACCGCGACTACAGGGATTTCTCCCTGATACTTTTTGAGTCTGGAGAATCCTGAAGTTCGCCAGACATACCCACAACGTTTTACATTGCGCGGGATTGTGGCAATAACCTCATACGTTGTCAAAGTGCTACAAGGATGATAGCACATTAGGAACAAGAAAACAAGCCGTATCATCCCCAGCATTAAAATGCGGGGCTTTCTGAGCCTATTATGTAAGAGAAAATTTTGGGGGTTACCAAGGTGATAGATGTCGATAACTTTGATGCTATCCGCATAGGTATAGCCTCGCCGGAACAGATCCGCTCCTGGTCTAACGGGGAGGTCAAAAAGCCAGAGACCATAAACTATCGGACCCTGAAGCCGGAAAAGGATGGCCTTTTCTGCGAAAAAATATTCGGTCCTACCAAAGACTGGGAGTGTTACTGCGGAAAGTATAAGAGAGTCCGGTTTAAAGGCATCATCTGTGAGAGATGTGGAGTAGAAGTCACTCGCTCCCGAGTCAGAAGGGAGAGAATGGGGCATATTGAGCTGGCTGCTCCCGTGGCTCACATATGGTTCGTGAAAGGCGTGCCCTCCAGGATGGGTTATCTTCTGGATATCTCGCCCAAGGATTTGGAGAAGGCTCTTTACTTTGCCGCCTATATCATAACTGAGCTGGGTGGAGAGAAAAGAGCTCAGGATGCTCTTAAACTTGAGCGAGAGCACCAGGAATATCTGGTCAATATCCAGAGGGCTCATGAGGACAGAATCAGGGAGATTATAGAAGAGAGGGATGGAAGGATCGAGGCTCTCAAGGAGGAAACAGGCTCTGAGCCCGACGGAGGAGAGGGTGAGGTCTCTCCGGGAAACTTCTCTCTGGAAACGGAGATCGCTCAGATTATGAAAGAGGCCGAGGAGGAGATTGCCGAGGAGAAAGAGTATGTGGAGGAACTACTCTACTACGCCAGGCAGGCCTACGAAACTTTTCAGAGGTTAAAAGTAAAGGACCTTATCTCCGATGAGCGTCTCTTTAAGGAGATGAAAGAGCGCTTCGGCAGTTATTTGGACGGAGGCATGGGAGCGGAGGCAATTAAGAAACTTCTGTCCCAGATGGATTGCCCGGCCGAATCGCAGAGGCTACGCAAGATCATCCGGGAGTCCACCGGGCAGAAGCGTAGCCGGGCCACAAAGAGACTCAAGGTGGTTTCTGCCTTTAACCGCTCCACCAACAATCCACAAAATATGATCCTGGAAGTCATACCGGTCATCCCTCCTGACCTACGCCCCATGGTTCAACTGGATGGAGGCAGGTTTGCCACCTCGGACTTGAACGATCTCTACCGAAGGGTTATCAACAGGAATAACAGATTAAAGAGACTCCTGGATCTGGGAGCACCTGAGATCATTGTCAATAATGAAAAAAGAATGCTCCAGGAGGCGGTAGACGCTCTCTTTGACAACGGTAGGAGGGGTAGAGCGGTTATTGGGCCAGGCAATCGTCCCCTCAAGTCTCTATCGGACATGCTGAAGGGGAAGCAGGGAAGATTTC
>CAYYBB010000120.1:0-6446 GCA_964469465.1 uncultured Actinomycetota bacterium
TGATGGAAGGAAGGAGCTGCTACAGAATTTCAACTAAGAAAGGGATTGACTCTTTAGGTGTGTATACAACAATAATTAGAATTAGGGGTATCTGCTTGACTCCACCTAATACAATATATTGTGGCCAAGGATATCAAATTCTTACTATATCTTGTGGTTACAGGAGTCAAGCAGATACCCCTAATTAGAAATTAGAGATAGCCCAAAGGAAGCAGTTTTAAGCTTGGATCAGCCTTCCTACTCTCTGAGTTCATAAATGCGGATAACCGGACCTGGCCTCTTTATCCCACCAAAGTTGCTGTAGGGCACATAGAAGGCATCCATTTGGTCAAACACAGGCTCGGTTCTAATCTCGCTACTATCGTAGGGATAAAAGGACTTTAAAAGTGTTCCCTTCTCTTTAAGAAAGTTTAACAAGTCAGGTGGGATGGTGCTGTAACCTCTTAGGAAATACTCCTCCACAACCACGTATTCGATGTCCTTATTTCTTACTTCTTCCAGATTGGTCAGGATCCAAAAAATAGCAGAAGCTCTCTGATATGCATAAAGCTCATAGTTAGGAAGAGGTGGATAGTTCTCAAATCTGAGCTTCCATTCGTATCTGTTTCGGGCTTCCTCCCCGTCCCCATTTGCTTCAACCTTTCCCTGTCGCTTCTCTTTCACCTCTGCCAGCAAACTCTCCCGGCTCTTGAACAACTGGGGCAATCCATAGGTGCCACTCATCAGTATTCTAGAGCCGCTGGGAATATTCTCTTCGATCCACCGAGCAGACAGGAGTCTGGTATCCTCCTGGGACAGTATCCGATTAAAACTTATTATGTGGAAAATAGAAGGAATTAACAACAAAACCGAGAGTCCTATACACGCGAAATTCACCCCTCTTTTCCATAACTTTTTCGTGTTTTCAGGCCTGATGGCGGGAAAGTGTCTCAGCTTACCAATGTAAAGATGTGCGACTTTGCCAAAAACGTCGTAAATCAACAGAGCAGCAAAGATGTTCAAGAAGGGAAGCAAGGGAATAGCGTATCTCACAAACACGGTGTGACTGCTTCCTGCCACAAGATAGTAAGCCAGGGGAAAGCTTAGTAACAGTAGATCTGACTTTCTATGGCGGTAAAGAGCATAGGCTGTGCCTCCCAAAGAGGCCAAAAGAAGAGGCAGACCCAATCCATACCGAAGCGAGAAGGTGAGGTGATAGACCCATCCGAGGCCTAGATCCATCTGGGTAGATAGCCAATACATATCTCTCCTATAAAAGGTGAGGTGATAGACCCATCCGGGGCCTAGAGCCATCCCCGGCAATCCTCCGAGCTGTTCGAAAATTCCTACACTCTCTTTCAGGAATAATTTTAGGTCCAGAACCGAAAAGGGGGTGGTGAGGACAAAAAATAAAGGCATAGCAAGTATGCCCGCCCATATCTTCCGGTCAAAGACCATCTCCTTGAGCGTGCATCCTTCGCCTCTGCTTCGAAGTAGGTGACCTAAGAGAAGCGGTATCACTAACAGAGCTGCGTTATATTTCACGGATACCGCTAAACCAGCTATGGCGCCAGCCCACAAGTAGTCCCTCATCCTGCCTCCTAGAAACATCTTTCCGATAAAAAGGTAGGCAAGCACAATGAAGAAGGTGACAGGTACGTCTAGAACTCCGAAATGAGAATCTCTCACGTGGAGATAGGTCAGGCTGGCTAGGAGAGCCGCAAGGAGCCCCACTTCCCGAGAGTAAAATTTTCTGCTCACCAGATAGACCAAGAAAATAGTCGCACTGCCCAAAGTAGCTGCTATGATACGATCCAAGAGATAGAAGATGGTGGGATCGGTGAAATATAGAAATTGAAAATCCTCCAGGGAGGAGAATATCCCCAAGGCTAACCCCAGCACATAGTAAGCCCCGTAGATAGCGAATAAAAAATACATATAAAAGGTTGGGTAGATGAAAAAATGGGGATTGAGGTCGCCGGTCCCAAACTTCATGGCCGTGCCCACCACAAAGATCTCATCAGGACGAGTGCTGATGTTGGGAAGGCCAAAATCTAAGGCAAAAAATCTAGCCATAGCTCCTACTAAAAAGATGGCGATCAAAATAACTGTATCGCCGTCTTTGAAAATCTTCAGCTTAGACATAACTGCCTCGTATCTCTATGCTTCACCGGTCAGTTCCGCGAAATAGTCGTTTTTACTTTCTTGAGATTGTAATATAGTCCTGGTATCCAAAGACCATATTATCCAGGGCTCCAAAATTTCTGTTCCAGGTCTCCAGAATCCTACCTATCTCCTTGGATATACTCCCCTTGCTCTGAAGTTCTCTCAAGTCCTTTTCTTGCTCTCTTTCTGAACCTCGAAAGCAACCCTCAAATTTTCTATAGCTATATGTCTCCCTGCCGGACTTGCCCAAAGACAGTTGCAAAAGACCCTCGTTGATACCGAAGAGTGCTCTCCTAAAGTTTCATTTTCCTCTTTGCAAGGGAGAGTGAAGAGACCATAGGAATGCCCCTTTTATCAAGTTCAAACTGAAAGTCCCAGTAATCAAGCCCGGCCATCTCGGCGGCCTTCCTGAAGGAAAGACCTTCCTGAAATTTCTTGACCGCAAGGGATATCTTTTCTTCGGAAATGGCCTTCTTTATAAGCTGCCTTATGGCGGTTGATCTGTCCTCAGCCATGGCTTTGGCAAATTCATCAATTGACTTCAGGAGCTCCCGATCAAGCATTACGTTAGTTCTAACTAATTCTTTAGTCTTTGACATTTTTCTTGCCCTCCATAAGGTAAAGTTCTGCCACTATTGAACTTAATCTGTTCTCTACCACTAACCCTCTGATGAAAGACTCAAAATCCTGGAAGCTCATAAGCTTGTCCTTTAGCCCTTCCAGTAGCAAATCAGGGGAGGCCTTAATCCTGAAACCAAAGGCCAGGGCAATCTTAGCAAGACCATCATCATCAGCTATGATCTCTTTTACTTTTTCCTGCATGGCCAAGGCAATGACTGCCTCATCGCCTTTGGTAAGGGTCTTGTTTATTTTCCCTTTTAGTTCCTGGATACAATCATCCTGGACCCTGCTTATCTTCACCCCATAGCTACTTATGAATTGTTTGATCACCGTGGCATCGGCCAAACCCTTTTCTTCTCCTGTGACAACTGCTTCCTCATAAACTTGCTCAGGTATGAGTACTGTTTTTCTTAACTTGGGGATAAGCTCAAGATAGCTTATTTTTACCAGTGATATTAAGGTGGAGGTATCAATAACCGTGCTCATTTAATATTATTTTATAATATTTGATGTGTATGTTCAAGGGAAGATTCAGCTCGCGGTCGAGAGCCAGAGCGATCAAGGCGCGCTGCTGATGACCGCTTTCACAAGAAACAGCGCCAAGAAGCTGTCGGTTTTAACCGACAGAGGAATGGCCCTTGACTCCTTTCTCTTAATCTGATAATATTATGGCTATGAAGCTGGTCAAAACCGTTAAATGTAAGCTTGAAGTGAGCCAAGAAGAGACCAGTACTCTTAAAGAAACTCTGAGCCGCTTTGCCGCTGCCTGTAATGATGTTCTTCGGGTAGCCCTTGAGCACAAGACTAGCAACAAGGTGAAACTGCAGCACCTGTGCTACCATGGCCTTAAGGCCAGGTACCAATTGCAAGCCAACCTGGTTATCCGGGCTATTGCCAGAGTGGCCGAAGCTTCTAAAAGGAGACAAAAGCCCCAAAGCTTTAGGCCAACCTCCCTGGCTCTGGACGCCCGAACCTTCTCTTTTATGGAACCCAAAGAGATGGTTTCTATCTCTACCCATGCGGGACGCCTGAAACTTAAACTTTCCCTGGGCCATTTCCAAAGGTCTCTCCTTAAAGGCCAAAGGCCCACCTCGGCCTGTCTTTACTGGGCTCAAAGAACAGGAAGCTTCTATATCAACATAGTTCTTAAAAAAGAGGTAGCGCTGCCCTCTGGTTCTGAAGCGGTGGGTTGTGACAGAGGTATCTACAACTTGGCCACTACTTCTAATGGTCTTAAATTTTCGGGCAAAAAGGTAAAACATATCCGTAACCACTACTGCAGGCTGCGTCAGTCTCTGCAAGCCAAAGGAACGAAAGGCGCCAAGCGCGTCCTGAAACGTCTGTCGGGCAAAGAAAAGAGATGGATGGCCTGGGTTAACCACAGTATTAGCAGGAAGATTGTTGACTCTTGCAACTCTGGCGACGTCCTGGTTCTGGAAGACCTTAAGTGTATCCGGGAGCGCATCAAGGTAGCCAGGAAAGAGCGATCTCTGCACCACTCTTGGGCTTTTGGACAACTGGGGTTTTTCCTGCAATACAAAGCTCTAGAAAGGGGTATTCCCCTGGTTTATGTTAATCCCAGACATACCTCTCAAAGATGTCCCAGGTGCGCCCATATTGAGTCTTCCAATCGCAACGGACATCGCTTCTCCTGTCGAATCTGTGGTTATACTGGCCATGCGGATCAGGTAGCCGCCTACAATATCGCTGAGGTCTTTAGGACGCTCGGCGATGGGGTCCCTGTAAACGCCCCCTTTAATCAACGCCCCGCTAGGGCAGTTGAAAGCTGACTGCTTTAGCTGTCAGTAGTTTACCTCTTCTAGTACTCTTCTTCATCCATTTTTGTTTCGCCTGAGATCTCGATGCAGAAATCTCACTCTCAGCAGGTCACAGAACATATTTGCCGAATCAAGAATGGGATTCACCCGGGACCGGGCATCATTCTTCCAGCGGATGGGAACCTCTTTTATCCGATAGCCCAGTTTCTGGGCAATATAAAGAATTTCCACATCAAAGCCGAAGCCTTTGGTTTTTTGCCTGAGGAAGACCTCTCTGGCCACATCCCCTCGAAAGAGCTTAAAACCACACTGGGTGTCCTTTATGCCTGGGATGGCAATCAGTCTGACCAAAAGATTAAAAATCTTACCCATGTACTCGCGATAAAAGGGTTGACGGACCAGGATAACTGACTCTTTGAGGCCTCGAGACCCTATTACTATCTCATATCCCCAATCCAGCCAGGGCAGCAGCTTATCCAACTCCTCTATGGGAGTGGAAAGATCGGCGTCACTGAAGAGAACTACATCTCCGCAAGCCCGAAGGATGCCTTCTCGTACCGAAAAGCCCTTCCCCTGGTTTTGGCTACTGCGCACCAGCTTAAGATGGGCAAGCCCGGCTGCTCTCTCCTGAACTATGTCCGATGTGGAGTCACTGCTCCCATCGTCGACAACTATTATCTCTTCTAGATTGTTTCTTTCATAGAAGAAGGACTCAAGGAGAGACAGAGTTTCATCAATCCTCTCGGCCTCATTGTAGGCGGGTATAACCACAGATATCTTAGGTGTTACCCCATCTTCCATTCTAATCTCCTAAGAAGCGAAAGCTCTTTTAAATACCAGTAGTGTTGCCAAAACAGCTATGGTTATGGCAAAAATGCTTAACCCAGCTAAGAACGAGAAAGGGAAATATCTAAATACCACCTCATGCTTACCAGGAGGTAGTAAGACTGCTCTAAAAGCGCCATTAGCCATATATATGGGTGTTCTTTCCCCATCAAGGTAGGCTTGCCACCCAGGGAAGAAGGCATCAGTTAATATTAAGTAACCAGCCTGGTCAGTTTCTACTCTTACCTTTACGAAATTATTGGAGTACTGGACAATTTTTGCCGCTGATTTAATTTTATTGCTTTTTATTTCTTTGGGGCTATCCCCGCCGTAGCTTTGGATTATGGCTCTTTTGGTAAAGTTAAAATCCCTGGGAAAAGAAGGTTTTTCATCCCTCTCTCTAATATCAACCTCGCCTACCACGGAGGCTCTTGGTAGTGCTGCCCTGTTCTCATAAAGATAGAGGTATTGACTAAATGACTGATCCTCAGCCTTATTTTGGAAATGTTGTTCACCTATAAGTACTAAATCATCAGAAAACTCCTTCTCATCCAGGCTTAAGTCATAATTGGAAAGCACGTATTTTACGCTCAGAGCGTTGGTCAACCTTGTGTCATATGGATGAATTATCAAGAAGCGGTATCGGTCATTGTTTGGATAAAAGTAATAGTTATACTTACTTAGTGAATTTACGAAATCCTCATACAATTTATTTTTGACTGGGTCATATACCTGTGCATCATATATCCCGTGAATGCTGGACACATTGGGCATTAAAGTTACGTAGTTGTGTCGCCACCTGTAGCTGTACCGCTTTTCAAAATCTACCCCAATGGTCCTGAAATTTCCGTCTATCTCCTTGATCTTCTCAATCAAATCAACCTTTTCATATTGATCTTCCAGTCTTAAATATATGAGTTCCTGCTTTTGCCAGCCAAAGAGTAACTCTATCAATATAAATGTCCCTAGCAGCACTTGTTTAAAGGGAATTGGATATTGCTTGATAGAAATAACGACCATAAAAAGAGTCAGCCCCATAGCGGGCACTAAAAAGGCCTTAAAATAGTAAGAAATTAC
>CAYYBB010000121.1:0-6440 GCA_964469465.1 uncultured Actinomycetota bacterium
GATAAAAAGAACTGTCTTAAGAGCAAGAGAGCCAGGCAGAATCAGAAACAGAAAAGCCGCTATCAAAGCCAGTAGAAGGGAAAATGTCCCTTTCAGGCCCAGCCAGGACTGCGGGTCAACTTTTCCTCCCAGGCCAGCCCGATAGAGAAGAAGCTGCATCTTTTTAAAGTCAATCTGCAAGCCCATTGCCCTCAGGAGGCGAACTATCGAGCCACCCAGAGGATAGGCCAGGGCGTAAAATCTCTTCCACCATGATCCTTCCATCTTTCATCCCACCTCGATCCTCATTATTCTCCTGATGGTAAGAAAGCCGGCCAAATCCAGGAGCAATCCCAGAGAGGCCAGAATCATCCCCAGGGGAGTGTTCAGAGCAGCCCGAAAACCGGAGCCTGAGGCCAGAAAAAGAATGATCAGGTACCCAAAGGGCAACAGAGACACTATCAGACCAGAAAGCCGGCCCTGGGCGGTTAAAATGTCGATCTCTCTTTTCAGTTGGTTCCTTCTCCGCACGCTCTCCGAGACCTCCCGGAGCAACCTGACCGTATTGGCTCCCGTCTTTCGCTGAACCTTCAGTATCAAATAGATCAGGGAAAACTCCTTGTTCCTCAACCGACTATCTATCCCTTTCAGCACATCCAGAGGCGAAAGCCCCAAAAGCAGATTTTCCGATGACCTCTTCAGCTCCTCCCCCAAAAGGCCCGGAACCTCCTGACCAGCCACAGTAAGAACCTGGCTTATAGACAGGCCGGCTCTGAACCCCGTCTCCAGAACTTCCAGAAAGTTCCGGATTTCCTCCCTCAGCATCTCTTGCCTTTTCATTTCCAGAGTCTCTGATATCATGCTCTTGAGGATAAAGCAGACAAAGGTGAAGCAAAGGGCCACAAAAACATTTCTCCAGATGGTAAGGACACCCATAAAAACGGCCGCCCAGAGAAGCAGGGATTTGCCCCTTTTCCTCGCATCCTTTCCCTTTCCAACCTCCCTTTTGTTCAGCCTATGCATCAGGGCTGGCCAGAGACCTCCTATCTTTTCCGTGCGGCCAAAGGGCAAAGGTAAGAATTCATGGATCAAAGGGAATTTTCCATGCCCGGTAAGAGCGCCCAGGCGCCCAATCCTACGGGATCGAAACACCAGATCCTGGCCAATTTTGACCACAAGTACTGAGAGGGAGATTAAAAGAAAGGCTAGCAGCAAGTTAGTCATTTCGGAAAACCTCCTCGGGCAGCTCGATCCCAGCCAGGTGCATCTGCTCAAGACAGGTGGGCAAGAACCCTGTAGCTCGAAAAGAGCCCAGCACCCTCTTCTCCTGGCTGAGGCCTTCAAACCTCCAGTAGAAAATGTCCTGGAGCCGTACGGCCGCTTTGCGAGAGCGCTGTACCTCGGTAATGTTGGTTATTTTTCTGGTGCCATCCGAAAAACGGGCCAGATGGACGATAAAATCCAGAGCTGAGGCAATCTGCTCCCTGATCACTCTGACCGGGAGGTCAATATCGGACATTAGAGCCATGGTCTCCAGGCGAGAGATGAGATCTGCGGGAGAATTAGCATGGGCAGTGGTCAGAGATCCATCGTGGCCAGTATTCATGGCCTGGAGCATGTCCAGAGCTTCTCCGCCCCGGACCTCGCCTACTATGATCCGGTCCGGCCTCATCCGCAAGGCATTTCTGACCAGATCTCTTATAGTGATTTCCCCTTTGCCTTCAATATTGGGAGGTCGGCTTTCCAGAGAGATGACATGAGGTTGGTTGAGATTCAGCTCTGCCGAATCCTCAATAGTTATCAGCCGCTCATCCGGGGGAATGAAGGCGGAAAGGCTGTTGAGTAAAGTGGTTTTTCCGCTCCCTGCTCCCCCACAGATCACTATATTCTTTCGAAAAAGAATTAAAGCTCCCAGCAGAGCAGCCATCTCCGAACTGAGGCTCCTTCTCGCCACCAGCTCCTCAACGGAGATGGGTCTGGCCGAAAACTTCCGGACAGTCAGGACTGGGCCCCTAAGAGATATGGGGGCAATGACCGCATTAATCCGCGATCCGTCGGGAAGACGTCCATCTACTTTGGGGCTGCTCTCGTCAATCCTGAGCCCCAGGGGCGCTACGATCCTTTCTATGGTCTTCAGGAGGCACTCCTCATCGGCAAACTGGATTTCAGTGCGGAATAGCTTCCCGTCACGTTCTATATAGACCTCAAAGGGACCATTAACCATGATTTCGGTCACAGTCTCATCTCTGAGAAGAAAATCAATAGGCCCAAGACCCACTATCTCATCACATATGTGGCCGGATATTTTTTCCAAAAGATGGCGAGGAAGTATCATCTTTTCCTCTGAGACTATCCGACTTATGAGATCCCGGACCCTGCTTCTCTTTCCTTCAGGACTTAAGGTCTTAAACTGCTCGGTGTTGATTCTGTTGATGACGGAATCGTGGAGAAAGACTTCCAGATCCATCAGTTTTACTCCTTTATGTCCCTACTCCTTTATATAAAGGTGTATAAGCACATTATATTACAGAAGCTGTCTCTTGTAAAGTCTTATTTAAGAAAATTTTTTTGGGGTTCGGATACTTCAGGCTTTTTCAAACCGCCCTGGACGAAGTGGAAGAGGATTCCTGAACGAGGGTAGGAGAATAACAGGCAATCCGTATTCATGGCATCATTGCCCACTAACCGTGAGAATATTATGGCGACCCTTAAGCTCATGGAGGCCGCCGCCTGGGCAAAGGATTCTCTACTTTCTCCTTATTTCCCAAAGAGAAAATTGGACGCTAACCTCCAGGGACTCATGAGTTCCTTCCCAATAGATCTCCCCGTCTCCCCACCTTTAAAGTCTCCCACCAAAAAGAGATCGCTACATATCTCATAAATCGAAGCTACCACGGAGAGATCTCTTCTTTCCAAGAGAAGCGTACCCGTCTGCTCAAAGAGAAGTCCAAGAGCTGCATCCTCGGGTATCTTTCTGTAAATTGACCTCCCAATCGCTTTCTCAACCAGAGGGGTCGGGAGAGCCTGCACAGAATCAAATTTATTGAGGATCACCCGGAGATCTGCCTCCGGAACCAATTTGGCCAAAAGAGCCAGCAGCCTCTGCAGTCCCTTGACCGCAAAAGGTCTCGGCTCTGTTATGACCAGAACATGGTCTGAAGCAGATAGGGCCACCCGGGTGGATGGCATTCCCAGGCTGGCAGATAGGATCAGGATGAGGACATGGAAGGAGTCTCGCAGGCAATTCAAAAGGGACTGAAAAAAATGCAAATCCAGGCTATCCAGAAGTTCTTCCTGAGAGGGAGAAAGGAGAAGGTTGAGGTCACCAACCTTATGGATCACTCTACCTATCATATCTCTATCCAACTCGTCCACCACGTCGATGAGCTCGCCATAACTTCTGGCTCGCAAAGACTGCTGCCCTCCGAAAATCATCCGCAGATCGCCTTCTTCCACATCAAAATCAGCCATCAGGACGGAGTGATCTTTTAGCTCCCTGGAGACTATATGGCCCAAATAAGAAGAGAGAAGAGAGACGCCACAGCCTCCTCTGGAACCTATCACCGAGATGACTTTTCGCTTCGGGAGAAAAAACTCACCGTGGAGGTTCTGGCTATTGCTCTGAAGGAGACCTTGCAACCTCTCCGCCCGGTGAAGAGCCATTACCAATTTCTGGGAGACTGATTCTTTGCTCACAGGAGGTAGAAGGAGATCATCCACTTCGGATGAAGAGATCTCTCGTAGTACATCCTCCCCATCCCCATCCCCATCCCCATAGTCATCCCCATAGTCATCTTCTTGGTCCCCCTCATCCTGATGCTGATGCTTGTCCTCTTCCTCCTCTTTCAACTTCTCTAAGCAAACAACCAGAACCGTTAATAGAGGATTTAAGGTCCTGATCTCCTGGAGGGAAGTTTTCAAGAACCTCAGAAAGGCCCCTGAGGTGGCCAAAAGAGCAGCGGGCTGCTGGTACTTCAAGGCACCCAAAAGCTCCTCTCCCTCTTTCGGACACAAAAGGACAACTTTGTCCCTCAAGATATCCACGTCAATAAGAGATTTCAATTCATCCAGATCTTCTCCATTATCGGCTATCACTAGAACTTTTTGGTTCACTCTTCATCTCCTCGTTATACGCTCTCCATCTTCAGCTATAGGCTGTCATCTTGTAGGGATTCTTCCTTTATCTGGAATCTCCCCAATGACTTCTCACCAGGTGTTCCTGTCTCTGGAAAATCTTCCCCTAAAGGTCTTCCAGGGTGACGGGGCTTCTGTCTGAAAATGGGGAAGATTCGGGTGGACAGAGAGTCAGATCCACTCTCCCATTGGCCAGGGCAAAAAGCAGTATCTCTGCTTCTCTGGGCGTAACCAGCAAAGTGACCACATGCTGTTCGGAGGAGAGGCTAGACTCTTCAAACAACCCTTGATCGGAAGGAAGAATACTGTCCTCTTTACTGCCCCCACTATTTACCGCCCCTAAAGCTACCACCTCAATCTGCTGAAGAATGGTCTTGGTAAAATTGCCCCGCCCCTCCTCTCCGGCAAAGCTGGCAATGACATCCACCCTATCCCCGGGGCGGAGCGCGTCCGCCTCCAGAAGAGCGGCACCTATGGGAACTGAGACCAGTCGGAGATTAGCGGGAATAGCATCAGAGATCCGGACCTCACCCTGGGCTCCTTTTACCACCATAGCTGGAAGGAAAACCTCACCCTTGAATATATCTCTCTGAGATATCTTCCCCACTATTTGCCCAGGCTGGGAGATGGCTTCTGGATGGGCAAAGAGACGGGGGACTTTCCTGACCTTTAGCATTTCTTCCCTGATGATGGTATATTTCGGAATATCCAGATTGGCCACAACTACCACTGTCAGATCATCCTCACCGAATATCTGGCTACGGAGAAAAGATATGTAGCCCAGTACAAGGATCCCCAGGGATAGAAGAAAGACGGCCACTAAAAGCCTTCGGAGGCGATTCTTATGGGGAAAAGGGAGTTTCTTTAATTTCGATCTTCGCACTTTGTGCGGTCCTATAGTTTTCTCATATATAGGCTTATATATAAATGTATATAAGTGTATTATACCAAAAAGAAGGTTCTTTGTAAAGAAATTGAGGGGAGATATCGGCACATATTAAAATCTGAGAGAATGCCCCATGGCTACCAGGAAGGGATAGAATGTTCCCAGAAAATCCCGTCGGACAGACCTTAGCTGTAGCTCTCTGCTAAGATCTATCCGGCTCTCTATCCAAGAAAATAACAATATCCCCCTTTTGAGCCATGGAGGGAAGAAGAGCGCCTCCCATCAGCTCCAGTACCATTTGGGCTGAGGGAATCACAGGGGTTACCCGGAAAGGTTTCAGGTGAGAGTAAATCCTGCAGATGCGATTGCTTTGGTCCAGAAAGATTACATCCAGAGTGTGTTTCAAGAAGAAAGTGTGGATTGATCGGCATGGTCTGAGTAAAATCCCATCATAGGAATTTCCAAAGCCTCCTTTCGTGGCCCCCCAAAGCCTTTTCGCAAAAGTATCGGCCACATATACTTTCTGGCAGAGGATGAGCTGGCGAGTAGAATTGTAGGCCAACAACTCTTATGTCTCCCGAAATTGCATATGGGTCGCAAGAAAGTTGATATTGCTTCAAATCCGCTTCAAAAGAGTCCAGTCCTTCTTTTTGGACCCCCTGTCCCAGTAGATCTCATACGTCAACCCATCCTTAAGCTCGACCATATAGTGAACTCGATGACGCCTTTGCCACCAGTGAGGGCGCCGAAGAGGGGCTTTCCCAAGGCCGTGTTCCTCCCACACCTCCAGAACTTGGTGAATCTCGTAGTCTTCACCCCGCCATCGGAAAGCCACCGGAAGCTTCCCACCCATTCTCTGCTCGAATTGGACTTCGATCTTTTCAGCGATTAATTCGCCCATAACAAATCTCCGCAGGTCTGGCGCGACCCCGTAGAAAAGGCTTCAGAACTGGAGAGGTTCTCCTACGCCATTATTTGACCTCAATTAGCTCATACTCCCGACTCCCCAGACCGATCTTCTCCCCGTGCTTCAACTGATAGCTCCAGTTAATCTTATTAACCACGGCGAACTTATCGGAAGCCCTCAACTGATCGCCCAGACGGGAATCAGGCAGGCCGGGAGCTTCATTAACCAGATCTACCGAGGCCTGGTCAATGGCAATGGGATCTGTCGAGGCCAGTATGCCCAGATTGGGAACAATAGGAACATCACTCCATCCGGCACAGTCACAATCAGGCGAGATGTTTAAGAGAAAGTTGATGAATCCACACTTCCCTGGCTTGGTGACCACTACCCCCAGAGTATATTCGGCCATCCTCTCCTGGAGACTTCCCTCTTCCTCCTGGTCCCAGTTGATGGCAATGGCTCCTTCCACACAAGTTATGGTACATTCAGCACATCCGATACATAAAGAGTAATCAATGTGAGCCCTCTTGGCCT
>CAYYBB010000122.1:0-6385 GCA_964469465.1 uncultured Actinomycetota bacterium
CCAACGAGGATGGGAGCATTTGGTTAGTCTACAATGGAGAGATCTACAACTTTCCAGAATTGCGAAAAAGGCTAGAAAAAAGAGGACATAAATTTAAGTCCCATACCGACGCAGAGGTGATTATTCATAGCTACGAGGAGTGGGGGGAGGACTGCCTCCATGAATTTAGAGGTATGTTCGCTTTTGCTCTGTGGGATGAAAAACAAGAGAAGCTTTTCTTAGCTCGAGATAGATTGGGTATTAAACCCCTTTACTACGCTCAGGTTAATGGCCAGTTTCCTTTTGCCTCTGAGCTAAAAGCCATTCTTGCCTCTGGCCTGGTCGAAAAGGAGCTTGACCCTCAGGGACTGCACTACTTTCTCTCCTTCTACTCAGTTCCTTCTCCCTTTACTCTGGTCAAGGGTGTCAGGTTCCTCCCGGCTGGCCACAAGATTCTGGTTTCCCAAAATGGGGTAAGGACCACACCCTATTGGGATGTGAGTTTTGGCAATAGAAGTGATGTTGCAAGCATGGATGAAGAGGAGATCAAGCTTGAGCTCCGTCGCTTACTGGAGGAAGCGGTGAGGATCAGGCTGATCAGTGACGTACCTTTGGGTGCTTTCTTGAGCGGTGGAGTAGACTCTAGTGCTATTGTCGGGCTGATGAGTCAGATGAGCAGCCTCCCCGTGAAGACCTTCTCGGTGGGATTTGGGGAGGAGGGTGCTGATATCGACGAGCTTAGATACGCCCGAATAATAGCGGATAGGTTTGGTACGGATCATAGTGAAATTATCGTCTCAGGGAAGGACATTCTGGAGGATCTGGATAAGATCATCTACGGCATGGATCAGCCCAGCGGGGATGGTATTAACAGCTATTTTGTATCCAAAGCCGCCAGAGAAAGGATAACAGTAGCTCTGTCTGGGCTGGGAGGAGATGAGTTATTTGCCGGGTATTTCCATTTCCAGCTTTTATCTAAGATCTATAGTTTTGAAGAGAGATTTCCAGGGATTGCAAAGAATTTCCTGGCCAATTTTTACCGCATGGCTCCATCAAAAATCAGAGAGAGGTATCCTCTCAGCCTGATGGGGTACCTGGGAAAATCATTTGTGGATAGGTATGTCAGGGTAAGGAGTCTGTTTACAGAAGAGGACAAGGAGAATATCTACTCCGCGGAATACCTCGAAGCGAAAGGGGACTTGATGAGACCCGAACGATTTTTGAGCAGTCTGATGAATGACGATGCCCAGAACTTGATAGAAAAGATATCCAGATTGGAGCTCAAGAACTACATGCCCCATACTCTTTTAAGGGACATGGATGCCATGAGCATGATCCACTCTCTGGAAGTAAGAGTGCCCCTGCTCGATCACAAACTGGTGGAGTTTGCCTGCAACATCCCTCCCCGTTTTAAGCTGCGAGGCAATATCGCAAAATACATTTTCCTGGAATCCTTGAAGAATCTTTTACCCGAGGAGATCGTTAACAGAAAAAAGATGGGTTTTGAGCTTCCTATGAGAAGTTGGCTGAGGAAAGAGCTTAGGCCTATAGCGGAGGATGTGTTCTCCGAGTCCATAAAGAAGAGGGGGATTTTCGACCCCGACCAGTTAGAGAGAGTTTATTCGGACTTCGAGAACGGGAGAGCAGGTTATCTTAAAGTCTGGATTTTTGTCGTTCTAGAGCTATGGATGCGGAGATTCCTGGATAACCCAGGAGGTCTGATAAATCCATGAGAAGTAAAGTAGCTACTTATCTGAGGGCAAATAAATACGATCTTATTTGTCTGGGTCTGATCTTTCTCGCTGGACTTATACCTCTCATCTGGCTCCGGAAGGGGATGCTGGTAGCCTATGGAGACAGTGGTCTTTTCCTCTACAATTCTGGGCGGCGGTTTTATGAATCTCGTTTTGCCTGGTCAAGTTCATCGACCGGAGGACCCATAGGCTTCGGGATCTCCACAGTCCCTCTTCAGTTTCTGATGGCTCTTTTGGAGAACGTGGGCTTTTCTCTTGTTTTAAAACAGAAGCTTTTATTTTGCTCTTTACTAATTTTGTCGGGTTTCGGGATGTATTTTCTGATGCTTACTTTACTAGGTGCGAAGAAAAGTAGACCTGCGGCCCTGGCATCCTCCATGTTCTACATGTTCAATTTCTTCTCCATGACCTGGGAGTGGAATCTCCTACACCTCTCTTTATTTCTTCTCCCTTTGATGCCGGTAGCTCTCACTCTATACGTTAAGGGATTGACCTCGGGAAAACTCTCTCTTGCCCTTTCCGTTAATCTCACACTTTTGGCCTTTGCCGCCGTCTTGACAAATCCAGCTTTTGTAGTCCCTTTTATTTTTTTCTTGCTGGTCTTTTTCCTATTTTATGTCATTCTCCATAAGAAGCAGAAGAGAGAGATGCTGCGCTCTCTCAAGTTTTCTGCCCTAACCATCCTCTTGGGAATTCTTTTGAATTTGTGGTGGATACTTCCAGGGGCTCAGTCCGTACCTTCTGTGAAGGAGGCGGTAGACCTGGCAGCTGAGCGTATTTTTAGCAGCGAACAATTCTTTCAAGAACAGACTGCGGAATCACCTCTCTTGTATGTGTTTAGACTGAGCACGAGAGGTGCTTTGTTTCTCCATCTTTTTAGTAAGTTCTATTTCTCTCCCGTTGTTTTGCTCATTAGCTTCTCAATCCCGATATTGGTCTTCGCTTCCATGCTCTATCGCCGAAAAGAGAGAGTGGTTTTGTTTTTTGTTCTTTCTTCCCTGGTATATCTATTTTTCTCAAAGGGAGCCCAACCTCCCCTGGGCGGAATCTTTTATTGGCTTTTCGAAAATATTCCTGGCTTTCAGATGTTCAGATCGTACATCACCAAGTTCGGGCCCGTCCTGATGTTGAGTTACGCGGTGTTGTTTGGGATGGCCATAGCCAGGCTCAAGAACATTCTGGAAAAGTGGTGCCCAAAACTTATGACACACCTTGTGTTATTTGTCGTATTAGTTACCATCCTAGGTGTATACGTGTTTCCCATGTGGACGGGAGAAGTTCTTGCCTATGGCAGTTCGTCTCGTTCTTTTTCTCCCTACGTAGAGGTTCCCCCCGAGTATGAGGAGGCGAGAAGCTGGCTGTCAGAAGCCACTGACGATTTTCGCTTGGTTTCCTTTCCTATGACCCACGGGTATCATATCGCGTATACATGGGCACACGGTTATAGAGGAAGCAACCCCGGATCCATATTGTTGGGTAAACCTACCGTAAATCAGCGGTCCGGTATTCTGTCCAACGAGATAAATTACATACTGCCCTCCCTTTTGCCCGATGAAAGCGATGGTTTTTTGAAAGTCTTATCCTTGCTTAGCGCGAAGTATTTACTTGTCAGCAATGATGTGGACTATAAGGGGGTGGGATGGGAGTCCAGCTCACCCCAAGAGATAAGGGAGGCTTTGGAGCATAAAAAGGGAATTTTCTTAGAAAGGACCTTTGGAAAGCTTGACTTTTACCGAATTGACAACCGGTACTTGCTGCCCCATTTTTATGTACCTGAGGACATAATCTATGCTCAAGGCGACACGGAGAGTATAGTCCCCATTGTCTCCTTCGAGGATTATAAGATCAAGAGCGCCATTTTCTTTCAGAGTGCGAACCAATCTTCGCGGGAGTTCATCCTGGGTAAAGCTGACCATATATTTCTGACCAAGCACAAACTTGCTCTTGTCGATGCGTTGAAAAGGGTAGGTGAGCAGTCTCTTGTTCCTCAAGAGGGCTCCTATGAGGTTTTTGTGTACGATGATACAAGGATAGAGGGTTTGGGCAAGTCATTGAGGATAGAGGTAGATGGAGTCCAACAGCAAGTAACATTGCCAAATGGCGGTGCAGGTAGCAGGAACTGGATCGCCCTGGGCACCATCAGGCTTACTCCGGGAAGCCATAGCCTCAGGATCACCTCCCAGGGTCTGCTCATCAACGATGTGAAGATAAATAATAATCTAGTGTTACATTTGGAGAGAAAACAGAATAAGGCTGATCCACCTGAGATTTACTTCAGGAAAATTAATCCTACCAGGTATGTGGTGGAGGTGAAAGGAGCAGCCTCCCCCTATCTTCTGGTCTTCTCAGAATCCTTTAACCCCGCCTGGAGGGCCTATATTGTGGATAAGGAGACGGGCAGGAGGGAGAGAATTCCCGATGAAAGGCATTTTTGGGTCAACGGATATGCCAACTCCTGGTGGGTGGATAAACTTGGCGACTACGAGATCCAGGTAGAATTCTGGCCCCAGAGGTTGGTTTACTGGGGGGCTGTGGTATCTGCTGTCACTTTGATTGCTAGCGTGCTCTACTGTTTTATCGATGCAAGGCGGAGGCGCCGACATATCAGCTAATGCTGAAATATGCCTGTGGTGCGGAGCACTCCGAGATGTAGTGCCGTTCTGAGGTAACTGATTAAGCATAACTTGCCCTGAGATCCGGGGAGGGGGAGTCTCCAACAAAAATGGATGAAAATGCAAAAACCAGGATAATCAGAGAGGTGATTGTAAAGAACTACCCTAAAATCCTCCCCATGGCCTTCCTCATCCTTCTGCTCCTCACCTCCATTGTGTTGTCGACCCGCTTTGCTTTTTGGGGAGGTATCTCGGTAGCCCTTTTTGCCATATCCCTCCTCGCCCTCCAGTACCTGGATCTGGAATATCGATATGCTATAGGTATGGCCCTATTCTTTCTGGTTCTCTGCCCCTTTTTCCTCATAGCTAAACAGGAAAGTACGGCCGAGATATTGGCCAACTATGCCTATGGCTATTTAGTCTTTGATCTCATTTTCATCCTCATGGACAGCTTGAGAGAAAGAGTAAAGCAGAAGGGGAAATTGGTTCTCTTTCGCAAGGCCATGCTCAGCTTCATCTTTTTGACCGTGCTCCTTTCCAACTACTTCATCTTTCCTCAGATTTTTCCGGCCTATAAGGCTGTTCAGCCTTTCAAGATCTATACTTCCTTCAGCATGCCCCGAGTCTACAAGTGGCTCAAGGCTCAGCCGCAGGACTTTATCATAGCTGAGTACCCTCTTTTGGACGAGAAGGGAGAACTCTATCCCGACTACCTGTATTTTCAGCAGGTTCATGGGAAGAAACTGTTTAATCTGGCCCTAAGGAGCGAGGTTGCCCAGGCGGGTAAAGAGGTCAATTTCACCTTGAAGAGCGAGGAGCCTTCCGGTTTGATTTTGAAGAGTGGTCTGGAGGAAAGTCTGGTCCAATCCGTCGAGGGTCTGCGGGGAAAGGAGGCAGCAGAAATACTGGGGTACTATGGAGTTAGGTATGTCCTTTTATACAGGGACAGGCCGGGGATAAGCTTCTATGAAAGCGAAAGGGAGGGGATAGAGGGCTTCAGGCTGGTAGGCTCGGATGATCAGATAGATATCTTTGAGATAGATGAGAGCCTCCGCAGGCCTCCCATTTATCCTGCCACAAACATCGCCTACGTCTCCAGGAATATCGAGCTTTCCTATATTCTGGAAAGCCTTGCCAGCCTCACCACCCAGGGAAGAGGGGCCGAAGAGCGGTGGGTCTACCTTGCTAGCGGGGACAGGAGCAGGGACAACCTGGTCCTGAGCTGGGCAGGGGAGGTTATCGTTCCTCTGGATGTGGCCAGGGATGTGGTAGATCAGCCCGCTCCAGGTGAGGGCGTCCTATATGAGGATCTGGGCCTCACTCCCCCGGTGATAGAGAAGGAGAGCGGCGATTTTGTGTCCCTATATCTGGTCAACACTGGCTCGAGGGTGTGGCCGGCCGCGGCGCAGGAAAGTCCTGTTCATGTGAGCTATCACTGGTCGGACAGGGAGACGGGAGAGGTGGTTGTGTTTGACGGTGTGAGAACCAAGCTGCCCCATAGCGTAATACCAGGGGAGAGAGTGCCGGTTCAGGTCAGGGTAAAGACCCCGGAGAGGCCTGGCGACTATATTTTGCAGTTCGATCTGGTCAGAGAAGGGGTGTACTGGTTCTCCCAGGTAGGAGTGGAGCCCCTATCCAGAGAAGTGAAGGTGATTTCGGCCAGCCAAGCCGGCGAAGAGGATAAGTTGGAGGAGAGAGAAAGTAGCAGCATGGTTGGCCCGCAAACAGGTGGCTCGGAACAGGCTAAACTAGAGGAACGCAGTTATCCGATTACTTACACTCTCCATATTCCCCGGGCCGGCGATTATTCTCTCTATCTGTTAAAGCCGACTCTCCCAGAGGTTAGAGAGCTAAGGTATCGGATTGATGGCGGTGACTGGGTCAAGGCCAGCTTAAGTGTCTTGAGATCTCCCCAGGAGCTCTCTCCATTTTCCCCAGAGCCTTCTCCCTCCTCTCAAGAAGTCCCAGCATCTTCTCAGAAGGGCAAGTACGTCCTCAAGCTATTGGATGTCTTCCTGGACAAGGGGGATCATCAGATCA
>CAYYBB010000123.1:0-6381 GCA_964469465.1 uncultured Actinomycetota bacterium
GTAAGCTTTCCATTTCGTACTCTTTCGGCGGTTCTATACTCTGGCTGACCTCACGACCAACCATTTCAGTCCACACCGTCCAAGCCGCTACTGGTACACTTACGTTCAAAAGTTCCGGCATCGACTTCTTGGGACATTCTCAAGATATCATCGAAGTTTGTCTTTGTCAATAGGTTTTCCAGAAGTTTTTGGAAAATATTTTTTATAATTTCAAAATAATTCTGCTGTTCGCTTTCTGTCCCTATTGCTTAATACTACTACAAAATTAGTCCTATTAATTAAAAAATGTTATGTTTTTATGGCCGCGGGTGATGACATCCTATTGACAAATTGGGAAAGCAAAATTATCGAAAATAAATCCTGATATCTTTCACCTACTCTTAACGACAAAGAAAACTCTGGAGTGAGCTTGTTTCAGGAAATAAGGATGGCCCAGCTTGCTATCCTACCTTCTCTACCCTGACCGCACAGACCTTATACTCCGGGATCTTGGCTACAGGATCGAGAGCAGGATTGGTTAACTTATTGACTGCCGCCTCCCAGAAGTGGAAGGACATGAAGACGACTCCCGGGGGACTTTTCTCAGTGATGAGCACGGGGGTCTCGATCTCTCCCCGGCGGCTGATCAGCCTGACCCGGTCCCCAGGATGCAGGTCAAGACGGGTGGCATCCTCCTGGTTCATCTCCACAGATCCCATGGGCAAGAGACGATTCAGTCCTTGAGAGCGTCTGGTCAGGGTGCCGGTGTGGAAATGCAGGAGCTGCCTGCCGGTGGTAAGCAAGAAGGGGTACTCCTGATCAGGCTCCTCCTGAGCTGGCTGATAATCTACAGGATAGAACTTGCCCAAACCTCGGGTAAACTTCTCCGTATGGAGGATGGGGGTACCAGGATGGTCGGGCGAAGGACAGGGCCACTGCAAGCCATTCCTCTCTAATCTGGAGTAGCTTGTCCCCCCATAAATGGGAGTGAGGGCAGCTATTTCTTCCATAATCTCCGAGGGATGGTTATAGTTCATCTCATAGCCCATCCTCTCAGAAATCTCACAGAGAATCTGCCAGTCAGGTTTCGACTCTCCCACAGGCCTTATGGCCTGTCTGACCCTCTGAACTCGCCTTTCCGTGTTGGTAAAGGTTCCATCTTTCTCGGCAAAGGAGCATCCTGGGAGGATTACGTCGGCCAATCTGCCAGTCTCGGTCACAAAAAGGTCTTGAACTACCAGAAACTCCAGAGATTCTAGAGATTTCTGCACATGATTTATGTCGGGGTCACTGAGCATGGGGTTCTCTCCCATTATGAACATGCCTCTGACCTTTCCTTCCAGGGCCGCATTCATCATTTCCACAACGGTGAGCCCTTTTCCTGAGGGGAGAGATCTTCCCCAATGTCTTTCAAATTTTTCCCTTATTTCTGGAACTGTGACGCTTTGATACCCACTGTAGACGTTGGGCAGAGCACCCATGTCACAGGACCCCTGAACGTTGTTATGACCCCGGAGGGGATTTACTCCCGCGCCCGGCCGGCCGATATTTCCGGTCATCATAGCCAGACTAGCAATGGCCAGAACGTTATCTGTGCCAGTGGAGTGCTGAGTGATGCCCATGGCATATAAAGTGCTGGCCCGCTCAGCCTGGGCGTAAAGGAGAGCTGCCTGGCGGATGAGAGAGGCTGGGACTCCGGAGATTCTTTCTGCTACCTCTGGAGAATATTTAGCCACTATTTTTTCCAGTTGGTCAAATCCCTCAGTCCTTTGAGCGATGAAATCCTGGTCGTGGAGCCCCCTCTCAATAATGACATTCATCATGGCGTTTAGCAGAGCTATATTGGCTCCCGGCCGGGGACGCAGCCAGAGAGTAGCGAACCTGACCAGATCGATCTTTCTGGGATCGATGACTATCAGCCTGGCCCCCTTATCAACTACTGCTCTCTCTACCTCCAGGGCTATAATGGGATGGGCTTCGGTGGTATTGGAACCCATAATTATGATAACTTCCGCATCAGCAATATCGCTGATGGAGTTGGTCATTGCTCCGCTTCCGAAGGATATCGCCAGACCGGCGACAGTGGCAGCGTGTCAGAGACGGGCGCAGTGGTCTACATTGTTTGTTCCCACCACTGCGCGCATAAATTTTTGAAAGAGATAATTCTCCTCGTTGGTGCACTTGGCGGAACTCAATCCGGCAAAGGAATCTGGCCCATACTTATCTACTATGGCCGAGATCCCCTGAGCTACTACATCCAGCGCCTGATCCCATTCCACCTCCATAAACTCTCCATCCTTGCGCACCAGGGGTCTGGTTAGCCGGTCAGGGTGATTAATGAATTCTATGGCAAATCGCCCTTTAGCGCAGAGATTTCCTTTGTTAAGTCCCTCACCAGGCACGGTGTCCACACCAACCACCTGATTATCCTTGGAGTGGAGATAGTATTGACAACCACAACCACAATAAGGACATACTGTCTTGGTAGCCTGCAGCTCCCAGCTCCTTCCCTTCCCTACCCTGTCTTTGGGATAAAGAGATCCCACCGGACAACTGGAGATACAGTTGCCACAAAACACACAAGGACTCTCCTGAAGAGGCACATCAAAAGCGGTCTGGATCATGGTGTCAAAACCACGGTAGGCAAAGTCGATGGCCCCCAGGTTCATAACCTCGTCACAAATGCGTACACATCTTCCACAGAGGATGCATTTCTCCTTGTCCCGAAGGATGAACGGTTCTTTATCCGGTTGGAGTTGGTAGCTGTGAGTCTCGCCCACAAAACGGCTCTCCCGGATGCCGTAGGCGTAGGCCAGATCCTGAAGGCGACATTCCCCCGCCTTATCACAGACCAGACAGTCCAGGGGATGGTCGGACAAAAGGAGCTCCAGAATAGAGCGGCGTAGCCTCAAGAGAGCAGGTGTCTGAGTCCTCACTACCATACCATCGCTCGCCGTTGTTCCGCAGGAGGCCATGAGCCCTCTTGCTCCCTCCACTTCCACCAGACAGAGCCTGCAAGCTCCATAGGGCTTGAGTCGTGGATCGTAGCAGAGGGTAGGGATAAAAATTCCATTGCGCTCAGCTATTTCTAAAATGGTCTCCTGGCTATCTGCCAGATACTCCTGATCATCGATATTGACTTTAACTGTTCCCATTTCATCACCTCTCCTCAATCTTTCCAGGCTACTCTCTCAACCAACTTGTCTCTCCGGCCTACTTCACATCGCAGCGGAGACACCGCCTGGCTTCCCTCTGGGCCTGATCCAGATCGTAGCCCAGAACTACTTCTTGGAAACCATTGATGCGCTCTTCTACTGGGCGCACGCGGACAGGTTCCCTCCTCTCCTCTTTCTCTTCCCGGGGAAAGACTTCCACCTGCCGCTCCTCTCGCTTCTTGAGCTCCTGCTCCCACCTGGAAGATCCGCTCAGGTAACGGTCTATAGCAAAGGCCGCCTTCTGACCGTGGGCCACAGCCTCGATCAGAGTGGCAGGGCCGCTGACTACATCCCCTCCAGCAAAGACTCCTGAGCGACTGGTCATATGGGTGGCTGGATCTACAGCAATGGTATCCTGAGGACTCAGTTCCACGCCCGATCCAGTCAGCGACGATAGATCTGGAGCCTGCCCGATGGCCACGATGGCTATATCTGCCTGGAGGACAAACTCCGACCCGGGGACAGGTATCGGCCTTCTCCTGCCACTCTCATCAGCTTCTCCCAGCTCCATGCAGATACACTGCAGGCCCCGTAGACCACCATCCTGGGAGATAAAAGACCTGGGTGTGACAAGAAAGAGGAACTTTATTCCCTCTTCCTCCGCCTCCTGCACATCCCACTTGTGAGCAGGCATCTCATCCCGGGACCTTCGGTAAAGAAGAGTGACCTCCTGAGCTCCCAGACGAAGGGCGGAGCGGGCAGCGTCCATGGCCACATCTCCTCCCCCGATAACCACTACTCTCTCTCCTAAATTCAGCTTCTCGCCCAGGTTAAGCTGGCGCAGGAACGACACTCCCTGCAGAACCCCCTGAGCATCCTCGCCCGGGATGCCCAGGCGATTACTCTGATGAGCACCCAGTCCCAGGAAGATAGCTTCATACCCCTCAGCGAAAAGATCTTCCAAAGTAAAGTCACGACCCAGCGTCTGGCCAGTACGGATGTCCACCCCCAGATCCTGAAGGGCTGAGATTTCCCTGCGAACCACCTCTTTAGGCAGACGGTAAGAAGGGATGCCCACAGCAAGCATTCCCCCGGCTACAGGAAGAGCTTCCAAAACAGTAACCTGATAACCGCACAGAAGTAGATGGTAAGCTGCACTGAGACCAGCAGGCCCCGCACCCACCACAGCCACTCTCTGGTCTCTCACCTGGACTGGCTGTGGGAAAGGCAGGGGGTGCTCTCCATTCCAGTCAGCCATGAACCTCTTGAGAGCTCGGATGGCAATGGGCTCATCTATCTCTCCGCGGCGGCAGCGGACCCCGCAGGGATGGTGGCAGACTCGTCCACATATCGAGGGGAGAGGGTTTCTCTCCAGATGAACCTGCAGAGCCTCCTTAATGTTACCCTGGGCGATAAGAGCAATATAACTGGGAGTATCCACTCCAGCAGGACAGGCATGCTGGCAGGGAGCCCGCACCAGAGCCTCACACACACAGGCTGGACAGTACTTCTCTTCAATGTGAGCTCTGTATTCCTCCTGAAAATAACGGAGGGTAGTTAGTACCGGATTGGGGGCAGTCTGGCCCAGACCACAGAGGGAGCCATCTCTCACTACCTCTGCCAGCTCCTGGAGTAGATCCAGGTCTTCTTTGCTTCCTCTGCCCTCACTGATCCTGGTGACGATTTCTAGCATCCTCCTGGTCCCTAGACGGCAAGGAACACATTTTCCACAGGACTCTGACTGCACAAAATCCAGGCAGAAGCGGGCCAGGTCCACCATGCAGGTGTTCTCATCCACTACGACCATGCCTCCGGAGCCCATGATGGCCCCCACCCCTTTTAGGGACTCGTAGTCGATGGGGAGGTCCAAATACTGTTGAGGAACACACCCTCCGGAGGGCCCTCCCATCTGGACAGCCTTAAAGCGCCGCTCTCCAGGGATGCCTCGCCCTATATCGAAGACAACTTGACGCAGGGTGATGCCCAGAGGTACCTCTACCAGGCCAGTGTTGTTGATCCTGCCAGCCAGAGAGAAGACCTTGGTACCCTTGCTCTTCTCTGTACCTAACTGAGCATACCAGGAAGCTCCCTGAAGAATGATGGGGGCTATGTTGGCATAAGTCTCTACGTTGTTGATATTAGTGGGCTTGCCCCACAGTCCCGACTGGGCTGGAAAGGGAGGGCGCAAGCGAGGCATTCCCCGCTTTCCTTCCAGAGAAGCCAGGAGGGCTGTCTCCTCTCCGCAGACAAAAGCCCCTGCTCCCTCCTGAATCCTTAGAGTAAAGCTGAAGCCGCTACCTAAGATATCCTCCCCCAAAAGCCCCAGATCCTCAGCCTGGGCGATGGCTCTCCGCAGATGCCGTACCGCCATAGGGTATTCGGCCCGCACGTAGATGTAGCCCGTGCTGGCTCCGATGGCATAAGCAGCGACAATCATTCCCTCAATGACGCTATGGGGATCGCCCTCCAGAACCGTACGGTCCATAAAGACTCCAGGACCTCCCTCATCGGCATTACAGACAACATACTTTATGTCTCCCGGAGATTGTCTGGTAAACTGCCATTTGAGGCCAGTGGGAAATCCAGCCCCTCCCCGGCCTCGGAGCCCCGAGGCCTTTACCTTCTCGATGACCTCCTCAGGACTCATTTGGGTAAGGGCTTTGCTCAGGGCACGGTAGCCGTCCCGGATGAGGTAGTGCTCTATCCTGGCGGGGTCGATGAAACCGCAGTTGCGCAAGACAATCTTTACCTGGTCCCGGAAGAAGGGGATATCATCCTGAGAAGCCATTTTCTCACCACTGTGAGGATCCTGGTAGATCAGTCTCTCCAGTACCTCGCCTCCCAAGATACTGCGGGAAACTATCCCCGGAACATCCTGGGGAGAGACCTGCTGATAGAAAAAGCCGTGGGGATCGATAGCCAACACCGGGGCCCGGGCACAGAAACCGTGACATCCAGTCTCCACGATCTCCACCTTCTCCTCTATGCCCCGCTCCCCTATCTCCCGCCGAAAAGCAGAGCATATCTCCTCTGCACCGTAGGCTCTGCACCCGGTCATACAGATGCGCACATAGGTACAGGAGGGATCCTGCTCTAGCCGAAGAGCACTTCGAAGGTTTTCAAGCTCAGAGGACGTCCTAACCCTGTCCAGCTTCATAACTGCTCACTTTCAGGACTGCCTGCTTTCCATATTGCAACCATCTTCATTGTCGCCCTCTCTCATGCAAATCTCTCTAGAAAAGATCCA
>CAYYBB010000124.1:0-6347 GCA_964469465.1 uncultured Actinomycetota bacterium
GGCCTCCGATATCCAGAGCCAACATGACCAGGGTCTCATCCATGGGGAGGACAGAAAAGCCGTAGCGGACAATCTTACTTTTATCTCCCAGTGCTTCGCCAAAAGCTCTCCCTAAGGAAAGGCCCACATCCTCCACGGTGTGATGCCCGTCTACTTTGATATCTCCCCTGGCTGCAATTTCCAGATCGAAAAGTCCATGTTTAGCCAGTTGCTCCAGCATATGGTCAAAGAAGGGAATTCCCGTGAAGATATCCGCCCTGCCACTTCCATCGAGGTTCAACCTGACTCGAATGTCTGTCTCCCTGGTTTTTCTGTTTACTTCGGCCACTCGTTGGTTCATAGTATCTTCCTTTGACAAATCAGGGCTTAGTCTCCTTCTTACTCGGCCAGCTTCCTCTCTATCTTGCATCCTCTGTGTATATGGCCATTACTATAGCCTTGATGCCCACATTCTGTTATCCAGAACATCCGTGAGGGCAGCCAGAAACTCCTGGTTTTCCTCTCTTGTCCCTATAGTGACCCTGAGATATCCTCTTAAATAAGGGTAGTTGGAGAAGTTTCTGATCAGTACATCTCTTCGCAAAAGCTCCTCGTAAATAAGGTTCCCCTCAAAAGGGGTCTTAAAGAGAATGAAATTGGTCTGGGAGGGGACAGCTACCACGCCTTCTATCTTTTCCAGCTCTCTTCTGACCCTTTCTCTTTCCTCCACTATCTCCTTGACTGCCGGCCAGAGGAGAGTCCTGTTTCTCAATACAATGGTGGCAATAGTCTGAGAAAGGATATTCAGATTATAGGGAAGTTTGACTTTTTGAACCTCCTTGATGACGGGCTCGCTAGCTACCAGAACGCCGACACGGGCTCCGGCCAATCGGAAGGCCTTAGAAAAGGTCTTGACCACAGCCAGGTTAGCATGTCTATTAGTAAGGTCGATGACCGAAGTTGGACAGAACTCCCCGTAGGCTTCATCCACCACCACCAAAGTTTCCGTCATCTCCAATAGTTTCATGATAAAAGATCTGCGGAAGAGAGTTCCAGTAGGATTGTTGGGGTTACACACATAGATGATATTGGGGGTTACCTGTTCCAACTGCTTTACTATCTTTCGGATATCCGGGCTAAAGTCCTCTTTTAAGGGTACGGATATCTCCCCGGTATCTGTGATGGCAGCGATCTTGGAAGCCATACTGTAAGTAGGCACAAAGGTCATAAGGGTTCTTCCCTTTCCCCCAAAAGCCAGAAAAAGGCACTGGATCATCTCGTTGGAACCGCTACCCACCAGGATACTATCCAGCCCTACCCTCAGCCACCGGCTCACCTCCTCCCTGAAGGTGTGGGAGGATGCATCCGGATATCTATTAAACTCTACCCGAGCAACCGCTCTTTCTATGTCTTCTATGATCCTATCAGGCAAAGGCCATGGACTCTCGTTGGAGTTCAGCTTAATTCGAGCTTTGATCTGGGGAGTCTCATAAGCCCTCAGGTTTTGGATGTTCTCTCTGGCCGAGATGCTCATATGGTTTTACTGTCTCCTTCCAAACTTAGAACAGATAAAATGGCCATCAAGTCAGAATTCCTTAGCTATGTCCTTCTATCTTTCTCAGGGATGTCTTTCCTGGCAAGTCCTTTAAGCCTCAGGGAGACCGACTCTGCATGGGCGAAGAGACCCTCCGCCATAGCCAAAGAAAGGATATCTTCTCCGTCTTCTTCAAGGTTTTGTGGACCGTAACCGAGGATGCTGCTCCGCTTCATAAAGTCGTCCACCCCCAGGCAAGAGGAAAACCTGGCTGATCCACCGGTAGGAAGAACGTGGTTGGTGCCGCCAATATAGTCCCCTACCGCCACAGGAGTACTCTGTCCCAGAAAAATAGCCCCGGCGTGACGGATGTGCTCCACCATCTGCAGAGGATCCCGCACCATCAGCTCCACATGCTCCGGAGCTATGTCGTTGACCAGCTTAAGAGCCTCTCTCAGAGAGGGGACAACCACCAGCCTTGCATTTTTCTCTAGAGAGGAGACGATGATATCCCTTCGCTTGGCCAGTCTGGTCAGTCTCTCCAGCTCCACTCTGACCCCTAGAGCCAGCTCTTCCACTGGTGTCACCAAGATGGAGATGGCATCGGGATCGTGTTCGGCCTGGGCGATCATGTCCGCAGCAATAAGAGTAGCGTTTCCGGTCTCATCGCCGAGAATTACCACCTCGCTGGGCCCGGCCAAGAGGTCGATTCCCACCACTCCGAAGAGCTCCTTTTTGGCTGTCTCCACATACCTGTTCCCCGGCCCAAATATCTTATCTACTCTAGAAATGGTCTCCGTACCCAGAGCCAGAGCGGCTATAGCCTGAGCACCTCCTACTCTGTAAATTTCTCCTATATCCATCATGTCCGCTACTGCCAAAATCAAGGGATGGAGTGCACTATCCGACCCAGGAGGAGTACACATGGCAATTTCTCCTACCCCCGCTACCCGGGCCGGCACCGCGGTCATCAGGATAGTGGAGGGGTAGACAGCCCTTCCTCCCGGAACGTAGATGCCAATTCGATCTACAGGAGTAACTTTCTGGCCGATCAGAATCCCATCCCGAACACATGTGGACCAGGAATCTCTTTTCTGCCGGGAGTGAAAGTCAAAAATGTTATCCCTTGCCTTCTTCAGCGCTGAGAGAATCTTTTTGTCCAGAGAGCTTTTGGCACCCTGGATTTCTTCTCTGCTAACCCTGAGCTCTTCAGGACTAAGCCGAACCCCATCAAATTTCTCGGTCAGATCTATAAGGGCCTGGTCTCCTTCTTTTTGGATCTGCTCGATGATATCCAGCACATCCTTCCTGATCTTCTCCCACCCTTCTCTGTCCTTTTGAACCTGGGGACGTTTGAACTGGTCTTGATCGGTGATTGTTTCTATCTCTAGCATTTAGCGATCCTCTCAAAAAACTGTGGCTCTTCCTGGCCCAAAGATTCTGCTGCCGAGCTATCCCTCAACAGCCTCCTTCCCAATGGCGTTCTTGACCCTGTTTATCAGCCCGTCTATTTCCTGGTATTTTAATTTATAGCTCACCTGATTAGCAATTAAGCGAGCTGTACAGAAAGCTATCTCATCAATGACCTGGAGATTGTTCTCTCTAAGAGTCCGACCCGAAGAGGTAATATCCACAATCTGGTCAGCAATACCCAATATAGGGGCCAGCTCTATAGACCCGTGCAACCTGATGACCTCCACCTGAATCCCCTTCTCATTAAAATACTCCTCTGCTACTGAGGGATATTTGGTAGCAACCCGAAGATAACCCAAATGCTCATAATTTCTTTCCATTTGTTCCCTTGTTCCAGCCAGGGCAGCAGTGATAAGCCGGCATTGGCCAAATCCGAGGTCTAAAAGCTCATAGATGTTGCTTTGCTGTTCCATCAGCACATCTTTGCCCACAATCCCCAGATCCGCGGCCCCGTACTCCACGTATTTAGGCACATCCGTAGGCCGGGCTACAATATATCTGATACCGTCCTTCTCCTTAAAAAAGGTAAGCCTGCGATTCTCCTCGCTAAGGCCGGAGATATCGTATCCAGACCTCTCTAGAAGATCTAGAGACTGGGGAAACAGATAACCTTTTGGCAAAGTGATACTTAAAGTCATTTTCCTTTTACCTCAAGTTGATCCATCAATCTCTCAAATTGCTGAGGACCCACTCTTCGAATAAGATCTTTCTTTAAATCTATTAAATCCATCTCTTTATCGGGGGATATGATGATCAGAAGAAAGTCCATATCCATTCTTTGGGCGTAGGTTTTGGCCTCTTCCAGAGAGAACTCTCCCAGAAAGTGTTGGGCCACAATTCCTTTCTTCCTCAGCCAACTGGCCACACTCATGATATCCAAAAAATTATCCTGAGCAGAGGCCACTAATACTTTAGGTCTTTTAACTTCCCTTTCTCCATCTTCCCGAGAAAGAGCGTCATGTAGCCGTTCCACCTCAATGGCAAATCCCGTGGAAGGAGCGTCCACTCCAAACATGCCCAGAAGGTAGTCATATCTTCCTCCTCCACAAAAAGGATAGCCGATCCTGGGCGAATATCCCTCAAAGACTACACTGGAATAGTAATCAAAATCTCTGACAATGCCCAAATCCAGGAAAATATGGCTTCGGTATCCACTTCTAACCAGAATTTTGTGAATGTCCGAGAGCCTGGCCAGAGCAGAGCTAGATGCTTCATCCCGGGCATACCTGCTTGCTCTGACAATCACCTCTCCTTCCCCTCTCAGGGTGATGATCTCTAGGATACTCTCCGCCCTGGAGGAACCCAGCTCCTTCAGGCCATTCTTGATGGCCACCATATCCTTTCTTACTAATGCTCTCTTCATTTCTTTCTGGTCCAACTCAGAGATCCCCGTAAGACGGAGAACTTTACTAATAAAGTCAATCTGGCCGATCCCGATCTTAAAATCCTTTAGCCCTACCTGGAGTAAAGCTTCTATGACCAGAGCGATAACCTCCGCATCCGCATGAGGTGAGTCGCTACCGATGAGTTCTACCCCTGCCTGCGTGCGCTCTCGCTGATGGCTCAATCGGGAAGATTCATCGCTGAACACGTTGGCGAAATAGAAAAGGCGAAGGGGAAACCCCATGGACTTGAACCTCATGGCTGTCATGCGAGCAATGGGAGCTGTAAGCTCAGACCTCAGAGCCAGAAGCTCTCCATTTTTATCGAATAACCTGACCAAACCCTTTTTCTTGTCCTCACCCAGGCCTTGACTGATGTAGTCAAAGTACTCGAAGGTGGGCGGGATCACCTCCCCATAACCCCAGCAAGTAAACACCTCCCGGATGATATTCTCGATCATCCTGCGGTGAGAGGCTTCAGTGGGAAGGATATCCCTCAGACCTTGAGGAATCCGGATGTGGGCGTTTTTGCCTGAATTTCTCAGCATCATTCTTTTACCTCGACCATTTGTGAACATCATTCTCCACCGTCTCAACCATCTATGGACACATATTCCCCATTCTCCATTCTCTTTATCGCTTTAGCATAGCGCAGTAATGCTATGTTAAACTATTAAAATAAAGTTGTCAAGAGTATCTACCACTCAAAAGATTCAAAAGGTGTCGTACTGAAAATCGCCTCTACCAGAAAGCTTGAATGTTTAATTCCTACTTAAGAAAGGTCGGACTTCAGATTCTGTAAATCCGAATATTTACGTAGAAAATACTCAGCATTTCCATGGTTCGCGGGTGATGGAACCATAATGACATCTATGAAAAAGCTGCGCACCTCCTACGATAGTTGATAAGCTATCGGGAGACAAAACTCAAGTACGGAGGTGCACAGCTTTTTCATGTTATCAAATTAGCAGTATGGGAAAAGTTGAACTCCTCCGGTGTGAGTACTCCTAGCCGGGCCTTATTTGAAGTTTGCAGAAGTATCTGGCATCACACTGAAAGACCAGATCGATGAGGAAAATATCCGTGTCAATAGCTATCACTGCCGACCCCGAATCTCCCTCAGATCAGTCCTTTCTCCTCCAGATGTTGCTGAACTTTTGCTAGGAAATCTTCTAGTGATGGTTCGACAGTGGTCTCTGTATGACTTTCTGGATCCTCGAAGGGGTGAACATGTTCGATCCCGCCTTCTGAATCTTCGCCATAGATCCTTTGGCCACCATGGACCAGTGATAGATTTAACTTGCCTTTTCCACTATTAGCATAGAGTTGCACGTGTAGTTCTTCTGCAATTGGAATTCTAACTTTGAGGGTCAGGTCTGTTCTGTCCACAACTTCATAAGATCCGAAGGCAGAGAAGCGAGGGGTTAATTCGTCTAGCTGCTTAAGGATACTATCTAACTTGAGAACATCACTTGAGGACATCCAGATCCTCTAGTCTCGTACGCATGGTCCTTATGCCATCGACGGCCTGCTCCCAGGCCATGGCATCGGATTCCACTCCCCAGGAGAAGCCTTTCTTCTTCACCACATTCTTTTCCTCAAACTTTTCAAAAGACACACCGTACTTTTTCTGAAAACTTTGATCCAGATTTTCGTAGTGGGCTAACTTTCTACGATACTCCCTTCTAAGAAGCGTTATAAGAGCTTTCCTGGTATCTCTTTCCTCAGGATTAAGGAAGTGTAGATGTTCCTCTATCTTACCCCCTAACTCCAGCATGGTAATTTATCTCCTTGCTTAGCGCCCATTTATTCTGTTAGAAATGTATTCTCAAAGGTTGGTGAATATCTCCTATTTCGAGACAGAGCTAATTATAACACAAATAAAGGAGAGCCAGACTCATCATAGTACTTCCTGCTCTTACTCGATTGCTATAGCCCTTTAGAAGTCTTTTTTAAGTCTAGCTTCTGCCTGTTCTATC
>CAYYBB010000125.1:0-6281 GCA_964469465.1 uncultured Actinomycetota bacterium
AGGAGCGGGCGGTTTCCTCTGTCACTGTCTTTTTCCTCCACCGCCCAATTTTTAGGGATGTCGGTGTGGTATAGTGAAAAAGAAGTGTTTCACACAGGAAAATATAGGCTGATTTCCTTTGGCTGTAGTTCAGGAATAAGCATGCCTGACAGGCAACCTTTAGCTTTGTAAAAAGGTATCCTGTTGCAATTCGGGGTCAGGTTCAAATGCTGCAAAGGACTCTCAACAAGAGATATAAGCTGCTCCGCAAGATTGGTACCGGCGGTATGGCCGATGTCTATTTGGCTGAAGATCTTCTTCTGGATCGCCAGGTGGCTATCAAGATCATGCATCCTCAACTGGCAGCAGATCCTGCTTTCGTGGAAAGATTTAAAAGAGAGGCTAGAGCTGTGGCCAATCTCCAGCACCAAAATATTGTAAATGTTTTCGATTGGGGTGCAGACGAGGAGATCTACTACCTGGTTATGGAGTACCTGAAGGGCCAGAACCTTAAGGATTTCCTGAATTCGCGGGCGCCTCTCGCTCCCGATATAGTAGTGGATATAGCGTCCAAGATCTGTGACGCTCTTACTGAAGCCCATGATCATGAAATAGTCCACCGGGATATCAAACCCCAGAATATCATCCTCACCGAAAATGGTGAACTCAAAGTTACCGATTTCGGAATAGCCAGGGCTGCCAGTGCCACTATGACTCAGACCGGGTCCATCCTGGGCACTGCCCACTACATCTCCCCGGAACAGGCTCTGGGGCAAAAGGTGGGCGCCCCCTCAGACATCTATTCCCTGGGCATCCTGATGTATGAGATGTTGACCGGAGATCTTCCTTTTCGAGGAGATAACCCCATCAACATTGCCATGAAGCACATTAATGAGAATCCCCTACCCCCGTCTCGATTGAGAGACGACATCCCTCCGGGTCTGGAAATGGTGGTGATGAAGGCTCTCAGTAAAGATCCAATCAACCGCTATCAATCTGCGGCAGAGATGAAAGAGACTCTCCGCAGGTCCCTGACCATGGAGATACCACCAGGCACTGAAACCATGGTAATACCTACATACCGGGAGGACAAAGAGGAGACCGCGGCTATCCCCACATCGGCAAGACCCACCATCATCCCTTCCTGGTTGGGTTGGTCCCTGCTCCTTATTATAGCTCTGTTAATCCTGGCCGGCCTGGGCATTTGGGCAGCCCTGGCTCTGACCAGGGTGGAATACGTAGACGTTCCCAAAGTCACCGGACTTAGCGTGCAAGAGGCTGAACAGAAGCTAGAGGATGTGGGACTGGACATAAAGATCGTTGATCAAAAACCTAACGACACCGTACCAGCAGGCCACATCATCGATCAGGATCCCCTTGCCGGAGCCAGAGCGAGGAAGGGAGATGCGGTGAAAGTCACCATCAGCCTGGGGGTAGAAACCACAAAAGTACCCACCTTGATCGGCCTCACTATCGATGAAGCCAAAGAGGAACTAAGAAAAGCGGAGCTCTACCTGGGTTCGGTGAGCCATACTCCCAGCAGCAGCGTGGCTGCAGGTAGGATAATGCGTCAATCCGTTGATCCAGGCATCACTGTTTCTAAGGGATCTACCATTGATGTAGTGGTAAGCCAGGGAGTACCCAAGGTCATCGTGCCTAACCTGGTTGGCCTAAAGTTCGAAGATGCAGTTGCCATTTTGGAACAGTATGGCCTGAAATATAGCAGAGAAGATAGGACTGATGATAGGGTAGCGGCGGGGGAGGTCATCAGCCAAAGCCCTGACCCCGGCACAGAAGTAGAAAAGGGCACCCCTGTCACTTTAGTGGTCAGCCTTGGCCCGGAGAGCGTCCAGGTTCCCAACGAATTGGACCGAAAAGCCACAACGGCGGAAAAGGAGCTACAGAGAAGAGGACTCAAAGCCAACTTCATCTCCGTTCCTTCTCTTCCGGACCAGAAGGACCGGGTTATCCGCCAGGATCCCGAGCCCGGTACCACTGTGGCCAAGGGCTCGAACGTAACCCTGTACATTGGAGATGGCACCATGCAGGAGGAGCAACCGCCTCCGGAGGAGACTCAACCTCCTCCTGAAGAAACTACTCCTCCTGAGGAAGCTCAGCCTCCGGATCAGGCCGAGCAGTAAAGTATTGACTTCAACATTTCCCCTGCTATAATTTACAATAGATTACAAATAACCCTGCTATAATTTACAATGACTTATATCAACCGGGAGCTAGAAAAACAAATTCAGCCCTTCCTTGAAAGAAAAGAAGTCATTGCTATCGTCGGTCCCAGGCAGGCAGGTAAAACAACTTTCCTTGAACATCTTAAGGAAGATTTAGAAGAAAATCACAAATCGGTAAGATTCATTACCTTCGAAAAAAGAAGTGATCTCGTCTTATTCCAAAAAAACTTAGAAGATTTCAAAGACTTATACAAGAACTATCAAATTGTAATTATTGACGAATTCCAGTATGCCAAAGAAGGAGGCAAGAAACTAAAATATCTTTTTGACACCACTCAAACCAAATTCATTATATCTGGCTCTTCTTCCTTAGAACTTACTTTCCAAACTGGTAGATATATGGTTGGAAGAATGTTTAATTTTGTCCTGTGGCCCTTTTCTTTTAGAGAATATCTCTCTTATGTGGATAAAGAGATATTCACTCTGATCCAGGAACGGATACCTGATATCTTATCCTCGGATTTTGATTTAAGCCGCGCCTTTGGCGACGAGATTAACCAAAGACTCGAAGAACTATTTGAAAATTATCTCGTTTGGGGAGGTTATCCAGCAGCAGTATTGGCCGAAACTCAAATCGAAAAACAAAAGATCTTGGAAAGCATCTTAGAGAACTATCTTTTGAGAGATATTAAAAGTCTTCTGCAACTAGCTACTGAAGACGAGCTCATTAGTGTGATAAAATTTTTGGCCACCCAAATCGGAAACGTGGTAGCATATAAAGAATTATCCAATGTATCGGGACTGCCCTACAAGAATCTCCTTAAACATCTTAACATTCTTAGACAAACTTACATTATAGATCTAATCAGGCCATACTTTACTAATAAACGGACTGAGTTAAGCAAGAATCCTAAAATCTACTTTTTAGATTCAGGCTTGAGAAATCTGGCCCTCCTGGATTTCAAACCTTGTGAGACAAGAAGTGACAGAGGCAGCCTGGTCGAAAACTATGTTTTTAATTCTTTAAAAAGAAGGGTAACGCCTTTCGAAAGTTTAAATTTTTGGCGAACAAAAAGTAAGGCAGAGGTTGATTTCATTATAAGACCGGGACAAAAAATAATACCAATAGAAGTTAAATATGCCAAAACCCCCACCATTGGCAAAAGTCTTTATAGCTTTATCAATAAATTCTTGCCCTCTGAAGCAATTATCTTGACTAAAGGTTGGGTTTCTGAGAGCAAAGTAAAAAACTGCAGGATCAAATTTATCCCGGTTTATTATTTGTGACCCAACTTTTAACAGTTAACTACCCAAATGCGAGACGCATTCCTCGCAAACCCGCAAACCTTGATAATTCGACCTGAAGCCTGATGTGTTGTAGCATCAAAGTTTAGAGGAAAAAGCATGGATAATGAATTTGTTGAGAGATTAAAAGAGTGCGTTTTGGAATCCTTAAGAGACGAAGATCTTAAAATAATACTCTTTGGCTCCAGGGCAAGAAGGGATAATATCACCTGCTCTGATGTGGATATAGGAATTATTCCTAAAGGAGAATTTGACAGAAGAAAATTAGTTCTTCTCAGAGAAGACCTTGAGGATTTAAATATTCCTTACAAGGTGGATATTGTAGACTTCTCTTCTGTTTCAGAGGTATTCAAAAGGGAAGCTCTAAAGGAAGCGGAGATTTGGAAAGATTAAAACTAAAATACAGTGATGCCCTAAAGGCGATGAATACTCTGAAAGAGATATTAGATGAGCCTTTTTCCGTTATTGTGCGGGATGCTACAATTCAGCGATTTGAATATACCTTTGAGGCACTATGGAAGTTCTTGAAGGAGTACCTAAAAGAGCGGGAGGGTATAATACGGAGGGAGAAACCGTTAGGTGCCTTGAGATGACTGATGGTAGAAATATGACCTCCCATACTTATAAAGAAGAGGTCTCCCAGATTCTTTATGAAAAGATGCCTGACTATTGTAGTTTGATGGAAAATCTTATGGGGAGAATTGTCATTTGGATGGATAATACCATCACACCAATTCCCAAGGGCAACAAAGATATTAACCGCGAGCTAAATGAAAAACTGCAGGATTAAATTTATCCCCGTTTATTATTTGTGACCCAACTTTCGTTAGAGCTCTCCGGAGAAATAAGATATTGGGCAAGTTCCTCAAATTTGTTCTTATCCTTCCCTTGGATGAGCTCATCAAAATAGGCTTTTACCTTGTCTTGCTCTTTTACTTCTTTCACCAGGATATCCTTTGAAAGCCAGGGGAACACATTATGGTAAGCTCCAATGAAAAGGATGGCAGTTTCACCATCTTGCAAGGTTTCATTTATGGTCCTGGCTATAAATTTGTCTCTCTCTTCCATCAGACGAGTCTTCCGCATTTTGTATTGCAAATAGGCCAGCCCTCTTTCCAAAAAAGATTTGGATTGCGAAAGTTTAACAATATGTCCATATTCTTCTTTAAGCAGTGAGGGATCCTCCGTCTTTCTTATCTCCCCACCCTTTTTAATTAACTTAAGTACAATTTCGTGATTTTTGCTGCCTCTCCTGGCTCCCTCTTCAATAATTTTCAGGCCCAATTCGCTATTGGCCATCAACCCATCTTGATAAACCTTGAGATTAATGTCTCCTAAGGAATCAATATAGTTGGCGATCGAATTCCAAAAATCAGAAACTGTCTGTTTGTGCCTGTTCCAACGCTCTTCCCCACATATGACACCACTTATTCTATTGATGCCCGTACCTACGCTTCCAAGATCAGGCTCCGTATGGATGATAGGTACATAATATAGTTTCCTCACTGCACCCACTTCCGCACTTATTTTAAAAAATGCCACTATATAGAGTTTTCTATCATATCGTGGGCACTACAACTTCTTAATTATGTAAGGAGTTATGGTCTTTTTTACTTTTATCCTTAGGTAGTTCACACTGAATAGGGTTTACGCTCTAGGTTAGAGCAAAATTTACTCTCGGGTGTTTTGCCTTTATCCTGTCGACAGGTCATTTTTCATCAGTGTGAACTAGGTAGTTTATTTGGCTTTTGGAAATACGATTTCTAAGATCCCATTTTTGTAAGAAGTTTTCATGGTGCTGGCATCCACAGCCGAGGGTAATAGAACTTCTTTGCTGTATTTGCGATCTTTATCCTCAGCGGATATGGTGAGGATGTCGCCTTTGGCTTCCAGGTGTATATTGTCCTCCCCTACACCCGGCAATTCGGCAATAACCAGCACCTTGTCTTTTTCATCAAAAACATCCACGATGGGCTCTCGAACTTCCTCGACCACAGGACCTTTTGCTGTTTCGCGAATGTTCCCAAACTGTTCTACAGTAGGAATGCCGCCCAGTCCCATTTTTACCGTAAAACCGTAGACCCCCTTAGCTTTGTCGGGCATGCCCTTGATCTTAAACTCACCCGTGCGAGTAACCTCTTCTGTGCCTTCTTGGGCCATCTTAGAGATCAAATCAATAAAATTGCCAATTCCTTTAAAGAGGCCCCCAAACGATAGTTCTCCCAAGTCGACTCTTATGTCCTCTCCTTCTGGTTCTCTTTTCTTTTCGGTCACTTCAAATTCCTCCTTTTCAACTTTCATTTTCCCAGATCCCTCTGATCCAGCAGATGCCCTACCTTCCTGGAACTTCTTGAGAATGTTTTCAACCGAACCCAAATATACTTGATGGACGATGCGCGGTCTGCCATTTATCCTTTTGCTTTCTACAATGTAGTAATAATACTTCCTCCCAACCTTCTTTCTTATCAGGGAAGCCATGGCAGCACCTCTATGTAATACAAATGATACTATATGTTTTGAGATGTGTCAAGAAGTAGGGATTAAACTGAAAGTTTTTACCAAATAGATTAGGTAATACACATAGGTTTAATTTGGGCCTCTGATGCTACAACACATCAGGCTTCGGGTCAAATTATCCAGCACAGCGGGACAGGTGTCCAAGATGGCCGGAATAAGCAGAAAAACTGCAGGATTAAATTTATCCCGTTTTTTATTATCTTTGACCTGCAGTTTTCAGACTACAGTTTGTCAATTTCTCTAATCTAACTTCTAGTATGTTATTGTTATATTTTTTGGTGAATTCTTGGGTATTAA
>CAYYBB010000126.1:0-6183 GCA_964469465.1 uncultured Actinomycetota bacterium
ATGTTCATGTGGGGTTTGGTTCTCTGAAATTTCTGTTTGGCCATGGGTTCCTCCTTAATAAAATTATCCTCCCCGATATCTGGCTACCAACTCTTGGGCCAGATTGGTGGGAAGCTCCCTGTAACGCTCAAATTGCATAGTATAGGTTGCTCTACCCTGGGTTAAAGACCTCAGATCGGTAGCATATCCGAACATCTCTGCCAGGGGGAGCTGAGCTCTCACTACCTGAGCTCCAGCTCTGGGCTCAATACTTTCGATCCTTCCTCGTCGGGAATTCAGATCGCCGATCACATCTCCCAGATACTCATTGGGCATTACTACTTCCACCTCCATAATGGGCTCCAGAAGAATAGGATGGCATTTCAAAAACCCTTCTTTAAAAGCCTTGGAGGCAGCGATCTTAAAGGCTATCTCTGAGGAATCAACTTCGTGATAGGAACCATCTACCAGGGAGACCGTGACATCTACCACCGGGTAACCAGCATACTCGCCACTCTCCAGAGCCTCCCGAATTCCCTGCTCTACTGCGGGTATGAATTCTTTGGGAATTTTTCCTCCTGTTATCCTATCCACAAATTCAAACCCGCCATTTCTTTCCTTGGGCTCCATAACGATGACTACATGTCCATATTGCCCCCTGCCGCCGGTCTGCCTGACGAATCGTCCCTCAAACTGGCCCGGTTTGGTGATGGTCTCTCGGTAAGCAACCTGAGGCCGGCCCACTTTGGCATCTACCTTGAACTCTCTCAGGAGTCTGTCTACTATAATCTCCAGATGTAGCTCGCCCATCCCGGATATAATGGTCTGCCCGGTTTCCTCATCGGTCTTGACGCTGAAAGTAGGATCCTCCTCAGCAATCTTGCCCAAAGCCTGGGACAACTTGTCCTGGTCGGCCTTGGTCCGGGGTTCTATAGCCACCGAAATCACGGGCTCAGGAAAACTCATGGATTCCAACATAATAGGATGAGACCAGTCACAGATAGTGTGGCCGGTAGATGTCTTTTTCAGACCAACAGCAGCCACAATTTCACCAGCATAGGCAGTTTGTCTATCCTCCCGGTGGTTGGCGTGCATCTGGAGGATCCTCCCGATCCTCTCTCTTTCGTTGATGTTAGAGTTCAGGACATAGGACCCTGCTCTAAGCACACCAGAGTAGACTCTGAAGTAGGTAAGCTTGCCCACAAAGGGATCAGACATTACCTTGAAAGCCAGGGCGCAGAAGGGTTCCCGTTCGGAGGGGTTCCTGACTTCCTCTTTTCCGGTACGGGGATTAGTTCCCCTGATGCTGGGCACATCCTCCGGGGAGGGAAGATAATCCATAATGGCGTCCAGGAGAGGCTGAACCCCTTTGTTCTTAAAGGAAGATCCACAGAAAACCGGGATAATCTGGACCTTCAGGGTAGCTTCCCTGATGGCTTCCTTCAGCTCATCCGTTTCTATCTCTTCACCCTCAATATGCTTTCCCAGAATATGGTCATTAAAGTTGGAAATTGAATCCAGTAAGTGCTCCCGGTATCTGGTTGCCTGATCCATATATTCCTCAGGGATCTCAACTTCCTCCCACCTGGTGCCCAGCTCATTCAGATAGACTACGGCCTTCATGCTCACCAAATCGATGACTCCTTTGAAGCCATCCTCCACCCCTATAGGAAGCTGGATGGGCACAGCATTCGCCTTCAGGCGATCCTTCATCATACCCAGGACAAAGAAAAAGTCAGCCCCAATTCGATCCATCTTATTGACGTAGGCAATACGGGGGATTTTGTACTTGTCCGCCTGTCGCCATACCGTCTCCGATTGGGGCTCCACACCCCCCACGGAGCAAAAAATAGCTACTGAACCATCCAATACTCGAAGGGACCTCTCCACCTCCACTGTAAAGTCCACGTGGCCGGGCGTATCTATAATATTTATGCGATGATCCTTCCAGTAGCAAGTTGTGGCAGCAGAAGTTATGGTAATACCCCTCTCCTGTTCCTGGACCATCCAGTCCATCACCGCAGCCCCATCATCGACTTCTCCCATCCTATGGGTACGCCCAGTGTAGTACAGGATTCTCTCCGTGGTCGTCGTCTTCCCGGCATCGATGTGGGCCATAATGCCTATGTTTCTCGTATTTTCCAAAGGAAATCTTTCTTCTTCCATATCCAATTTTCTGGCTAATGTATCGGTTGCTCGTGCCATACCTGTTACTTTTTGACTATTCAACCCTCTCTTGGTTCAGATTTCTGAAGCTCTTTCACCATCTATAATGAGCGAAGGCTTTGTTAGCCTCGGCCATCTTATGAACATCCTCTTTCTTCTTGATGGAGGGCCCGGTACCCTTGGAAGCATCTATCAGCTCGTTAGCCAGTCTCTCCTGCATGGTCTTTTCTCGCCTGCTCCTGGCAAAGCTTACTATCCATCTAAAGGCCAGGGAGTTAGCCCTTCTCTCAGAGACCTCCATGGGTATCTGATAGGTCGCTCCTCCTACTCTCCTCGATCTGACCTCCAGGACTGGTCTTACGTTGTCCAGAGCTTTTTTAAAGACCACCGCAGGATCCTGGCCGGTCTTCCTGGCAATTATGTCAAAGGCGCCGTAAACTATTTTGTAGGCTCTGCCCTTTTTACCCCTCATCAACACCTTATTTATTAAGTGGGTCACCAGAACATCGTTGTACTGGGGATCAGGAGGCAAATCCCTTAGCGGCGCTGGACCTTTTCTTGGCATATTTCCTCCCTTGAGCCCTCTCTTTCTAAATAGCGTGTCCCTCTAATTTTGTACGTTCTCCTCTCTGCCTCCCCAGGGGGGCAGAGAGGAGTTACGAGGCGCAACAGCGCTTCGCTGGTAGCCGGACTTACTTGCCTTTCTTGGCTCCGTACTTCGAACGGGCCTTTTTCCTGTTAGCCACACCAGCCGCGTCCAGAGCGGCCCGAATAACCTTATAGCGCACTCCAGGAAGATCCTTAACTCTTCCTCCTCGTACCAAAACTATGGAGTGCTCCTGAAGGTTATGTCCTTCTCCTGGTATATAGGCAGTGATCTCTATTCCATGAGTCAAGCGGACCCGACATACTTTCCGAAGAGCCGAATTAGGTTTCTTAGGGGTAGTAGTATAGACTCTCACACATACCCCTCTCTTCTGAGGATTGCCTCTTAAGGCCGGTGTCTTGGCCTTTCTCTGAACTTTCTCCCGACTCTTCCTTATGAGTTGATTGATAGTTGGCAATGCTACTCCTGTCGCAATCCGCTACTACTATCTGGCTCGCACAACCGTGCTAGATTAGCACGACCCTCTTCCGATGTCAAGCCACCCCCGGGTTTGGAAGGGAATCCACGGCAGCTTGTTTCTCTTCCACCATCTCCTCTTTCTCCTCATCGGGAAAGACCAGCTCTATTCTCCTGTATCTACCCATGCCCGTGCCTGCTGGAATGGACTTACCGATGATGACATTTTCCTTGAGACCCAGAAGCTGATCTAGCTTATTCTCAATAGATGCATCAGTGAGAACTCTGGTGGTCTCCTGGAAAGAGGCAGCGGAAAGGAAGCTGTCAGTAGCCAGAGAGGCTTTGGTTATGCCCAAAAGGGTCTGACGGGCTTTAGCCGGTTCGCCACCCTCGGCCATAATTCTCTCGTTTTCTTTCTGAAAGAGCTGTCTATCCACTAACTGTCCGGGCAGGAAGTCCGTGTCGCCGGGCTCTACAATGGTTACTTTCTTAAACATCTGACGGACAATTATCTCTATGTGCTTATCGTGAATGTCCACGCCCTGGGACTTATAGACAGCCTGAACTTCCTGGACTAGATACTGTTGGGCCGGCGGGGCGCCGTTTATCCGCAGGATGTCATGGGGATTCTTGGCTCCCTCTGTAATCTGATCGCCAGCGCTGATACTCTCCCCATCAAGGACTCTAAGTCGGGCTCTCTTGGGCACCTGATAGGTCTTCTGCTTATTGGGGCCACCTATCACTGTCACTTTCTTCACTCTATCCGTTTCAGTGATCTCCACAACCCCGCTTATCTCGGAGATAAGAGCCTGGCCCTTGGGTTTTCTGGCCTCGAATAACTCAACTACTCTGGGCAGACCGCTGGTGATATCGATCATTTCGAAGGTCTTCTCATGTTTGTGGGCGTGCTTTTTCTTCTTGGCTGTCTGCACTACCTTGGCTATGATCTCCCCAGCTTCTACCTTCCTTTTTTTGATCAAAACGAGCCTTTCGCCCTTAGGAACCGGGACTTTGAAGATCTTACCATCTTTCATCCTGACCTGAAGAGTCACCTTCTCAATCAGGTTCTCGATATCGCAGGAGATGAACTCCTCCCCCTTCTCCTCATCTACGCCTATATCCGACTTCTTCAGACCTAACTTTTTGAGATCCTCATCGGAGATAACCAGTTCCCCGGAGACCGGAGCCTTGATCGGCCTCTGGATCATGGTGCTGGCTACCCCACCGGTATGAAAGGTCCTCATGGTAAGCTGAGTTCCTGGCTCACCGATGGACTGGGCAGCTATGATACCCACCGCCTCTCCGATACTGACCAGCGCGCCCGTAGCCAGGCTTTTGCCATAACACTTCTGGCATACACCATACATGGCTTCACAGGCCAGAGGAGACCTTACGTGAACATCATTCACTCCGGCTACAACGAGAGAATTGAGGTGTCTATTCTCTATCATCTCACCTTTATCAATCAAGATCTCCCCAGTAAAGCTATTGACGACCGGATCGATGGTCAACCTGCCTACCAGGCTGGAATTGGGCTCTCCCTCCACCGTCAGGACAGGTATCCTGATGCCCACGTCCGTGCCACAGTCTTCCTGTCTGACAATGACTTCCTGAGCCACATCAACCAGGCGTCGGGTAAGATATCCGGAATCAGCTGTTCTGAGAGCAGTATCGGCCAGCCCCTGCCTGGCCCCGTGAGTGGAGAGGAAGTATTCCAGAACAGATAAACCTTCCCGGAAATTGGCCTTGATGGGTCGGTCGATTATGTCGCCCCGAGCATTGGCCACCAGCCCTCTCATGCCGGAAAGCTGGCGGAGCTGCTTGACATTACCTCGGGCTCCCGAGTTAGCCATCATGTATATGGGATTGAATTTATCAAAGTGGGCCTCCATGGCATCAGCTACATCCTCTGTGGCCTTGGACCAGATCTGCACCACCCTCTGATGACGTTCATCATCAGTAATCCTGCCCAACTGGTAGGCTTTTTCAATCTCCTCTACCAACTTCTCTGTATTCTCCAGAATTTTATCTTTGGCTGGCGGCACATCAATGTCATCCATACCAATGGTCAACCCAGCTCTGGTAGCAAAGCGAAAGCCCATTTCCTTTATCTTGTCCATGACCTCGGTTACCACCGATGTAGGATACCTCTCCGTGCACTCCGCCAGGACAGTTACCAGCTCCTTTTTGCTCACCGGGGTATTCACGTATTCATAATCCTGAGGAAGAGCCTCATTGAAGATAATTCTGCCTACTGTAGTCCGCCTCATTTTGCCTTTGACCCGGACGTTGATAGGAGCATGTAGAGCCAGCCTGCCGAAGGAGTAGGCCATGATGGCCTCATCGGGACTGCAGAAAAACTTGCCCTCACCCAGCTCCTGTTCCTTCTCTACCGTCATATAGTAACAACCCAGGACCATGTCCTGAGAAGGAGTCATGATGGGATTGCCGTTTGCCGGCGACAACACATTGTTTATGGATAGCATGAGCACTTTAGCTTCAGCCTGCGCCTCTGCCGAGAGGGGTACATGAACAGCCATCTGGTCCCCGTCAAAATCGGCATTGAAGGCCCCACAGACCAGAGGATGGACCTGGATAGCCTTGCCCTCGATCAGAATGGGCATGAAAGCCTGAATGCCCAGCCGATGGAGGGTGGGAGCCCGATTCAGAAGGACAGGATGATCCTCTATAACCTCTTCCAAAACATCCCAGACGATAGACCTCATTCTTTCGACCATCCTCTTGGCACTCTTTATGTTCTGAGCGTAATCCAGATCTACCAGTCTCTTCATCACAAAGGGCTTATACAGCTCCAGAGCCATCAGCTTGGGCAGGCCACATTGATAAAGTTTCAGATTAGGCCCAATAACAATGACCGAACGTCCAGAGTAATCGACCCTCTTACCTAGAAGGTTCTGACGAAATCTTCCCTGCTTCCCCTTCAGCATGTCCGATAGAGACTTGAGGGGACGATT
>CAYYBB010000127.1:0-6083 GCA_964469465.1 uncultured Actinomycetota bacterium
GCTGTTCCCAGGTTGGTCCGGACAGCATTATTATCCGGATCTTTCTCCAGAATATGCAGGTAGGTGCGGATGGCTTCATCCCATTTCCCAGCCAGGCTGTACAGATTACCCAGCCGTTCCAGGAGCTCCAGGTTATCCGGATTTCCCTTCACCTTTTCTTCCAGGTCCTTGATCATAGTCTCCAGGACCTCGGCGGGATTAACTTCTTCGGTGGTCTCCGAAGCAGTAGTCGCCTCAGATGTCGCCGGCACAGGAGGAACCCTCGGCCCTAAATAGGGAACGACCAATCCCAGTACCATGAAAAGTATGAAGAGCGCCGCTATGACGAGAACAACAACCTTAACTACAATGGACTTCCCTTTCTTTTTTCTGAGCGTAGCAGGTTTCTTGGCTTTCGTTTTGGGCACTATCTTTCGACTCCTTCTCTCTCCAATCTCCAAAATTTCTTTCTATCCATTATCCGTCCGAACCTTGCTCAGCTTCCGCCGGGCCCGGTCCGCCCTTTTTACAATTTCATCCCCATCAATCCCTTTCAACTGCCCTTTCTCCATCACAATCTGGCCATTTATCATAGAGAAGACCACCTTACCTTGATTAGTGTTGAAGGTCAGGGCTGCATAGAGATCGCTGAAAGAGCCGACATGGGAGAGATCTACCCCGATCAGATCAGCCCTTTTGCCTCTAGCTATGGATCCGATCTTATCCTCCATCCTTATGGCTCTGGCACCTTCTATGGTAGCCATTCTCAGAAAAGTTTCGGCAGAAAGCCCCTCCACCTGGCGGGCCATACCTCTTTGCAATAAAAGACCGGCTCTCATCTCATCAAACATATCCAGAGAACAGTTGCTAGCCAGACTGTCCGTACCCAATCCCACCCTAAGACCTCTTTGGTGAAACTCAGCCAGGGGAGCAATTCCGGTGCCCAACTGAGCATTGCTGCGGGGGCAGTGAGCCACAGCCACATCGTATTTATGCAGTATCTCCAGATCACAGTCGTCCACATAGACACAATGAGCAGCCAGGACCCGCTTCCCCAGAATACCCCACTGTTCCAGATACTTCACCGGACTGACCCCTTGGGGTTGCCAGGAAAGGCGAGACCAGCCCGCCAGTACCATAAGGCCGCGGGCCAGGGTGCCGCCACCATGGCGGATAAACTCATATTCATCGGCGGACTCAGCCAGATGGAGAGCCACGGGAAAATCATGCTGATCTGCAAGTCGGGATACTTCTTGATAAAGCTGACCCGAAACGGTGTAAGGAGCATGGGGAGATATCCCCACTTTAATTAAATCCGGATCAACCCTGGATTGCCACTCTAGAAGCCGGGTCAAAGCCTCCTGGGCAGTCTGAGACGACCTTCTTCCATTCAGACCGAAGACCTCCCCGCACACAATTCCCCTCAGCCCACAGTGAGAGATGGCCTTCAGGGACGAATCGCTCCGCGAAGAGTCCACTACCGTGGTTGTGCCCGATTGGATGGCCATAAGAGCTCCCAAAAGAGCGGAAGCTTCCCAGTCCTCGCGCTTAAGCCTGAGACCAAACTGAACTAACTTCACGATCCAGGAAGTGAAGGGAAGTCCCTCTATCAAATCTTTAAAAACAGTATAGTCCAGATGGGTATGAAGGTTTAGGAGGCCGGGCATAAGAACAAGATGGTCTAAATCCAGTACCTCATGATGAGGAAAGGATCTCTTGAGTTTCACCGTCGGCCCAAAAGCAACTATATCCCTACCCTCTACCACAACGGAGGCATTCTTAAGGGGAGGAGAGGTTATGGGAACGACATACCTGGCCGAAATAAGCATAAAGAGAACAACCTCCATTTCCTATGACAAAAGACCTATTTCTTTCAGGACACCTCAGCTTTCTCTTCTCACTTATACCTATTGACCACAAACTTCCCGATTGATTTTAAATTCGATCTTAGCTCCTGGTTCTGAAATTTACGGATGATTTCGTTACATCCCTGGACCAATTCCAAAGCTTTCTCTTTTGCTCTGGATAAAGCTCTGGTCTGCCTGATAATCCTAATGACTTCCCTTACCTCAAATTCAGAAGAATCCCTTTGGCCAAAAATATCCATCACTCTATCTCGGTCTGGTTGATGTTCTTCCAATTCCTCCAGGGCATATATTAGGGGCAAGGTTACGATTCCATCCCTAATGTCGCTTCCCACCGGCTTGCCTGTAATCTCGGTCTTGCCTTCTATGTCCAGAATATCGTCAAAGATCTGAAAGGCTATTCCCAGGCTTTCACCGTAGCGGCCCAGAAGCTGGATAGCCGAGGAGGAGGCCCCACAGATAGTAGCCCCTATTTTGCATGCCGAAGAGAAAAGGGAGGCTGTCTTATCCCTGGCTCTCTTGAGGTAGAATTTCTCATCCAGGTTAGGCTGATAGCGGTTCCTCAACTGGGCCAGCTCCCCTACAGCCAGGGAGACTCCGGTCTCGCTCATTATGTTGAGAACCTCCACATCCTGGTAACTGGAAAGAAGGATAAAAGTCTGGGAAAAGAGAAAGTCCCCTACCAGGCCAGCAAGCTTCTCCCCGAATTGGCTAAAGACTGTGCTTCTGCCCCTTCTAGATTTGGCCTCGTCGATGATGTCGTCATGAACCAGAGTAGCATTATGGAAGAACTCCAGAGCGGCTGCCGCTTTTCCCAAACGATCAGGGTCAAAACCCCCGGCCAGACCGGACACCAGCACCAACATAGGACGGATGCGCTTTCCTCCCGAAGAAAGGACCTCCCGGGCCACTTTACCCAATTCCCTATCAAAACCGTCTATCTGCTCCTGGATAAAACCTTCCACTATTGCCATGGCTCGGACCACGAGAGGGGTCAGCCTCAGAATATCCTCTCTCATCAGCTCTCCTTGATTCCCACATGAAGAGTCACTACCCCTAAGTTAAGACAGCGATAAGTGATTCTGCCAAAGCCAGTTTTACTCATTATCTCAACCAGAGCCTCCGGCTCAGGAAAGGAACAAACGCTTCTGGCCAGATAACTATAGGCTTCTCTATGCCGGGCCAAAAGAGCTCCCAGGAAAGGAACCAGGTGCCGAAGATAAATCCCATAGAGTTGGCCCAGGAAAGTTAAGCAGGGAGGAGAAAACTCCAGACAGACCATCCTCCCTCCTGGCTTGAGGACTCGGAAGGCCTCTCCAAAGAGTCTCTCCAAATTCCTCACGTTTCTGGCTCCGAAAGCGATGGTGGCCGCATCAAAGAACTCCTCACAGAACTCCAGGCCACAGACATTACCAACCCGAAAATTGATGATGCTCTCAAGCTCCCGGCCTGAGCTTTTCTTTCTGGCATACTCTATCATTTGGGGACTGAAGTCCACTGCCACCACCTGGCCTTCTGATCCTACCCTGGAAGCAAGAGCCAGAGCCACGTCTCCCGTTCCGGTGCAAAGATCCAGAGCCCGGTCTCCTCTGGATAGTCCAGCTTCCTGGGCGGCCAGGTTTTTCCATCTCCGGTGTAACCCCAGGCTAAGGAGGTCATTGAGAAGATCATATCTGGCGGCAATGGAAGAGAACATCTCTTCAATTTGGGCCTCGGACATGGGGTTGTCTATCACGCTTGTATGCTTTTTGATATCACAGACCTTCCAGGAAAAGAATTACCTCCTGGGCCAGTTTCTTATCCATATCGCTCTGAGCAAGAGCTCTCCTGGATTGGCCCAGCATATCCAGCCTCAACCCGGTCAGAACAGGACCAAGAGAACTAAATACCTCCGCGGAAGACTGACCGTAGAGACCGAGGAGCTGGGAGCAGGACCTGATAATGGAGGCATTGCGGGACAGGAGCTTGCTCAAACTGGCCCGGGGAGGACTCTCTGGGCTAAAAAGAAAAGGAAGCAGGAAACTTTCTTTGAGAAGGTAGTTTCTCTGGAGAAGAGAGTTCTTGTCCATAACATCAGGAGAAGCAGTTGGTATATTCATGATCCTCCCCTCTTCTTCTACCATTTCCAAGATAGATCGGGCCACTACATCCACAACCCGGGGAAGGCCAATCTGAAAGAAGAAATTCATGGCTTTAGAGTAGAAGAAATCACCTAAAAGAAGGAGGAGGGAACGCTCTTGATTCTCCAGACTGCTGTGATCCGTGAGATGCAAGCTGAGTCCCAGAGCAGAAAGTTCCACACCTACACAGAGGGGGACCAGGACCGTCTCCAGTTCAATATCATTCATGGCAGAGGAGAGGAGGATGGCCCGAGAATATACTTTGTCTACAGATATGCGGTCATTCCAAAAACTTTGCTCTACATGGGAAGAGATGTGATAGGAGGCTTCTTTGATCTGATCGCTCAGGACAGCATCAATCCTCTTCAGAGGATCGTCTTTCTTAATAAACTTCTTCTTCATCCATTTTCTCTTCCATCAGGCTATGTCTTCTTAGAAAGAAGGTGAGGATCTGCAATTCCACAGCAAGATCCACGTGCCGTAGAACCACTCCTTCCGGGACATTGATAGAGGCGGGAGCGAAGTTTAAGATGGCTTTGACTCCAGCTTTGACCAGTTGATCAGCCACCCCTTGAGCAGAAGCGGCAGGAGTGGTGATTATGCCCACATCGATGTTCTCTTCTCGAACCACTCGCTCCAGATCTCGCATATCCTGGATGATAAGGCTTCCCACTTTTTTACAAATCTTTTTTTCGTCAATATCCAGGATAGCCCGGATAGTCAGGTTTCTCTCTTTGAAACCTTTGTAATAAAGGAGAGCACTTCCGATACGGCCAGCACCAATTACGGCTATGGACCATTCTCGAGTCAAACCCAGTCGCTTGGCCAGTTGAAACTCCAGATGCTCCACCTCATAGCCGACCCCCCTGGTGCCAAACTCGCCCAGGTAAGAAAGATCTTTTCTCAGTTGGGCTGGCTGGACTCCCACAATTTCGGCCAGCTCGTGAGAGGAAATGATCTGGCGGTTCCTATCTTTAACTTCTTGAAGACTCCTCAAATAAAGAGGAATTCGGTTTATGGTGGCATTGGGCACATTTGTCTTTTCCGTCTCTCCCCTTCTCATTTCTTCCTGCCTACGCTTTCGATCTCCGAATCCTGGCCTTTGATGACACCAATCTTAGCAAATTCCTCGCCATTTTCAATAATTGCACTTTCCGACCGGGCCAGTACTTCCTGGTATATGCGAAAAACCTTTTGCCCCATTTGTTGCAGGTTAAAGCGCTCGATAGCCCTTTTTCGGCCGGCCTCTCCCATCCTTCTGGTCAGGGATCGGTCTCTGAAAAGTCGGTTGAGAGCGCTAGCAAGGGGATAGGAAGAGCCCGGCTCTACTACCAGGCCAGTCACTCCATCCAGATTGACAAAGGGTACTCCGGTAGGAAGCCTGGTGCTGATCACGGGCCTGGAGCAGGCCATGGCCTCCAACTGAATCAGGCCAAAGCTCTCCTGGCTCTCTGTGGAGGGAAGAACGACCACATCAGAGGCATAAAGAAGCACTATTTTCTCCTCTTCCGAGACTTCGCCCATAAAGTGAGTCCTGGAAGCCAGTCCGATATCACGGGCCAGCTCCTTCAGCTCTTCCTCCATCTCACCCTTTCCCACAATTATCAGAGCAGCCTGGACATCAATCAGGGCCCTGATCAGATTTTCCAGACCTTTGTAAGCAAGAAGAGGACCTACAAAGAGGACTATTCGGCTACTGTTCATTCTTAGCCTGAAATCCCTGGCCTGTCGGGCCACCTCCTCAGTCAGCTCATACTTCATAACATCTACACCAAAGGGCACTACAGAACAGAGATCCTGTAACCTCTCCAGAATGGGAGAGCTCCTCATCAGGTGGGGAGAGGAGACCAGGATACGGTCGGCCCGGCTCAAAAACTTCATGGTCTGATATCTGTAGAAAGCAGCCCGCCAGGAGGAAATATCCACATCATAGTGGTAGGTGACTATTAACCTCTTAGAGGGCGAAGTCAATAGCCACGACAGTTCAGCCCAGGGAAAAGGAAAATGAAAATGATAGATGTCAGCATCGAACTCCTTCAAGTACCGGCCCATAGAGGGAGCGATAGAAACCGACCCCACTCCCAATAGGCGTCCGGCCCGGGTGACTTCTATCCCGTCA
>CAYYBB010000128.1:0-6015 GCA_964469465.1 uncultured Actinomycetota bacterium
CCTGTGATTGAAAAAAGGGAGAGCAAAAATGAGAGAGGTCCCCATAGATAAAATAGTAGAGGTGATAAGGGGGCTTTTTATAGAAGCAAATACCCAGCTTGGCCCAGATATTGTTGAGGCCTTGGATCGGGCCCTGGAGAAGGAGCAATCTCCTATTGGCCAAGAAGTCTTAGCCGAACTCTACGGATGTTACGTCTTCTATACCAATCGGGCCGGACAGGAAGAGGGAGTCAGCTTTTGGGGAGGTTCAGAGATCGTCTTTCCCAATGGCCAGCTTTTGATCAAAGCGCCCTATTTCCAGGAAGCCTGTCTGGCTGCCGAGGTGGACACAAGAGAGATCAGAAGATCTCGCCTGATTACCCCCATCAGCAGAGACGAAAACATCGACCTCACCCTGAGAGAGCTCATCAGGATTTATGAGGAAAGGTTTGAGGGGAAATACTAATGTCCTCTTCATTTGTAAGCGTAGCCACCAGGCGTAGATTGCCATAACCCGCAAGAAGTCCGCCTCAGAACAAAGAACGTATTTCGCTAGAAATTTATGCCGAAAGTATTGACAAAACTAGAGTAGGGGGATATTATCTTTATTAATGGGAACGATCCCATTTTTAAATGATTTCATTTGGGAACGATCCCAATAAGCAGAAGATAAGAGTTTTCAGGGGCAAAGAGAGGAGTCCATGGATATGGTGACTATCTTCGACGTAGCGAGAGAAGCAAGAGTTTCTAAATCCACTGTCTCCAGGGTTATATTAGGGGGAGAGAACGTACACCCGGAGACCAGAGCCAGGATCCTGGAAGCGATCAAGAAACTGAACTATTATCCTCAGGCTTCGGCTCGGGCATTGGTTCAAAATAAGACCTATACTATTGGCCTGGTCATACCCCACAACCCTAATTTCATCTTTGCTGATCCTTTCTTCCCTCAGGTTATGAGAGGAATTTCCAACGTGGGGTGCGAAAAAGGCTATAACATTCTCCTTTCCACTACCCTGAAGGACACTCCAGAAGAAAGCATCTATTTCAAATTAGTTAATTCCAAAAGAGTCGATGGTCTGATACTCCTGTCTACTCCTATCGGCGATCCCTTTATTGAGAAATTGGATGAGAGGGGCTTTCCCTTTGTAATGATCGGACATCGGCCAGGGCCTTTCCATGATTACTATGTAGACGCTGACAACGTAGGTGGAGGCCGGCTGGCAGCGGAGTATCTCTTAAGTAAGGGCCACAGGAAGGTTGGAACCATCACCGGACCCATCAACCATATAGCTTCTCGAGATAGACTGGAGGGTTTCAGGCAGGCTCTCGAGGAGAAAGGCGTGATTTTAGACCCCAAATGGATACGAGAGGGAGATTTCACCCAGGAGAGCGGGTATGCCCTGGCCAAAGGATTACTCCAGGAGGGAAGCCTCCCCACAGCCATATTCGCTCAAAATGACATGATGGCCATTGGAGCTATGAAAGCCTTTCAGGAGGCGGGTCTAAGTATTCCTCAAGATATAGCTTTGATGGGCTTTGATGATACCACTTTGGCCCAATATACCAATCCTTCTCTGACCACCATTCGGCAGCCCATGTATCAACTGGGAGCAGAGGCCATGAAGATGTTGATTGAGGTGGCAGAGAAGGGTGAGGCTGATAAAAAGCAGGTAATCCTCGAGGTGGAACTTATTAGGAGAGGTTCGGCCTGAAAGGGGGTGATGCGAAACAGGAAAAGCGGATTGAGTTTTTGGGTGACGGAAAAGCAACAGAAGGAGGAGAAAGAACATGGGTAAAAGAATTTCGGTGTTAGCATTGGCAACAATCCTGGCAGTGTTCCTCTTCATGCTTGGCTGTGCCCCCACTGTTGTAGAGGAAGAGACTCCTGAGGCGGCAGAGGAAGCTACGGTGGAGGAAGCGACTGCCGAAGAAACCCCAGGGGCAGAGGAACCTGTCCTTTTGGAGGGGGGTGAGGAGGTTACCCTGGAACTCTGGTACATGCCTAACGGTCCCTTACCCGAGGAAGCCATTGGTGCAGAGATAGAGGCCTTCCAGAAGCTCTATCCAAATGTTACCATTAATGCCACTCTCCTGGATTGGGGCGCGGCCTGGACCAAAATAACCGCTGCTGCTGCTTCAGGAGAGGGCCCCGACATACTCCAGTTGGGCACCACCTGGGTGGCTGCCATCACTGAGATGGGTGCCTTGATGGATCTTACCGATCGGGTAGAGGAGTTCGGCGGGCCCGATGTTTTCGTGGAGGCATCCTGGAGTACTGCAGGAATTGAAGGTTCTGGCAGAATCACCGCCATCCCCTGGTTTGTGGACGTGCGTGCTCCGTATTATCGAACGGATGCTTTCGAAAAAGCCGGGTTGGATTCCGAGGTTGTGTTCTCCAACTGGGATGAATTCGAAAAAGCTCTGGAGAAATTAAACGGACTTGAAGTTGATGGTCAGAAGATGGCCGCGGTCATCTTCCCCGGAAAGAACGACTGGAACGTCCTCCATAACTTTGCACCCTGGGTGTGGATGGCCGGGGGCGATTTTGTGAAGAAAGAAGGGGATAAGTGGGTTCCCGCCATAGCTGACTCAGCTTCTATAGACGGAGCCATGTACTATACCGCCGTGGCTGCCAACGGCTATGTTCCCAGAGAGGCCCTGGAGAAGAATACAGTGGACGTGGAGTCTATGTGGGCTAACGGGGCAGCGGCTATAACCTTCTCCGGGCCATGGCTACATAAAGGTCTTAGTACCCCCGAGGATCAGGGGGGAATGGGCAACACTCCGGCTGCCGGGAAATATGCTGTGGCTCTCTACCCGGAGGGTTCTCAGGGCAGGTATACTTTTGTGGGCGGAAGTAACCTGACTGTCTTCGGAAACACCGAACATCCCGAAGCGGCGGTGGAACTTGTTAGGTACCTGACTTCCGTTGAATCTCAAGTCAGATATGGAGCCGAGAGGATTGGCATGCTTCCAGCCAATAAAGAAGCCCTTCAACAACCGGTGGTAACCGATGACCCTGTTGTGGGTAAATTTGTTGAAAACGTGGGTTATGGCCGGGCCTATCCTGTAATACAACCCTGGGGTCCCCTGGAGACTGTTCTTGTCCGAGACCTGGGTATTTTGTGGGATATGGTGGCCGGCGTTTCGGCGGAGAAATACTCCCGGGATTCTGTGGAGAGTCTTCTCCAACAGGCAGCGAACCACGTAAAGGAAGTGCTGGGTGACTGAAAGTCCCGGAAATGTGTAGAATATAGAGAGGTTAACAGGTTCTGGTACTGTCGCCGAGAACGGTACCAGAACCTGTCTATCGGGAAGGTTATTATGAGATCGGTAGAGAGCTCCGAGGAAGATCAATTAGGAATCAAACTTAACCTTGAGGTCAGTCCCCGGGGAGCCGCGTTGTTTAAATCACGGCTTAGCAGGATAAAGGGTCTTTCTTGGTCTACAGTAGGCCAATTTATCAGAGGGATGGCGAGGAACAGGGTGGCCTACTACTTTATTCTTCCCACCATTATGGCCATGCTGGTGATCCACTTTCTTCCCATGTTGGGGGGCATACTTATGTCCTTCCATGAGCTAAACATGAGAACTCTACGAGAATTTCTCAGTTCCCCCTACATCGGCCTCAATAATTACAAAGACATTCTTTTTAATCCCGCCAGCACTATCCGGATTGGCTTTTCCCAGGCTGTACGAAATACTGCCATCTACACTTTAGTAGTGACTTTTGGTGCTCTTTTGGTAGGGTTGTATGCGGCAATTTTGCTCAATCGGAGCTTTCTGGGCCGGGGCCTGATCCGCACTTTGTTTTTGCTTCCCTGGGTTGTTCCCACCTATGTGGTCGGTCTCCTGTGGGGTTTTCTGTGGCGACAGGATATGGGGTTAATAAATGAAATACTGGTTCGTCTCCAGTATTTGGTGGGTATAGAAAATGTCGTGCGCCCCTTCTGGCTGATTGGGACTAATGTAATCTGGGCCATAATAATACCCACCATATGGAGAAATTGGCCCATGAACATGATCTTTCTTCTGGCAGGACTTCAGACCATACCCGATGAGCTGTATGAAGCCGCGGCCATAGATGGCGCCAATTTCTGGCAGAGATTCAGGCACGTGACTCTCCCTATGCTTAAGCCAGTATTTGCTGTCATCATTCTGATGGGCCTGATTTTTAATACTTACTCTTACAACATCGTGGCCATGATGTTCGGTCACGGGGCAGGCTTCCCCGGCGAGTGGGGTGACATTCTTATGACTAATATCACTCGAAATACCTTTGGACTATGGGAATTCGGCAAGGGAGCTGCAGCCTCTACTCTTCTCATGCTCTCCATGGTGCTGATAGTCCTTCTCTGGCAACGAATTTTTAAGGAAGCGTTGACTAGATTATGAGGAGCTTGAGTAAAAAATTAAGGAAGAGAATAATTTTTTCCATAATTCTGATGCTGATTTTCAGCCTTCTGGTAGTCACTCTTTCCCCCATAGCCTTCATGATAGGGACTTCTTTCAAAAGCATGAAGGAGATTCAGACAGGAGGTCCTAACCTATTTCCTTCTGTCCTCCACCTGAAAAGAACTTCTTTGACCGATCTGTTTGGAGAAAGCGTTTCCTGGTTACCTTCCGCGCTGAGAGACTCAGAGTTTCTGTTCCCCACCAACTATATAGATATGTGGGTGAACATAAACTTCTTTACATATTTAAAAAATTCTTTGATAATATGCACTTCTGTAGCCATAATAGCCCTCATTTTTGCTACTTTGGCTGGCTACGCTTTGGGACGTTTTCGTTTTCCGGGAGCTACCGTTTTTGGCACCAGCGTGCTGGCCACCCAGATGATACCGGGGATTATGTTCTTGATACCCCTCTATATTATTTTCGTCAAGCTCCAAAATGATCTGGGCTTTCAGATGGTCAACACCTATAGAGGCATGATCATAACTTATGTGGCCTTTTTTATTCCCTTCAGCATCTGGATCATGAGGGGATTCTTTGCCGCCATACCCAGGGACTTAGAAGAGGCGGGGATGATCGATGGGTGCACTCATTTCCAGGCCTTCTATAGGATAATCCTTCCTCTTGCCGCCCCTGGCCTGGTAGCTACGGGAATTTACATTTTTTTGACCGCCTGGGATGAGCTGCTCTTTGCCTGGGTTCTGACGACTACGTCCAAGGTCCAGACCATACCTGTGGGTATCAGACTGTATGTGGGAAACTATCAGAACCGCTATGATCTCCTGATGGCTGCCTCTACGGTTTCCACTTTGCCCGTCACAGTCCTGTTCCTTTTGGTACAGAGATGGTTGATCGCAGGATTGACGGCTGGGGCAGTCAAGGGGTAGATCTACGATGTTCTTCCATCTCTCCAGGTTTTTATTTTTTACCTACAGGTTTACTTAGTGGTTCTCTTCATAAATAATGTTACGTAGTATTTGTTGACTTCTGGCTGAAATTCGGATATGGAATCTGAATCTCTATCTTGGGATGAAATATTTAAGACCTCATCTACCTATGCATATACGTAACAGAACTTATGAAATAGACCACTTAGTAGAATTTTTGTAGAAACTTCGTTCCCGAGGCGGGAAAAGATCTGGTGTATAAATCCTATGAGGAGGAGGACAATTTGTGCTCACAGTTCGGTATCTCTAAAGGAGATAAACTCCCTATCCAAAATCTGCAAAAAATAGATCTGCGAGGAAGGTGGAGGTACATTCTAGATCCCGATGACCTGGGGATCAGAGAGAAATACTTCATGCTCTCATCGTATGAAGAATTTCCGGAGATGAGAATACCCTCAAACTGGTTTTTGAATGGAGCAGATTCTTATCCCGAAAGGGGTCAGGAGATTGACTACAGTGGCGCAATGTGGTTTCAGAGAGAATTCGAAGTGCCAGAGAGACTAAAGGGAAGTCTAATAGAGGTAGTGTTTCTGGGAGTTGACTACTTTGCTGAAGTTTGGCTAAATGGCCAGAATCTTGGTTCTCACGAGGGATACTTTCAGCCTTTTTCTTTTAACGTTAGTTCCCTTTTAGA
>CAYYBB010000129.1:0-5995 GCA_964469465.1 uncultured Actinomycetota bacterium
TCCAGAAAATCCTCGAACTCCTCAATATCGATGATAGCCACAACGGGAATACCGCCCTTTTCAATTACGAAACGGTCTTTTCCGGTATGGACTTTTCTGACTAGCTCCCCAAATTTGATCCTGGCTTTGGTGATAGGCAAAGTCTTAACCATAAATCTCTCTGCTTTTCCCATGTCATTTCCCCTTCATATCAATTGAATCCCCTCATAATCAATTAATCATTATCATACCATATGCATGTGCCCGTCGCCATATTCGATTAGGAAGGACGAAGGGACTTCTTAAGAGCTAATGACACATCAACGGGGTGAAGGTAAAAGGCCAGAGAGTAAATTTTACTTCTGGCCCCAGCGTGAACCCTATTTTTCAATGTGAACTACCTAATTCTTTCAAAAACCAGAATGCTTTGTTTAGCCCCACAGTTCAGCGGAAGAACTCCTTGAGAGCAATGTGGTAGTCCCGCATCTGAAATATCTCTCGTTCTCTCAAGCAAAAGTTATCCAGGACCGAGTATTTGGGCCTTTTGGTTGGGCTGCCATACTCCTCGGAGGTGATGGGAATCACCCTCACCTCCCTGAACCCACCCAGCTCCAGGATCTCTTTGGCAAAATCATACCAGGAACAAAAGCCCTCGTTGCTGGCATGGTAGAGGCCATAATAGTCGGTCTCAATTAGTTTAGAGATGCACTCAGCCAGATCCGGGGCATAGGTGGGGGTGCCGATCTGATCGTTCACCACCCGGAGCTCATCTTTCTCTTGGGCCAGCCTGAGCATGGTGTTGGCGAAGTTTTTGCCCTCTTTGTGGTAGAGCCAGGAGGTTCGGGCGATGAAATAGCGGTCCAGAAGACTTTGAACTATTCTTTCGCCAGCCAGCTTGGCCAGGCCGTAGTGGTTCAGGGGCCTGGGCAAATCATATTCCAGGTAGGGTGAGCCCTTTTCTCCGTCAAAGACATAGTCGGTGCTGATGTACACCAGGCTGGCTTTGATTTTTTGAGCGGCCAGGGCCACGTTTTCTGTGCCCAGGGCATTGACCCGGTAGTTGATCTCCGGATTGGTCTCGCAGAAGTCTACGTTGGTGAGGGCAGCGCAGTGGATGATCAGGTCCGGCCTGGCATCTGCCACCTTTGTCATTACCTGGGTGTAGTCGGTCACATCCATTTCGCGGCCGTAGCCGACCACCTGGTGTCTCTCGGACAATATCCTCATGAGTTCTTTTCCCAGTTGTCCGGCGGAGCCGGTGATGAGGATCTTCAAGTTTAAGCTCCCTAGCCTACTATTAATGCTTTGATGAATTGATTATTTACGTCTTTAGGTATATATGCTATAATTGTCATTGGTGGGGCCGTAGTCTAACGGTAAAACAACGTCTTGTCAAGGCGATGATGCGGGTTCGACTCCCGCCGGCTCCACCTTAACATAATTTAACGAAAATACGACTAATGTTTGACAACTAAAATTGAAAGGAGTACAATAAACTTGCCTTGACAAGACGCCGTTAAACAAACGGGATAAGGATCCGCAATTTTAGAAAGAGGGCCAGAAACGGCCTTCTTTCTTTTATTGAGCATTGCCGCGAGTGGGGCCCCAATAGGACATTTTCCCCGTAGAGAGATCTATTTTCAAGAAACAGCTCTAAGATCTAAAGTGGGTAGCCTATAGGTCCTCCTAAAGTACTTCCTGTCAGTGATTAACCTGTAGATTGTTTCTGAGACATCCGGATCCAGAACTTTCTCCCCACAGCTTTCACAATACTCATGGGGTACGTTCTTGATAATATATAACTCATCGCCGATCCTAAGTTCTAGCTGAGATACTGTCTTTCGCATCTCTCCAGAGCAAACTGCACATTTCATCGATCTTATTTTCTCCTTTTATAATCCTCTGTCCATTTATCTTTCTCTAGTGACGGATCGTAACATGTGATGATCCATACTGGATCAATCGAACATTGGATGTGCAACGGCCTTTTACGTTTAGTATACCCCAGAATTAGACAACTTGGAGAATATTTGTCTTGATCGTATTCCTCTATTATCTCTCCACTTTCTATCGCGCACTCTATTTCTTGCTTTGAAATTTTTCTTTCAATTCTCCTTTCCGTGGCATGAATTGTAAATCTATATTCTCCCTTTTTGATTTTAGCTTTGATTTTGGCTATTTTGCTGGTGCGGTACACTTACCTTCCGTTCTTTTTCAATCTCCTCCACCACTTCTCATTATCAGCGTACCACCTGACTGTCTCCACCAGAGCCTGCTCCAGGTCAAATCGGGGTTGCCAGCCCAGGGCTCTTATCTTGGAGCAGTCCAAAGAGTAGCGCCGGTCGTGACCCAGGCGGTCGGCCACAGGTTGGATGAGACTTTCCGGCTTGTCCAGAATCTCTAAAATCTTTTTAGTGATCCAGATATTGGGCTTTTCGTTTCCGGCACCAATGTTATATATCTCTCCTATCTCTCCCTTATGGAGGAGCACATCAATGGCCTCACAGTTGTCCAAAACATAGATCCAGTCCCGCACGTTCAGGCCATCTCCATAGAGGGGTAAAGGGAGATCATCTAGAGCATTGGTAACAAAAAGGGAGATAAGTTTTTCGGGATACTGATAAGGGCCAAAGTTGTTGGAGCTGCGGGTGATCAGGGTGGGTAGCCCAAAGGTCTCATGATAGGCTCGGACGATCAGGTCTCCCCCGGCTTTGCTGGCTGAGTAGGGGCTGTTGGGCTTGAGGGGATCTGTTTCTTTAAAAGAGCCCTCTTCCACACTGCCGTAGACCTCATCCGTGGAAATCTGAAGGTAGCGCTCCACACCTTTGCTCTTGGCTGTCTCCAGAAGGACGTAGGTGCCATAGACATCGGTCTGGATGAAGCTACCGGGGTCTAGAATGGAGCGGTCGACATGGGATTCCGCAGCGAAGTTGATGATTATATCCACCTCTTTTGTGACCTGGTTTACCAGTTGAGCATCACAGATATCGCCTTTGATGAATTGGTAGCGAGGGTCGTCCTCCACATCTCTCAAGTTTTCTAGATTTCCGGCATAGGTTAGCTTGTCGTAGTTTATTATCCTATAGTCGTCGTATTTTTGGAGCATATGGCGGATGAAATTGGAGCCAATGAATCCAGCTCCGCCAGTTATGAGTAAAGTTTTCAAATGACCCTCCTGAGCCAAATACTCTGAAGAAGCTCTTTTGGTGCCGCAGAAAGATCTTTCAGCTTTGATCTCCCTAGGTTTTCTTAATATTTAACCAATTCAGCATTTAGATAATTGTATTCATGTACTATAATGTGTGACGGTGGGGCCGTAGTTTAATGGTAAAACCAGGCTCTGTCAAGGCCTGATGCGGGTTCGAGTGCCGCCGGCTCCACCGCCAAATAATTTGACCAAATACGACGCACGTATTGACAATGACAACTAAAAAAGGGTACAATAAGTTTGCCTTGACAGAGCACCATTAAACGAAACAGGACAAGAAACCCGCAATTTTGGAAAGAGGGCCGGAAACGGCCTTCTTTCTTTTCCCACTGTTGAGTCATAACTAATCTTATAGCATTTTATCCCATCTTTATTTCCCAATCATAGGGGATCTCGGTAGTATTGTAGGGCAGTCGGTATTCATCTGGCTGCTCGTAGTTGTAGACTTCGGTGGGACAATTAATGACGTAGGCCGGTTCTGTCCCTATGGCTTTGAAGCCGTGCATGACCAGGGGAGGAATTTTCAGAAGTATCTGGTTCATGTCGCCCATGAAGAACTCGTTTATCTCTCCATGGGTAGGTGAGCCTTCCCGGCCGTCATAGAGAACCACCTTGGCCATCCCTTTGACCACGGTGAAGTGGTCGGTCTGTTTGCGATGGTAATGCCAGCCTTTGACCACCCCTGGATAGCAGGCCGTAACATAGACCTGCCCGAATTTTTCAAAGATCTCATCATCGCTCCGGAGCATCTCCATTAAAAATCCCCTTTCGTCGGGGATGACTCGAAGTTTCTTGATTTTGACACCGTCGATCATACAGGGTCCTCCACTGGGGACTTCCACTTTTGTCTGCCCATCTTGCCTGCTCCTGCAGATCTCCCAGACTTATGTGGAAATTAGCCTGGAGTCTTAGACCATTCTAAACCAACCCCACCATACTGTTGTCCCCCAGCATGAAGCGATAGGCTTTGGGTTTGGCATCAGACTTGATGATTTCTACATTCTTTCCCAAAAGGCTGTCCTCGATGCGCACGGGAATATTGCAGAGTTTTACGTTCTCCAGGACGATGCTGTGTTCTATTTCGCTGTGAGAGATGAGAGAGTTGTAATAGACGGAGGTAAAGGGGCCTATATAGGCGTTTTCAATGATGCTGCCCTCTCCTATGATGGCCGGGCCCCGAATGGTGCTGTTGACCACCGTGGCCTCTTTCTCCACGATGACCTTTCCTATGATCCTGGATCTCTCGTCCACTGAACCATCTATCTTGGTGTCAATGTCATCCAGAAGGATCCGGTTGGCCTCCAAGAGATCCTCTAGCTTCCCGGTGTCTTTCCACCATCCGTTGATCACATGAGGGTCCACCACATAGCCCTCATCTATCAGAAACTGGATCGCGTCGGTGATTTCCAGCTCGCCCCGGGCGGAGGGCTTTATGCTTTTAGCTGCGGTAAATATGTTGTGGTCAAACATATAAACACCGACCAGAGCCAGGTCGCTGGGAGGAACCTTGGGCTTTTCGATCAGTCGCACCACTCGCCCATTGCTGAGCTCGGCCACGCCAAAACGCTCTGGATCGTGGACGTGGGCCAGAAGAATCTGGGCGTTGGGCCGGTTTTGCAAAAATTCATCCACCAGGCTTTTGAAGCCTTCTTTGATGATATTGTCTCCCAGATACATGACAAAGAGATCATCGTCCTTAAGGTAGTCTTCGGCTGTCAACACTGCATGGGCTAATCCCAGAGGCTCGGGCTGATCGATGTAGGTGACTTCAAGCCCCCAGGCACTTCCGTCCCCCACATGGGCGATGATCTCCTCCCTGGTGTCAGCCACAATGATCCCCACTTCGGTGATTCCTGCCTCCCGCATGGCCTCCAGCCCGTAGAACAAAATGGGCTTGTTGGCCACCGGAATAAGTTGCTTGGCGCTGGTGTGAGTTAAGGGCCTCAGGCGGGTGCCCTTGCCCCCCGAAAGGATTAGGCCTTTCATGGTTTATTCCTCCCCAGAATCCTCCAGAATAGCTTCACGAGCAGCTCTAAAACATTCACCCAAAGCCACTATTGATGATTTCATTAATTAGTTATTTACATAAAAAGGTAAATACGCTATAGTCTCTGACTGGTGGGGCCGTAGTTTAATGGTAAAACAACGCCCAATCACAGCGTTGATGCGGGTTCGACTCCCGTCGGCTCCACCTTAACATAATTTAACAAATACGACAAATGTATTGACAACTGAAACTCAAAAAGGTAGAATGAATTTGCTGTGATGGGGCACCATTAAACTGAGCGGGACAAGAATCCGCAACGTTAGAAAGAGGGCCGGAAACGGCCTTCTTTCTTTTACCCATACCATACCTTCTATCAGAAGCTCCAGACGCAGAAGCTCTGGAAGGGGGCAAAAGGTCTTTACTTCCCCACAAACACAAAAGCCTCATGCATCTGGGCTCCCTGGGCCGAGAACCAGTGAAATCCCTCCACCACCATATCCAATTGAATTATGTAATAGCCGCTCCTGTCCGGAGGCCTGATAGGCAGCTCGATCACTGTGCTCTGGCCGGGTGGTACATTCTCAGAGAGACTACCTTTGGTGGGACTGTCATAGACTCGAAAGTCCTCATCCTGTTTCCAGAAGTGATAGCCCAGGCGGACGGGATTGGCCCCGCCCCTGTACCAGGTAAAGGAACTTCTATTGACTACTTTGATTTTAAAGACCTGCTCGGATCCGATTACTAGAAAAGAAGGGAGGAGGGGGCTGGCGAACTCCACTCCAAACTGTTCCTGGGAGTAGTCGATCTCTTCGGTGGGCTCC
>CAYYBB010000130.1:0-5948 GCA_964469465.1 uncultured Actinomycetota bacterium
AAATTATCCTTATTATACAGAGTTTTTTATGATGAGTAAACCCGATAGCCATTAAGTTCTTTAAAGGGATCTTTCAGCTTGGAAAAGGCGGGGTTACTATAGTCAGACTATAGTCAGGGTTTTTGATGCAAGAGGCTGTCTTGGTAAAAGAAACAAGGAAGGAGATATAATGCCGGCAAAGGAAGTACGTCCAGATTGCAAAAATTTTGGATCCAATCTAGACATTTGTACTTGTACCTATCCTGGATGCTCTCGGAAAGGAACATGTTGCGAGTGTCTGCACTACCATCGCCGGATGAACGAGCTTCCGGCCTGTTTCTTTCCACCTCATATAGAAAGGACCTACGATAGGAGCTTTGAGTGTTTCGTGAAGACCTTACCAGTATTAAGAAGGTGACGGACATCAACAAAGAGACGGGTATCAAGAAAGAGACGGATACTATCATAGTCCTGGATTTCGGTGGGCAGTACAGTCAGCTTATCGCCCGTCGAGTGCGGGAATGCCAGGTCTATTCTCTGCTTCTCCCTTACGATACTCCTCTGGCAGAAATCGTAAAGCTGAGGCCAAAGGGCATAATCCTTTCTGGAGGTCCGGCCAGCGTCCAGGTAGAAGGTGCCCCCAAGTGCGACCCCCATCTGTTTGACCTGGGCATCCCCGTTCTGGGAATCTGTTACGGGCTTCAACTGATGGCCTATCTTCTGGGCGGCGAGGTAGCCAAAACCGGGATTAGTGAATATGGCAAGACAGAATTATGTCTGGAAGGGGAGTCCTCTCTTCTCCAGGGCCTGAAGGCTCGGGAAGATTGCTGGATGAGCCATCGGGATTCCGTAACCTCTCCTCCTTCGGGATTCCGAATCACTGCTCGCACCCTGAGCACTCCAGTAGCAGTCATGGAAGACCAGGAGAGGAACCTCTATGGGGTCCAGTTCCATCCCGAGGTGAGGCACACCCCCCGGGGAATGGATATTCTTAAAAATTTTCTGTTCAAAATCTGCAAGTGTATCCCCTCCTGGGACCCCGCCTCTATCATAGAGATGACCACAGAGGCAATCCGCAGACAGGTGGGCGCAGGTCGGGCCATTTGCGCCCTTTCGGGAGGGGTGGATTCGGCCTGTGCCGCTCTTCTGGTTCATCGAGCCATTGGTGATCGACTCACCTGTGTCTTTGTAGACCATGGTCTTTTGCGCTACCGGGAGGCTGAACAGGTAGTAGGTGCCTTTCAGAGACATCTTGGACTGAACTTTGTCCATGTGGATAGCAGACAGAGATTCTCGGCCAGGCTGCAAGGGGTGGTCGACCCGGAGGAAAAGCGGCGAATCATCGGCGAGGAGTTCATCCGTCTTTTCGAGGAGGAGGCTCGCAAGATCCCCGGTGTAAGATTTTTAGTGCAGGGAACCCTGTATCCTGATGTCATCGAAAGCGGTACCCGGGATGCGGCCAGGATAAAATCCCACCACAATGTGGCTGGTCTCCCTGAAACAATGGATCTGGAGCTGGTAGAGCCTCTCCGTCTTCTTTTTAAGGATGAAGTGCGCGCGGTGGCTCAGAAGCTCGGATTGCCTGAGGAGATCGTAGGCAGACATCCTTTTCCAGGCCCCGGTCTGGCTGTGCGCATTATTGGAGAGGTTACCCCGGAGCGTCTGGAGCTGTTACGGCAGGCAGATCAAATAGTGGAAGAGGAGATCAAGTCGGCCGGCCTTTATTCCCAGGTATGGCAGGCTTTTGCCGTTTTGCCCGGTATCAGGAGTGTGGGAGTTATGGGAGATGAGCGAACTTATGCCTATCCCATCGCTATAAGGGTTGTGGAAAGCGAGGATGCCATGACTGCTGATTGGAGCCGCCTTCCCTACCCTGTTCTGGAGAAGATGGCCAGCCGGATCATGAACGAGGTAGAAGGAGTAAACCGGGTAGTTTATGACATCAGTTCCAAGCCTCCCAGCACTATTGAGTGGGAGTGAACTCTAGCAAGGCCCTTTGTGCTATCTTATATAAAAAGGAGGTACAGTTATGGTCGGCGCACTGATTCTAGATTTGCTTTTCTTCATGGCTTTAGTTCAGATTCCCCTTTATCTTATTTTTGTCCGGGCCCTAGATGTGCATGAGAAGGAGCCTCTCTGGCTCATAGGTTTCACCTTTCTGTGGGGGCTTCTGGTGGCTGCCACCCTGGCTAGCTGGGCCAATGCTCTGGGAGTCGCAATTCTGTCAAAAATCCTTTCTCCAGATGCCTTACAGGCCTGGGCTCCTGCTCTTATTGCTCCTTTCACTGAGGAAATCTTGAAGGGAGGAGCACTGGTTCTCATCCTGGCCGTCTCTTCCCTTTTTGCCTGGAGAACGGGGAAGCACGAATTTGGGGGGCCCCTGGACGGCCTGGTCTTTGGGGTGGCTATAGGTCTGGGCTTTTCTCTTAATGAGGACTTGTGGTATGGGCTGGTAGTGATTCCTCAGAAATACATCAATTATGTTGTCGAGACTGGGATGACCACTGTCCCTGCCAATGCTGTGGTCGAGTACTTGGGAGCTGGACTCTTTGTATTTCTAATGCGGCGCATTTTAGGAGGTCTGGCCCATGCTGCCTGGACTGGCTTTTTCGGTCTTGGCCTGGGGATAGCTGTGTGGTCCCGAAACTGGCTTATAAAGATAATTTCTCCCCTTGCGGGTTTGGGAGCAGGAATGTTTTTCCATTTTCTTATGAATTCTCCTATGAACCAGGCTTTATGGGCGTTTGTCTTTAACAAGACAGGTTCAGAGATCCTTAGTTGGCTTGCTGTTGAGGCAGTAAACATCTTTGCCTTCCTCCTCCTGATCTTTCTGGCGGCCATTTTTATCTTTGTGGAGAGGAGCGCTATCAAGCGAGAGTTGTGGCATGAAGCTCAAAGTGGTCCCGCCGGAGTAGTCACCCCAGAGGAGGCTCGTTCTATCGCCTCCTACTTCGGCCGGAAGGTAATCTACTGGGGGGCCATCTTCTCGGGAAACTTCCGCCGCTGGCTGGCAGCCAAAGAACTCCACAATCTACAAATGGGTCTGGCTCTGGCCAAACGGAGAGCTACCTCCTACGGAGGTGAAGAGTTCGCCCCTCTGCCTCTGCGTCAGGAGATAGCTGACTTACGCCGCAAGATCCTCGTCGCAAGGCCCGAAGTTGCAGGCGGGGAAGGGAGCGTCCGTTTTTGAGGCAGATATACAGGAGATCATAAAGTATCAACCCACTGTCTAAGCAGTTTCTGCCAGTTCCATCCTCGGCACAAAGACAGTTCTTGTCTCCGGTACCAGGGTGACTTTGACAAAGATTACTCTTTTGCCCTCAGCTTCACTCTGTTTGGCCAGGGCCAAGTTCGCTTCTCTCAGCTCAGGGTCATCTTCAGGAAGAAATATCACCTCGGCATCCTGAGGTATCTTCTCGCTGAACTGGGGGATAGCCAGAATCTGCTGCATGAACATCTTGAACAAGTCATTATTACGCCTGAACTGTTCTTCTCGGTTCATTTTATCGCGTTCCCCTTTCATATTCTGCCCGATAAGTACTGAACAGAGAAATGAAGAACTTCTTTCCCCCTTTTAGTTATTCTGACCTCTATGCGATCTTGATGGGTCAGTCGGTTGGTCCATTTCTCCTGAGTAGGCATCCACAGCGCCGATCTTTTTACTCCATTATTATATTACGTCTTAGCCCAACGAAAGCTAATTACCCTCAAGGGAAATGATGTGGTCATCGTCTTGGTGAGCGGAATAGAGGATGGTACGATATCACTAGCGAAACGTGGAAGGAGCTCTTGATTGTGGTAGAGGTCGAGGTGAAATTGCCGGAAGAGATATCTAGGGTAGCCAAGCTGAGGAAAGAAAATGTCACCGAGGAGGTTTGGAAGCTGATAGCTCTGGGACTCTTTCAAGAGAATTGGTTTATTGAATTAGCGAAGAAAATGCGTATAATATGATTATCATATTCTACATAGGAGGCTTGTATGGAAAAGACCATCAAGGCAACGGAGGCCGCGCGAAGGTTTTCCGAGGTTTTAAATAGGGTGAAGTTTCGGGGAAACCACTACATCATTGTGAGGGGCGGGAAACCGGTAGCCTCTATAGGACCTGTGGAGATACTGCAAAAAGAACATACCCTAGGAGAACTCAAAGGGTTATTGGAAAAGATTCCCGGACTGGGGGATGAAGCAGTCGTCTATGAGGCAGATATGCGGGAGGTCATCAAGTATCAACCCACCCTACCCCGGGAGATGGAATGGGAGTAATCTGTGACACCAGCCTGCTGATTGCCGCAGAGCGAGGCCTTCTGGCCATCGACGATTTTGTCAGAGGTAGAGAGGAAGAGCCTTTTGGGATTAGCGTCATCACCGTATCCGAACTACTCCATGGTGTGCACCGGGCAGACACGGAGAAGAGGCGTCTCAAAAGAGAGGCCTATGCAGAAAAGATCATCGAGACCTTTCCTATCTATCCTTTCGATACAGCCGCCGCCCGCATTTATGCTCGGATTTGGGCAAATTTAGTAAAGAAAGGCATTCAGGTAGGTGCCCACGACCTCATCATCGCCTCCACGGCCATTGCCCTCGGCTTTTCAGTGGTCACCTTTAATCTAAGAGATTACGGGAAGATCGAGGAACTCACCGTGGAGCACATGGAGATGCCGGCAAGAAGGTAAGGAACTGGGCCATTATCCTGATCGACAGGGATAGCAGTCCCAGGCACTCCCCACCAGCTCCATCCTCGGCACAGAAACAGTCCTTGTCTCCGGCACTCAGATCAGAATGATATAGAGCAACATAAAAATAACTAATTATCCTCTTAGTTTCGAGTACACATCTGACAAAAAATGTTGACCTTTAACACCTTCTGGTTTTACAATAAGATTATATAAAGAGGACCAAGGACACACCCCAGATGCAGGTAGCCTCCCGAAGGCGCAAGATAATAGACGTGATCGATTCCCAAGGAGCGGTCAGAGTGGAAGAGCTCAGCCAGCTCTTTGGTGTCTCCGAAATGACCATTTACCGGGACCTGGAAAGGCTGGAAAAGGAGGGCTATCTCAAAAAGACTTTGGGCGGAGCTATCAAGAATCTGAGCACCGCTCTGGAGACTTCCTTTATGCGTCGACTTCAGACTAACTGGGAGGAAAAAAGAAGAATTGCCAGGAAGGCTGTGGAGTACATAGGTGAAGGTGACTCTGTGGCCCTGGACTCCAGTACTACCACTTTGGCTCTGGCCAAAGAGCTCAAGGAGCGCTCCAATCTCACGGTAATCACCAACTTCGTCAGCACTCTGATGGAACTGTCTAGTAATAGAGAAATCCAGGTAGTTTCGACAGGAGGGAATCTGCGTTGGAAAACCCTCTCTCTGGTAGGCCCGGCAGCCGAGAAATTCATAAATGATATTCATGCCGACAAAGCCTTCATTTCGGCCAAGGGGATAGCCTTTGAGGAAGGTTTGACTGATCCTGATCTGAATGAAGCTGAGATGAAAAAACTTATTGTCCGCTGTGCCCGGGAAGCCTACTTTCTGGCTGATCACAGCAAGTTCAACCAGGTGGCCCTCTATACCTTTGCTAAAGTAACTGATCTGACCAGGGTGATTACTGACGACAAAACAAATCCTGAGTTTATCCGAAGACTGGAAGAGATGGGGATAGCGGTGGATGTGGTTTGACCAGAAGTCGTTCGGGAAGGATAGAGGTGGAGGAGGCAAATCACCAGGGTAGAGAGGGACTGTCCTGGGGACCTTCTAGATGAGTAGGTATCCTAGATCAAGAAAAGTTCTCTCCCAACTGGCCCAAGGTCTTTCTGAGGATAAATTTCAAAAATTTGAAAATAGGAGCGCGTTATGACGGAAGAAGAAACTCTGGAGAACTTAATAAAGCTTTCCCGAAACTTAGGAGAAAGGACCAACCAATATGTCATCCTGGGTGAGGGCAATACCTCAGCCCGGATTGATGATAAAAGCTTCT
>CAYYBB010000131.1:0-5946 GCA_964469465.1 uncultured Actinomycetota bacterium
TCCCTGTTAATCTTTAGCCTTAGCCTCCTCCCACATGACGTCCTTCCCCTCCAGGGTCATTTCCTCAAGAGTCTTCCTCATCTCTTTAGCCCTTTTCTCCATATAGTTAAATCTCTGGGTAAACTTCTTACAGGTAGCCCTCAGGGCATTCTCAGCATCCACTCCCAAATGTCTGGTAATGTTCACTATGGTGAAAAGGAAGTCCCCAATCTCCTCTCTGGCCAGCTTCTGGCCCGATTCCAAAGCCGTCTTTAGTTCCTGAACTTCCTCGTCCAGTTTTTGGAGGATAGCCACTCCATCCTCCCAGTCAAACCCAACCCGGGCTGCTCTGGACTGAAGCTCAAAGGCATACTGAAGGGCAGGAAGCGAAAGGGGAAGGCCAGACAGTTGGGACTCGTGCTCTTCCCTTTCGGCCCGCTTGATCTGCTCCCAACGGGTCAGAACCTCAGCCGGGGAGCCCGCCTGCAGGTTACCAAAGATGTGAGGATGTCTCCTCCTGATTTTTTGGGCAATAGCATCAATGACGTCGTTTATATCAAAGTGCTTCTTTTCAGACGCCATCTGGGCGTGAAAGATAATCTGAAAAAGAAGATCGCCCAGCTCCTCTTTCAGATCCTTTTCATCCTCACCATCGATGGCTTCAGCCACTTCGTAGGCTTCTTCGATGAGGTTCTTTTTGATGGACTGGGGAGTCTGCTCCTTGTCCCAGGGACAGCCCTCAGGACCACGGAGGGTTCTCATTATTTCAACTAGCTCAGCAAAAGTAGCTTTCTTTTCCAACTGTAGCCCCTTTTCCTTTGAAACTCACCTTTAAGACTTGGGTTCTGCCCAGTTTAAGAGAATCTTAAAGCTGTTGGGCACTTTCATCTTAACGTGTGCCCCCGCCCTAGTCAGCAACCTGCCCTTTGAAAGAATCGAAAGGCTCTTGGACACGCTCATCCTGCAGCCCCTTTTTCAGCCACCTCTTCTTCCGGGGGTAGCTCAGAGTTCATTATAGCATCCAGAAGACCAAAAACCTCGGCCAGAAGTTCTTTTTCTCTAGACAAAGGAACAACCAGTTCCAGCAGGTTGGCTTTAAATATACTTCTAGGATAGGCTCGTTTTATTTTGGCCAGGTCGAATCTCTGAGGAAAGACTTTGGCCAGATGAATTCGCCTCTGCTTGACCGAGAGCTCAGCTATCCCCAAATCCTTCATCCTCACCCGGATTTTAGCAATCTCCAGCAGGTTGCGGGCGGGCTCAGGAGGGATGCCGAACCGGTCCTGCAACTCGGTCAGGACCGACTCTACTTCCTCCAGAGTCCTGGTTACCTCGATCATTCTATAAGCCTCGATCCTCAGAATCTCTTCCTCAACGTACTCCTGAGGCAGGAAGGCATCCACAGGCATGTCGATAGTGACTTTTATCTCCCGCTCCTTCTTTATTCCTCTGATCTCATCCACCGCCTCCCGTACCAACTGACAGTAGAGCTCGAAGCCAACCGAGGCAATGTGGCCGTGCTGTTCGGGCCCCAGGATATTTCCGGCTCCCCGAATTTCCAGATCTCGCATAGCTATTCGGAGACCAGAACCCAGCTCGGTGAACTCATAGATGGTTTTCAGTCTCTGAAAGGCCGCGGAAGTCAGTTTATCTTCTTTCTGGTAGAAGAAATAGGCATAAGCTCTCTCTCCGGCTCTCCCCACTCTCCCTCGTAACTGGTAGAGCTGGGCCAGACCCAGAAGCTGAGCCCTCTCCACAATCATGGTGTTGACCGAGGGAATATCCAGACCGGACTCTATAATGGTGGTACAGATGAGGAGATCATATTTTCGATCCACAAAATCCACCATAACTTTCTCCAGGGCTGCCTCATCCAGTTGTCCATGAGCCACAGCAATTCTGGCCCGGGGGACCAGCCTCTGGATCTTGTGGGCGATAAATTCGATTCCCTCCACCCGGTTGTACACATAGAAGACCTGGCCGCCCCGGGCCAGCTCTCTTTCAATTGCTCCCTTGATCAGATCGTAGTCCAGCTCTCCCACATAGGTCACTACGGGAAGTCTGTCCTCGGGAGGAGTATCGATAATGCTCATGTCTCTGATACCCACTAAAGACATATGGAGAGTCCTGGGAATAGGAGTAGCAGTCAGGGTCATCACATCTACTACTTTCCGCAGCATCTTGAGCTTTTCCTTGTGCATTACTCCGAACCTTTGTTCCTCATCTATGATGACCAGACCCAGATCCTTGACCCGCACATCCTCCTGGAGAAGACGATGAGTTCCAATGGCAATGTCCACGGTACCATCAGCCAGTCCGTCCAGCACCTTCTTTTGCTCCTGAGGAGACCGGAGTCGGCTCATGACCTCTACCCGGATAGGGAAGGGAGCCAGGCGGGAGGAGAAAGTGGTATGATGCTGTTGGGCCAGTACGGTGGTAGGAACCAGGAAAAGAACCTGCTTTCCAGCCGTGACCGCCTTGAAAGCTGCCCGGAGCGCCACCTCGGTCTTTCCGTATCCCACATCTCCGCAGATGAGGCGGTCCATGGGTTTGGGTATCTCCATATCCTTCTTCACATCCTGTATAGCCCGCAGTTGGTCGGGGGTTTCTTCATAGGGAAAGGTGTCCTCCAGTTCTCTCTGCCAGACCGTATCCTGGGGAAAAGCAAAGCCCTCCAGTTGTTCCCTGGCCGCATAGAGGCTCAAAAGCTCTCGGGCCAGCTCTCTGACCGAGCTCTTGACCCTTCTCTTGATCTGGGACCACCGCACCGAGCCGAGGCGGTGGATAGTGGGCTCTTCCTCTCCTACATAGGCCTGGATCATCTGAATCTGGCTGGCAGGGACATAGAGTCTGTCGCCTCGGTCATACTCCAGAAGAAAATAGTCCCTCCTGATACCATCGATCTCCCGTTGCACCAGGCCGGCATACTTTCCGATACCATGGTTGAGATGAACCACGTAGTCGCCCTTTTTAATGTCGGAGATCCGGGCCAGGGGGACGCCCTCCGAGATACGTCGCAGCCTCCGTACTCTCACCACCTGACCAAATATCTCCCTCTCGGTATAAACAGAAATCCCCTCTTCAGGCAGGACAAAGCCCTCGCTTAAAGAGGTAACCTCAATAAGGGGAGCCCGGACTTTCTCCAGATCAACTTCCTGGGGAAGAAAATGAAAAGAGATATCTTCATCCCCCAGGGCTTCTCGGATCCGCTCGGCCCGGCTGGGTGTCTTCAGGGAGATAATAATCTTCTGACCATTATCCAGATCATCCCGCACCGCACTGGTGAACTTCTCCAGATCACTCCCAAAACTCCGTTGAGGCCAGGCCTGCAGGGAGACGGTTTTCCTGGAGGGAAGTTCTTTCTGGAAGGAGGAGAGATAAAGCTTAGGGCCAGAGAAGACCCTGGTCAGCTCCTCCGGGACCAGAATGGAGGAGAGCAGAAGGTCCATCTGGTCGGGGGCTTTGTGTCTCTGGAGGTCCATGGTCAGATCGTAGTCTTCCTGGAGTTTTCGCCTTATCTCGGCCAGTTCTACAAATACGACCGTGGAGCCATCATCCAGATCATCGCCTAGATAGGAAAACAGAGTGGAAGTCTGCTGATGAAAGAGGGGAAGAAATCTCTCAATGCCATGAAAATAGCCCTCCTCATCAAAGAGCTTTACTTTGCCCGGTTTGCCCAATATCTCCCGGCAGGAGAATATCTCCACTTCCTTAAGCCGCCCCATGGATCTCTGGGTAGCCGGGCTAAAGCTTCGGATGGACTCCACCACATCTCCGAATAACTCAATCCGACAGGGATGCTCAGAGGTCACTCCAAAAACGTCGATAATTCCGCCCCGGACACTGTAGTCCCCTCTCTCCAAAGTCCGTTCCGTGCGCTTATAGTCAAAGGAATTGAGTTTCTCGATTATCTCCTCCATGGAAATCTGATCTCCCTCTGTAATAGACAGGGGAAGATAGACGCCATCCTCGGGAGAGGGAAGCCGGTCCATCACCGCTCTGGCCGAGGTTATCACTAGTAACTTTCCCCCACTTCTCAGCCGGTAGAGGACCTTGTTCCTATTCCCTGAGGTCTCCCGGTGGGGAGAAAGTTCCTCGCTAGGAAGGTTCTCTCGGGGCGGGAAGTAGACCGTCTCAGACTCTTCCAGAAACACGGAAAGATCATCCTGCAGCTTCTCGGCCTCCTCCACCGAGGGTAAGAGGACCAGGACATGCCTGGCGCGGGATCGAAAAAGGCCAGCCAGAAGCAGAGGCCAGACATAAGAAGGGGCATGAACGGAAATCTCCCCTCGCCCTCCTATCCCCTCTTCAAACCTTTGCCAATTTTTAGTGGTAAGAAAGTAATCAACCAGGTAATGCATTTGTTTTGTCTCTACTCACTATGCCAGTCTGCTCGTATTTTGGCCAATCTAACTTAACTAACTCTCATTCGGCGGGCCGCACCCTGGTATGATGAAAAGGGATCCTACTTTCCAACTGACCATTTTGGGCAAGAAGTGTGCTGGACATTCTGACACCTGCCTACAAATTGAATCTGGGATAAGGTCATATTTGCCTACCATTTGGCTCCTGATTCCGAAAAGGCCATGATCCCTGCGCCAAACCTTTCTCGGTTGTTAACCTTATGGGCAACACCAGAACATCCCAACACTGTCCATCGCCTGATAATTTCCCCTTAAGCGCTGTTATACCTATTCATAGCCATTTCTATCCCCAGCTCCACATAGATGGCCAGGGCATCGGCTGCCTGCCCCAAATAAAAGCCCAGCTCCTCCATCTCTTTCTTAGCAAAGGGCTCCAGAACATAGGCGGCCGGATCCATCCTCCCCGGTGGCCTTCCTATGCCAAAGCGCAGGCGACAAAACTCATCCGTACCCAGAGCTTCCATTATGGACCTCACTCCATTGTGGCCAGCGCTGCCTCCCCCCTGTTTAAACCGGAGCGTAAAAAGAGGCAGATCCAGATCATCGTGCACCACCAGAAGATCCTCCATAGCTGGCTGGTAGGCTCTCACCAGCCCGGCTACACTTTGCCCGCTGTTATTCATGTAAGTCATGGGCCTGGCTATGACTATCTCCTGGTCAGCGAATTTGCCCTTGCTCACCTGGGCCTCGTGCTCGACCGCCTCCTGCTTCTCCCCCAGCTTGATCCTGAACTCATCCACAATCATAAAACCCACATTATGGCGGGATCGCTCATACTCCTTTCCTGGATTACCCAGACCTATCATCAGCTTCATCGGTAATAGAACCTCCTGAGAGTTATTATACTATTGTTGGGATTTGTAGGTTCTACATAGCTGAACTGATACCTCGTCTACCACTGCTCACCAGTTGAATGTAGATGTGGGCACTGCATAATTATGATACCAATGAGAAAAGGAAACACCTTCGGCAAAGAAAGTGATGGCTCTCTTTGATCTCGAAAAGTAGAAGAGGCTAGAATCGGGGCATTCCTATTAAAATCGAATCGAGACTATTTGGGTAACCATCTAGGATAAGAATGAAATGGCCTTGGGCTGCGTGTCGGAGTACCTCAAGGATATGATAAAATAGCTCTGCAATTAGATACAAGTCACTCATGCCGCCTACAGCGGCACCACGAAAGGATGAAAAAGGGGTATTTTCAGGATAGGAGGTTACACCTTGGTCAGAACACTGAAATTGGAGATAGAGATGCCTGAGGAAGTTCTTTCCTGCTTTGGGTCCTCGGAAGAGGCTGCAACAAAGGTCAAGGAGGCGGCCGTTCTGGAACTCTTGCGCCAAAAGAAAATATCCCAGGGAAAAGCAGCCCAACTCCTAGGAACGAACTGTTGGGAGTTCTACGATCTAATGGCTGAGCATAACATTCCTATGGTAGACCTCTCCCCCGAAGAACTAAAGGAAGGGACCGCTAACCTACGGAAAGCCGTGGGAGAGTCCCGGTGACCATCGTCTCCAACTCCAGTCCCCTCATCGCCTTCGCCAG
>CAYYBB010000132.1:0-5920 GCA_964469465.1 uncultured Actinomycetota bacterium
GCACACCTTCCCCTGGCTCCTTATACCACTCAGGTTCTGTATCTCTCAGAAACTCAATGAATTCATCAGTGGAAATAGAGGATACCGCAGTCTCTGGATGCTCCTTTATATCTACCAGATACAATTCTATCCCTGTTCTCAGGTTTTTCTCCACATCTGCCAGGTCTTCGCCACGAGCAGAAACATTGAGCTCCAAACATAGCGCAACATATTCAAGCTTGCTTTTACGGACTATTGCTGTATATTTCTTCTCCATTTGTCTCTTCTCCTATCAACTCTATGTAGGAAAATTATATCACAGAATCTGCAACTCTCCTCAAAAAATAACTAAAATCAAAAAGAAGAGCGATAATGAGTAGATTTCAAGTTTGTTTGCTCGAGAGCAAAGGTGATATAGAAAGAGCTAAATTCCTTCATTTACGTAAGATAAAGGCACAAATAGCCCAGAAATGATTCGGCAAGCTTACCATAAAAAAACTGGAGCAACCTTTCGGTTCTCCAGAGTGCTATCACTATAACCAGTATAACAAATAGATCTCATATGTCGAGGAGCGAAGCACGTCTTCTTGTGGACATTCTCGTCAAGGTAGAGCCTTATCGCCCCCTTCATTGGCTATCTCCGCTTGAGAGTTCTGTCTGATTGTAACTCAAGCTTAAATTCTTTTTCTTGATTCTCTTCCAGGTCATCCCGTCTAATGCTTGCTTCTATCTCTTGCTGGTTGTCATGGTAATTGCTCTGGGTGGAGAAGACTCAGCGTCTCTGAGCTTGATGTGAATATTCCCCCGCAAAAGGAAGAGAAGGAGTAATGTAAGCAGTAAAAGGGCAAATATCCATATTAATGTTAAAAAAGAGTTTGGACGGGTTGGATCAAAGTAGGCTGGGAAAAGTTTGGTTAGATCTATCAAAGAGCTGTGATCTCTAAGAAAGTTGTTGATGCCGTCATCGGATACATAAAGGTACTCTTCCGGCTTAGCAGAGAGAAAATAGGCCAAAGAAAGGCTGAAAAGGGAAAGGACGTAGAAAAGATATCTTAGCCGATTTCCCCTGGCCGCATAGTAGCTGGCAGCTATGGCTACGGTGAGAAGGGGAACCATAGGGACCAAAAACCTGGGAGCCGGGCTGTAACCGCCCCACCAGGCACCATAAGCAAAACCGGAGGCAGATATAGCAAAATAAGTGACAAAAACAGCAAACAAAGGATAGAAAATCTTTCTCCAGTTGAAGAAGAGTACCACAAAACCGAAAAATATGAGCATATATATGGGAGAAAAGACCAAGAGTCCTGCCTCCTGATCTAAGAATAAGCCTGAAAATCCCTGGTAGGACAGATTTTGGAAGAGCATCCCTGATCCCATGGGAAGAGGGTTACCTCTGATATGATAGTTGTAGAGGGCCATTGCCAATCCTGACATGAGCAGTGGAATGAGCACCAGAAAAGTTCTTCTGAGGATCCTTCTGGTCTTAATCAGAAATAGAGCAAGCAGGACCCCCACACTGACAATAAAACGAAGATGCAACCAGGGCAAAAGGGAGAGATATAGGCCCAGTGCCAGACTATTTTGGGAGCTGGTTTCTGAGTTTTTCAGATTGAGGATCTTTCTTAAGGAATGAACTACTAGTAGGCCACCCGGGATTTCTGGATAAATTTGAAGGGAGTAGAAAAGAATGGGAGAGGTGAGGGAGGTAGATAGCCAGGCCAGAGTGGATGCCCATTTGTTTCTAGTGATGTCATGGCACAGAGAGTAAGACTCTATTGAGAAAAGAGCGGTAAGAAGACCCATAAAAAGGACGACCAGAAGTCGATTTCCTAGAGCATAAGCGGGCAGGATTAAGATAGATAGGCCTATCATATGGTATGTATAAGTTTTCCCAGCTTTGTTGTCGATCGCATGGGGCTCCATGGGGAGCTCTCTTCCAAACAATTTGTAATCTTCATTAGCGTAATTATTGGTTAGTTCGATATCTCCATCGAATAATAAGCTGTGGGTCACCAGCAAATAATGGGGTTCATCTCCAGTAAGCCTAAAATCATCTATTTTGAACAGCGCAAAAACTAGATAGATAACTAAGGTGATGACGAATAATAGTAATCTTTGGGGATCTTGGGAGGTTTTAAGTTTCATATTCAAGTATGTCCCGCTATAATTTGTATTTGATAACTACTTTACCAAGATAATTTGTAGATTTCCAGTTCAAAAGGAGGGTAGCAATCAATATCTGTGTCTTTATTCGAATAGTAGAGGAGCACGGCGTAGGTGGGGGGATGGAACGGCAGAACCGACTGCTCTGTGAAGGTCTGGCCCGTCGGGGTAACAAAGTCCATGTCATAACTAGTGGGCATCCAGAAGGGTTAGAATTCTTAAGAAAGGGGGATGTAGCCTATCATTTTTTAAAAGGCACTCCTCCTGGTAGATACACTACTCTCTTTTGGCAGAGGAGTGCGGATAAGTTCCACGAGCTTCACCAGAACATAAAGTTCGATCTGATTTGCAGCCATAGCTTGGGCGCTTTTGGCTATTACCAGTTTGGAGACAAAGAAAGACAGGTGCCTTACATAGTTGTCCTTCAGGGAACGACTTTGTCAGATTTGCACAGTATTTGGAGAGGTGTGCGGCAGAGCCCCACTTTTATGGAAATGGCCAAATTTTTATATCGCTTAGGAAGATTAGTCCGATATTATCTTCTGTGTTGGCGTGGATTCCTGAGTCAGGCCTCTAAAATAATCGCAGTGAGCCGGGAAATTGCCGAAACTGCCATCAGAGAATATGGCCTGGCTCGAGAAAAGGTTGTGACCATACCCAATGCAGTGGACATGGATGTCTTTAAGGTCTCAAACGAAAAACGGAATTACATACGGGAGAGATACGGGATAGGAGAAAAGGAAGTCCTGTTGCTGGTAGCCGGAAGGGTTGAAGTGGACAAGGGAATGCATTTAGCAGTAAAAGCCCTACCCGAGATTGTTAAGAAGAAGGAAAATGTGAAGTTGATGATTGTTGGGAAAGGGAGTTACTATCCAAATTTGTCCAAAATAGTTAACCGTCTACCTCTAAACGATAAGGTGATTCTTTGCGGCTACGTCAACAATGATGAAATGCCTGCCTACATAAATGCCTGTGATATTTTCTTAAACCCTACCATCCGTTTTGAGGGATTTCCTTTAATTATTCCAGAGGTTATGGCCTGTGGTAAGCCTATTATTGCCTCACGCATTGGAGGCATACCTTCGGCTATCGAAGACGGGAGAGATGGAATTTTAGTGGAGCCAGGCAATGTAGAGAGGATAGTGGAGAAGACCATAGAGCTGATAGATGACCAGAGCCTGGCGGATAGACTTTCTGAAAATGCTCGGAGGAGAGCGGAAATGAACTTCAGCCAGGGAAGGATCGTACAAGAATATCTTGGTGTTTTTGATACGTGCCTGAAAGTCCTAGATCAATAACTGAGAATTCTACATTAACCAAGACCCAGTTTGCCGCAAGCCCCGGGCTTCAGCCCTGGGAAGGTTCAGTCAAAATTCTACATTAGCGTTATGAGAGGGCTATGAACATACTGCGCATAGTTTACGACTTCCCCCCTCCCTGGAGTGGACTTAGCCCGGGTACTTACGAGCTTAGCAAAGCCCAGGCAGAGCTGGGAAATGAGGTAACTGTACTTTGTGGGGGTTGGCCCAGGCACAAGAGCTATTCAGAGAAAAACCTGAAGGCCCTCAGACTTTTGAGCGCTATTCCCAAAATTGGTATCCTTTTGACCTATGCCCCAGCCGTTTTGTTTTCTCTTTTAAGACTAACCAGAACCTGCAAATTCGACCTGATCCATGGTCATAATTTTAGCCCCCTTTTTTACCATCTGGCTAGAAAGATAGGGATAAAAAGGAAAATTCCTTATATCTTACACATGCATATCACGGCAGCAGGGCGTTGGCAGCGGAGCTCACCAAAGATGGATTTTTGGACCAGCCTGGAATGGATGCTCCACCGGTTCTCGGAAAGAATTGGGTGCCAGGTAGCAGATAAGATAGTCTGTGTGAGTGAGTCAGTACGGGAAGAGGTCCAAAGGTTTTATAAGGCCGATCCCAAAAAGGTTTTGGTAATCTCAAATGGAGTAAACACTAAACTTTTTACCCCTAATAGTCAGAAGGCTCATGTGGAGGGCGTCGATGGAGAGAAGGATATAATTATCCTGTTTGTAGGGGTATTGAGGGAGAGGAAGAACTTAGAAAACCCCATTTTAGCCCTGCAATTTTTGGAAAAGAGATATAAACTGTTGGTAGTGGGGACAGCTCAGGAAAAATGGTACTATAGGAATATTCTTAGAGTAGCACGGGAGAAAGCTCTTGTGGACAGGGTTTTTTTCCTGGGGTACATTCCCTATCATGATCTGCCTCCTTATTATAGGCTGGCCGATGTTCTGGTTCTGCCTTCTCATTATGAGGGTTCACCCAAGGTGGTGCTGGAAGCTCTGGCATCCGGGGTTCCGGCTATAGTGTCCCGTGGTTATCAGGCAGATAGATATTTGGAAGCTCTGGTCCATAGGGTAGAGGGAAATAATCCAGTGGAGACTGCCCAGGTGATCCAGGAAGTTACCGAGAAAAGAGGAGAAGTAGATGTCCAGCTTGTCAAGCAGAAATATGACTGGTCCCAGGTGGCCCAGCAGATTCAGGGTGTTTACTCGGAAGTGCTTCTTAGGCCAGGCCAGCATGAAGGAGAATCCTGTTCTCGCTAGAGGAGTTAATGTTATCTCGATAGAGTTAAGGGTCGGTGGATGGTCGAGGCGACGTATATTTATCGAGAAATTGTGACCGTGCCAAAACATACTAAGCGGTGAGAATTTTTGGTCATATAAGATGAGCAAGACAAAACTTCTGATTAATGGACATGAATCGTCACTTCAATGGTCATGGAAACTGGTGCCCACCGGTTATGGGACGATTACAGAAATTGGAGAATAGTAAATGGCTTCCATAGTCTTAGTTAATCCTCCTTTGTCTTTAGAAGAAAGATATGGAGATCTCTCCGAAGCGGGAAATACTCTTCCCTCCATCGGCATATGTATTTTGGCGGCAGTCCTGCGCCAGGCCGGCCATAAAGTGAAGATCATTGAAGCTGCTTCCTGGGGTTATGATCACGGGGATGCTCTTCGAGAGATAATGGAAGTCTCACCTGACTACGTGGGAATAACCACTCTCACCCTCTCCGTTTTTAGCGCAGCTAAGCTTGCTGAAATAATCAAGGAGGCAGATAAGCGCATCAGGGTGGTAATCGGTGGAGCCCATGTAACGGCAGTGCCCAGGGAAACTATGGAGATGTTTCCCCAGTTTGATGCGGGAGTCCTGGGGGAAGGCGAGGACACCATAGTGGAGCTTCTGGAGGCCTACGAAAACGGTGCGGATCTGAAAGATGTTAAAGGCATAGTTTACCGAGATGGGGGAGAGGTGGTAGTTACCGGGACGAGACCTTTCATCAGGGACCTGGACAGGATACCTTTCCCGGCCTTTGATCTCCTGCCTGACTTCCCCCATGCTTACAGGCCTCCAGCCTTTCGCTTTAAAAGGCTACCTGCCGCTTCCATAGTCACTTCTCGAGGCTGTCCCTACAAATGCATTTTTTGCGATCGTTCGGTGTTCGGATCGGTTTGCCGGGGGCACAGCGTCGATTACGTAATGGAGATGCTAAGGGATCTGGTGAATAGGTACGGGATCAGGGAATTTCTGATCGAGGACGATACTTTTGTAACCTTTAAGTCCAGATTGATCGCTATCTGTGAGGAAATTTTAAGGGAAAATTTGAAAATCTCCTGGTCCAGTCTGGGCCGAGTGAATTCAGTGGACCGAGATATGCTGAAGTTGATGAAAAGGGCGGGATGTTGGCAGATAAGCTACGGGATAGAGAGCGGGAACCAGAAGGTGCTCGATTTTGTCAA
>CAYYBB010000133.1:0-2096 GCA_964469465.1 uncultured Actinomycetota bacterium
AGATGTTTTCTTTCGATTATACCCTGTATTTCCTGCCTGGCAAGTCTCTGATATTCGGCGACAGTGATAGGGTGGTCAAGGTCAAAACTATCTACCAGATGATGAGGCACTGTAGACATAATTTCCGGATCTGGCTTGGCCGTACCTACATCCATCTGGTGATAAAGTTGGGAAGAATCAGCGGATACGATTTCTCCGCCCACCAGTGTGGCTAACCTAGCAGAAACACGAGTTTTGCCGACAGCAGTTGGACCTACGATGGCAACAAGAATGTCCTTCTTAATTTCGATAATCCTCTTTCACCGATTAAGTGCTCTCTTTATGCCTTGCGACCTGGAATCGGAAAAGCTCGTAGTTTTCGGAGGGGCTGAGACCCGCTTTTCTAAGAGCTATTTTTACCTGGGTCTCCGGAGTGTCTACCCCTTCCAGATCTGGCAGCAAAAGACCTACTGCCGGTCCCGACTTAACTATTACTCCGTATTTGCGGGGATCTAACTGCGACATATTGGCTACTTTCTCCGGTTCACCCAGCACATCTAGCGAGAAAGATAGGTCTTTCAGTTCATCTTCGGTAAGGGCCGGAAAGCGAGGATCCCTGGTAGCTGCAGATATGGCGTTATGGATAATCTCCTCAGCCAGATTTCTCCTCACCGGATGGATAGTCCCTATACACCCCCTGAGACTCCCCCTTTTCTTGATCGACACAAAAACCCCAGCCCTCTGATTTCTCAGGAGGGGATCAGCATGCTCCTCCGAGAGAACCCTTCCGTGGCGGATATAGGCTTCTATGGCCTTCCTGGCTAGCTCCACATAGGGATTTTTGCCCGGCGATGCTTCGTCCTTTTCCAACAGAGTGCTCCTTTGCTCATCCATTTCAAAGGGTGTTGAGTTTAACCTGGGCCACCAGGTATCCTACTCCGAAGGGGCCTTCGTAGGAGAGAAATTCGCACTGGTAGTTTTTTCGGTCCAGGCATCCGTGAAGAGTAATCAAAGATCGCAGTCCACACTCGCCAGCGCTTTCGATGAGATCAGCATCCAAGGTAGTGAGAGAGGCAAGATCTCCGCTCCGGACTATCTCCACAATCTTTTCATCGAACTCTCCGCCCCGAGGGCTATAGCCGGCAGGAGCCCCGGGAATGAGACGGTGGGACAGGTCTCCGGATGCCACAAAAATGGTTTTCTCTCCCCTGTTCTCGGCCACTTGGGCCAGTAGAGAGCCCCACTTTTGGTGAGACCTATAGTCCAGGCCAGAGATAGATACATTGACAATTTTGGACCGATAGTTCCTGGCCAGGTAGTAGAGAGGTACCAGGACACCGTGGTCCAGTCCATCGTATCTGGAAAAAGTGGTCCTGCGACTGGTGAACGGAGTTACCTTCAGATGATGAGTGCGGGCCGCGCTTGTAACCTCTTCCACGAAGGATAGGTCGTTATCAAAGCGGAACTCCAGGTGAGAAGCGCCAAAAGCAGAGAAGTCGCCATACAAAGGTTGATCATTGTTGATAGCGAAGGAATCATAAAAAAAGGGACTATGAGGTGAGATGACGATCATCAGTTCTGGCTTGATTCTCTGAACCTCCTCGGCCAGGAGATTAAGAGAATCGATAGTCGTTCTCACCTTTGAGATTTCCCCTCTCCCTATGTCAGGAACAATAATGGGAGGATGAGGGGCTATAATACCTCGGATTATGCCACCCATTTATGTTCATCGCCTTCATTGGGTCTCGGATGCAGCCAGAGCCTTAGCGACGATAGTGTTGACTTGAGTCAAGATCTTATTAAGCCTCTCCTCGCTTTCCAGGAGAAGCCGGATCGTTTCATCCTTTTCCAGAAGTTCCTGAAGCTCTTTCAGTCTCTCCAGCTCTTCGGGAGAGATCTCCTGGTTGTTGTTCTTTTTGGATAAAAGACTCCTCTGCAGATTCTTATAGTCGTTGTACAGAATGAAAGAATCCGGATTCCTGATCAACTGCTTTCTATAGTAGAGGACGCTTTGGAGCTCCTCGGACTCCGCTATAGCTTGTTCTAACTCATGGGCTTTTTCGATTATTCTGGACACTCTGAAGCCTCTGGTTCAATAGAAGGACTTTAATCTGAAA
>CAYYBB010000133.1:2196-5910 GCA_964469465.1 uncultured Actinomycetota bacterium
GCATTAACTATCTTAACACTTACCATTTTCCCTATCAACTCTGAGCCGCCAGGGAAGTTGGCCACCTTGTTATTATCAGTCCTTCCCGAAATCTCACCGGGGTCCTTCTTGCTCCTTCCCTCCACCAGTACTGTTACACATTTACCGATGTAGGATCTATTCTTTTGCCAGGAGATCTCATTCTGTAGATCATTGACGATCCTGAATCTCCTCTGCTTTTCAGCTTTAGATATCCTATCCTCCATCATAGAGGCAGCCGTTCCGGGGCGGGAAGAGAATTCGAAAATGAAAGCTTGATCGAAGCGACATTTCTTGAGCATATCCGCTGTATCCCAGAAGTCCTCTTCTTCCTCAGAGGGGTAGCCCACGATTATGTCGGTGGACAGAGCCGCCTCTGGTATTCTCTCCTGAATCAAGGAGGTCAAATGGAGAAAGTGTTCCCGAGTGTATTTTCTATTCATATGAGACAGTATCCGGTTTGATCCTGACTGAAGGGGAAGATGTATGTGGTTACAGATATTCTCCCTCTGGGCGATCAGATCTATAACTTCCGGGCTCAAGTCTTTGGGATGAGAGGTAGCAAACCTTATTCTCTTGATCCCTTCTATTTGAGAGACAGCTTCCAGGAGATGGAAGAACCCCCTGCCGTTCCCGTCATGGTAGGAATTGACGTTCTGGCCCAAAAGGGTGATTTCCACAACCCCATCATCGACCAGTTTCTGAGCCTCTCTCAGAACTTCCTCAAAAGATCTGCTGCGTTCCCGGCCTCGGACGTAAGGGACGATGCAATAGCTACAAAAATTATCGCAACCGGTCATAATGGGTAGCCAGGCTTTGAAGGCAGATTTTCTCTTGGAGGGAAGGGAGGTTATCTCTTGTTGCGGTTTATCCTCGGCCTGGCAAAGGCGGGCCTTTTTCTCTTCTCTCATCCTGATCAGATGGGGCAGCGCGCCCAGGTCATTAGGACCCACCACTATATCCACATGAGGAGATCTTTCCAACAGGTCCTCTTTCATCTTCTGGGCAATGCACCCGGCAACTACTACCTTCAGGTTTCTTTTTCTTTCCTTGAGGGATGCAAGCTGGCTCAGGTGGCCGAACACCCTGTTGTCGGCATTTCCCCGGACGCTACAGGTGTTATAAATTATGATATCAGCCTGGCCTATCTCCAGAGTCTCCTGGAAATGACATTCCGAGAGAAGTCCTGCTATGCGCTCCGAGTCATGCTTGTTCATCTGGCACCCGAAGGTGCGGATGTAAAATTTCTTACCCATAGTAGTGATTCAGCAAAAGCTCCGATAGCCTCTTGTGCTCCTGCCGCAATTCGTCCACCAGTTGATCAGGTATCAGTACCGAACCTAGACTTTCATTATCTCGAGAGCCCGGGCCGTGAAAATCGGATCCACCAGTTTTGACCAGCCCTAACTCCTCGGCTATTTGGGCGTACCGGGAGGTCAGCCAGGGGTCATGTTTGGGATGATATACTTCAATACCTCGCACACCCTTTTCTGCCAGGAAGCGGATCTTGTCCTCAGATCCCAGAAGGCCGGGATGAGCGAGTACCGGAACTGAGTTTGCCCTGATGAGAATGGAGATAACCTCTTCTGGTTCTGAAATGAACTTGGGAACATAAAATCGGCTCTCCTTGCTAAGGTACCTGGCAAAAGCGTCTTCTATGCTCTGGGCATATCCTTTTCTAATCAGCTCCCGGGCCAGGTGGACTCGGCCCACCGACCCGCCCTGGCTGTCGGCCAGAATTTGGTCGAAATCAAGATCTATGCTGAAATCTGTCAATTTGCCCACTATTTTCTCGGCTCTAACCAGGCGTTTCTCCCGAAACTTGGCCAGATGTCTTTGGAGAGAGATATTTTTGTGATCGATAAAATAGCCGATAAAGTGGAAATCCCCCACTTCTGACTCACTGGACAATTCCACAGCAGGTATGACCTTGACGTTTTCCCGGAGGCCATAGTTGAGAGCTCGTTCCACACCCTCCACGCTATCATGATCAGCAATGGAGATGGTTCTTATTCCCAAACTTCTGGCCATGTCCACAATTTGCTCTGGAGTATAGCTCCCATCTGAGGCACTGCTGTGAATGTGAAGGTCAGCAGCCATTTCCCTTCTCCCCTCGGAAACCTGGTTCTTTTACTTTGCGTATTCGATAGCCCTGGTCTCCCGGATCACCGTAACTTTAATCTGGCCAGGGTATTCCAGCTCCTCCTCGATCTTTTTGGCCAGCTCCCGGGCGATACGAGCTGACTGAACGTCATCTATGACCTCCGGTTGCACCACGACTCGCACTTCTCTTCCTGCTTGCATGGCGAAGCTCTTTTCCACGCCCTTGAATTCGTTGGCTATCCTCTCAATGTTCTCCAGCCTCTTGACGTAGCTTTCCAGAGTCTCCCGTCTGGCTCCTGGCCTGGCTCCGGAAATGGCATCAGCAGCCTGGATCAAAACAGCCAGGATAGACTGAGGCTCTCGATCATTATGGTGGCTCTCTATAGCATGACGGATATCCTCGGGTTCGTTCAGACGCCAGGCTAAATCGGCCCCTATAATAGCGTGAGGGCCGTCTACCTCGTGGTCGATAGCCTTTCCTATGTCGTGAAGCAGCCCGGCTCTTTTGGCTTTTTTGATGCCAAGGCCCAGTTCAGCGGCCATGATCCCGGCCAGATGAGCTGTTTCTATGGAATGCAGGAGGACGTTCTGCCCATAACTGCTACGAAATCTCAGCCTTCCTAGGACTTTGATCAGTTCGCCATGCAGCCCCGAAACACCGGCCTCAAAAATAGCCCGTTCACCTTCCTGCTTGATCTGCTCGTTGACCAGGGCGGTGGCCCTGCTAAACATCTCCTCGATGCGGACCGGCTGAATTCTACCATCGGCGATCAAACTTTCCAGTGTTACTCGTGCGATCTCCCTCCTTATAGGATCAAAACTGGAGAGAATAACTGCTTCAGGCGTATCATCAATAATCAGGTTTATGCCAGTCAAATTTTCAAAAGCCCGGATGTTCCTCCCCTCTCGTCCTATTATTCTGCCCTTCATGTCATCAGAGGGCAGGGAAACTACAGAGACGGTAGTTTCAGCCACATGGTCGGAGGCACATCTCTGAATAGCCAGAGAGATTATCTTCTTTGCTCTCTTCTCAGCTTCCTCCTTGGCTTCTAGTTCAATCTCCCTTATCTTCCTGGCACTCTCATAACGAGCCTCTTCTTCCAGTCGCTTCATAAGCAAAGCTTTAGCTTCCGCCGAGGAGAGGCCGGCTATGGCCTCCAGTTTAAGTCTCTCCTTCCGCAGGACTTCGCTGAGCTCTGCCTGAATTCTGGCATTTTCCTTCTCTTGAGAGCTTATCTGTTTCTCTTTCTGCTCCAGCTTTATGGATCTCTCTTCCAGAAGCTCCTCTCTCTGAAGCAATTTACTCTCCAAACGTTGAAGCTCTGCTCTTCTCTCCCGAATCTCCCTTTCGGCTTCGGTCCTCAGGTTATAAATCTCATCCTTGGCTTCGAGTAGAGCTTCCTTCTTGGCTGCCGAGGCCTGCTTCTCTGCTTCCTGGACCAGCCTTCTAGCTGTGGCTTCCGCAGATTCTACCCTGGCCTTGCTGAGGACATTTCTTAATAGATATCCCAGGGCTAGCCCTGCTGCTGCCGAGACAATTATGAATGTTAAATAGATGTAGAAGTCTGTAGTTCCGATCTCATCTCCCCCCTT
>CAYYBB010000134.1:0-5854 GCA_964469465.1 uncultured Actinomycetota bacterium
AAACCTTAATGGCTTCCTGTTTGGAAGCCCCGTCCGTAAGGGCGGGGTAGTTCACATAACTATGCAACGTACCGTGTCAATACCTGTAGCTTTAGACGAGAATCGGTTCTTGCCTTTGCTTCAAAGATGTACAAAATCAAGAGGAGGGAGCCCCATGGTAACAGAGAGCAAAGAAAACTATTTTCGCGTGCCCATTACTATGCCAGCAGAGATGGTGGAGTACCTGGATGGTCTGGGGATGGAGTCCAAAAAGACCGGAGGGCACAAGATTCCTAACACCATGATCGTCCGATGCGCTATCAGGCTGGTGGAAAGGCTTAAGCCCGATGTGACCAATGTGAGATCGGAGGAGGAGCTGCAGGAGAGATTATTGGATGCCTGCCGAAATTTTAAGAAGTAAGATAGAGAAGTTAAAGCGGGAAAGGAATGCCGTTATCCTGGCCCACAATTACCAGATAGGAGAGGTTCAGGACATTGCTGACTTTGTGGGCGATTCTCTGGGTCTGAGCCAGCAGGCCGCCGGCACTGATGCAGATGTGATCGTTTTTTGCGGAGTTCATTTCATGGCCGAGACAGCCGCCATCCTTTGCCCCCAGAAGGTCGTTCTCCTGCCGGACCTCGATGCAGGATGTCCCATGGCAGACATGATCACGGCCGATCAACTAAGGGTAAGAAAGAAGCAATGTCCAGAGGCTACCGTAGTATGCTATGTAAACTCCACCGCAGAAGTCAAGAGCGAAAGTGATATCTGCTGTACTTCTGCCAATGCGGCCAGAGTCATAGATTCTCTGGCCGGAGTAGAGGAAATCCTTTTTGTCCCGGACAAATATCTGGGCCACTACGTTTCTACCAAGACCGACAAAAAAATCATCCTTTGGAACGGATTTTGCCCTACTCATGTTAGGATTTTGCCTCAAGACATAGTAAAATTAAAAGAAGAGCATCCTGAAGCTAAAGTCGTGGTTCACCCCGAGTGTACCCCTCAGGTGATAGAACTAGCGGATGGCGTAGCCAGTACCAGCGGGATACTGAAATACGCCCGGGAATGCGACGCTGAAGAGATAATTGTAGGGACAGAGGTGGGCATCATTCATAGACTTCAGAAAGAAAATCCGGACAAAAAATTCTATCCCGCTTCCCCTCGAGCCATCTGTCCCAACATGAAACTGATTAATTTGGAGAAAGTACTGTGGGCGCTGGAAGAGATGGCTCCCCGCATTGAGGTGCCTTCGGACGTGGCTTTGGGGGCCAGGCGAGCTATAGACAAGATGTTGGCGGTGAAATAGGAGAGGCGAGAAGCCTGATAGTTACCCGTTTTATAGACAACTATGACACGGGTGTTTTAACCAGGCTGATTGACCGAGGTGAGGAGTTCGCTACCTCGTTTAGCCTGGTGTCTAGCCCGGCGGATGCACTACGGGCATCCGGGAGATGGTACACGATCCATCTCCACATGGCGGAAGGGAAGCGAGCTTGAGTTCCTAGCCGCTGAAACGTTCAGCGAGGCTAGGATCACATTCTCTTCTGCCATAAGCTCAGTCTAGAACACGTGTTCGTATTTGGCAATGGGTGTCAGCCAGTTTTTAGGGGAAATCACCAGAATCCTTTGTTTGTCCATCCTTTTTCTAGTGAGCCTCGGAGTGAGGCAAATTGCCATCCCGATACCTGATCGACCTTACCCAATATCATCCGACGGATGAGATAAGTGACGTAATCGTTGTCGGCAGTGGAATTGCCGGCCTATCCGTAGCCATAAGGGTGGGCAGTTTCGCCAATGTGAGACTAATTACCAAAAGCGTGCTTCAGGAGTCAGCGACCTGGTATGCTCAGGGCGGCATAGCTGCTGCCGTTAATCATCAGGACAACTGGCGTCTTCACTTCCAGGATACCATCAGGGCCGGACAGGGACTCTGTAATCCTCAGGCGGTTGAGCTTCTGGTGAAGGAGGCCCCTGCTATGATACGGGAACTGATGGAGAGGGGGGCAACTTTTGATATGAAGCAAGGCAAACTGAGTCTGGCTACTGAGGGGGGACACTCCAGAGCCCGAGTAGTTCATGCCGGTGGAGACGCCACAGGAGCGGAGGTCGAAAGAAGTCTAGTTAGGTCAGTAAGAAAGAGCCAGAGGGTGGTGGTGTATGAGAGGACTTTGGTGGTGGATATCCTTACCGATGAGAATGGGTCCTGCTGCGGCGTTGCGGCCATGGATACCTTGAGCGGCGAGCTGAGAATCTACCTGGCCAGGGTTGTGGTTCTGGCCACAGGAGGAGTAGGCCAGATGTACCAGTTCACCTCCAACCCTTCTGTCTGTACCGGAGATGGCATTGCCATGGCTTACCGGGCCGGAGCAATCATATCAGACATGGAATTTGTACAGTTTCACCCCACGGTCTTTCAGACCAAGAGAAGCGAGTCCTTTCTCATCACCGAGGCCGTGAGAGGAGAAGGAGCATTTTTACGGGACAAAAAAGGGGACAGGTTCATGTTAGGGAAACATCCTCTGGCGGAACTTGGCCCGCGGGATGTAGTGGTACGAGAGATCGTAGAAGTGATGGAAAGAGATGGCACGGATCACATCTATCTGGATGCCAGACATATCGCCAGGAACGTGCTGGAGGAGAGATTTCCCACTATAGTGGCTACTCTGCAGGAAAGTGGTGTTGATCCTTTTACGGAACTAATCCAGGTGTCTCCTGCCGCTCACTATCTGATCGGAGGAGTGAAGACAAACCTGGATGGTGAGACGTCCGTCTCCGGCCTGTATGCCTGTGGTGAGACTGCCTGTACCGGTGTCCACGGAGCAAACCGTCTGGCCAGCAATTCCCTGCTGGAAGGGCTGGTGTTCGCCAAGAGGATTGTGGAGTCCATAAGAGACTCTCTTAGTCAACTCAAGCCCAAAATGCCCCAGGGATTTTCGGAAGGAATCCCCTTCCCTTCCGGGGACATCTCTGGCATAGAGAGCAAAAAGAACGAACTTAAGAAGGTCATGATGAAGAAAGCAGGTATTGTGAGAGACTGCGAGGGTCTGGAGGAGGCGGAAAGATTCATCCAGGAGACCATAAGGTCTACTCCCTGCAGCGAGGATCCCCGGACAGTTGAATTCATCAACATGTTGACATCGGCATGGCTGACCGTGAAAGCTGCCCAACTGCGGTGTGAGAGCAGAGGAGTCCATCTGAGGAGAGATTATCCTTATCGGGATGATATCAACTGGAAAAAACATATACTTATGGATAACCAGAAGATAGACTACGAAGATGTAGCGGAATAGTGTATTTTCTCTTATGTTAGAAATCATTCCAGTATCAGGCTGCGCAGATGGGCTCAAGAGTCACAATAATATCTTCATGTTTGTGAATAACGACCCCATACCGATAACCAGTAAGGCGCTCTTAGACAGGGGATGACAGGCCAACGAGTGATAGGTTAGAGAGGAAGGTCATTTTTGATTGACCATGGTTTAGGATCCATCATAAAAATAGCCTTAGAGGAAGACCTGGGTGGCAGAGGAGATGTTACTACTGCCTCCGTGGTCAGCGAGGGGATTCTGGTCACCGGGAACATCCTGTGCAAGGGAGAAGGTATCCTTGCCGGCATACGTGTTGCTGAGGCAGTATTTCATGAAGTGAATCCAGACCTGGAGTTTGTTGAAAAGAAGAGCGATGGCCAGAGAGTAGAAAGAGGCGAGGTGGTGGCCACTATCAAAGGAGAGGCTCGCTCTCTTTTGGTCGCCGAAAGGACAGCCCTCAATTTCCTTCAGCATTTATCAGGTATTGCTACTTTGACTCATAAATATGTAGAGGCAGTTTCCGGCCTTCCTACCAGAATCGTGGATACCCGGAAAACTCTACCCGGATTGCGAGAACTAGAAAAATATGCGGTTCGCTGTGGTGGTGGATATAATCACCGATTTGGACTGTATGACGGAGTTCTTGTCAAGGACAACCACCTCAAAGTCTGTGGGAGCATTGGGGAGGCCATAGAGAAAGCCAGAAGAAATTCTCCTCACCTGGTGAAAATCGAAGTGGAGGTAGAGACATTGGATCAATTGCAGGAAGCCCTGGAGGCCAGTCCCGATGTCATCATGCTGGACAACATGTCTGTCGAAGAGATGAGAAAAGCTGTGGAGATAGCAGGTGGCCGGTGCCTGCTGGAGGCCTCCGGCTCCATAAGGCTGGAGAACATGAGAGAAGTAGCGGAGACGGGGGTCGATATCATCTCCATCGGAGCCATCACCATGTCTGCTCCTGCCCTGGATTTTTCCCTGGAGTTTTTAAGGAACTGTCCAGAGGTGCAGAGAGCTTGATAGAAGAATAGCAGAAGACAAAGGCGTAGTATTAATATGAAGATACAGAGAGGAGTTACACCACATGGGGATGTTTGATACAGTCTGCTTTGACAAAGCGTATACATGTCCACTATGCCATGGAAAGATTGATTCTATCCAGGTTAAGGAATTTGAGAACGTACTGGAGAATTATAGGGTGAAAGATTGCCCCTCTCATGCAGAAGAGGTTCGGATTATAAAGGATGAGCTGTTCTGTGACATTTGTTCAAAGCATATTGGAAAGAGTATTTATGTTGTTGTAGGCAGAGGTATTCTTCTCGGAATAGTTGATACCCTGGAAGAAGCAAAGAAGCTTTTGAATGATTTGAATCTAGAAAAGCTTGTCTTATGGTATCACGACCTTTATCGGAGGTACATGAGTGAGCAGAAAGAGAAAGATTCATATAAAAGGTTCTTGAATGATCTCCGTGAATGGTATGGTGAAAGGCTGCACGAAAGACCAGAAGATGATCTCGCTACGAAGCGAATTTGGTTCATCTGGAATTCGAGACATCTTGAGGGTGCCCTAAATCCCGTGGAATCCATTGAAAGGTTTATGACCTACAAGAAGATGAGGAAGGCATTAGATGAGCTCTGGGAAGCCGGTCAGGAAGTCCTTGATGTCTATTACCCTGAAGAAATAAGTCCGGGAGAAGAGAGATGGTCGGTTGATGTCTATCAAGATGAAATAAACGAACGATGCCACTTGAATTGGACCTGGACAGTGATAAGTAAGAACCAGTTAGAAGTGGATGGTGAGAAGGAAAGTCACCAGCCAGATTGGGTAGTTGTAGTTGAAGAGCCATTTTCTGATGAAGTGGTCTGTCAAGCTGTGGAAAAGTGGTTACGGGACAAGGGATATGAATTTGGAGTGAGAATGATATCTCTTGAGCAGGCAAGAGGCTCTGGACTCATCAAAAGGTTAAAGGAAACAGACATAGAGTCAGAGAAGATGGGCGCTGTTTCTATGGAGACTGTCGTGAAAGAATCGGAGGAAGAGCAAGGTAGAAGAATGGCAGGTCTTATAGAGTCAAGGAAAGACAAGAAAAGGGTTTTCTACTATAAGGGGTTTTATGGTTCTCTTATGCCTGATGTTGAATTTGATAGACTACTAGGCAAGATTGAAGGAATAGAGGAAGATATTGTTTACGAGGGCAAGACAGTAAGGGAATGTGAGCAGAGATTCAGGGAGGCTGTGTCTCGGTACAAAAAAGACTAGAAGGTCTTTAGTGGCTACTAGATGAAGTTTTAGCTACAGCGACGATAGAACAAAGGTTACAGCTTATCTTCGCCAATACCGGGCATTACCGATTCATTAAAGGTATCAGCTCCTTCCCTTTGAACCTTAGCCACATTATTTGCCATATAAAGAAGTTACAGTAGGCATAGACAAGCGGAATAGAGGGATTAGTAGGATATGGGCCCCGGGTTTTCAACGCAATTGCTGGACGATGTTCTTGAGCGGGAAAGAGTGGAGCGGGAAGGTCGGCGCATACAGTTGATCAAAAAGGTTTTCGCCGCCATAGCC
>CAYYBB010000135.1:0-5843 GCA_964469465.1 uncultured Actinomycetota bacterium
AGTGAACAACTTTAGAAGGTTGACCAATAATTTCATATTGTTGGCTTTTCTGCTCATACTGATGCTTTTCCTCTTTAGAAGTCAGATATTCGTTGCTCCCGATATGCAGGATTTTACCCTTAATCGTTTTGAAGAGGAAGTGACTCAGGGCAATGTGGAGAAGGTTACGGTCAAGGACAAGGATCAGACTATTGTTGGTACTCTCAAGAACGGTACCAAATTCCGGGTGAGTTACCCCCAGAGCTATGAGTTTTCGGATATACTTCTCAAGAATGGGGTAGAGGTTCAGATAGATCCCCAGAATCAGTCCATGTGGTGGTCTCTCATCTCCACCTTCCTTCCTTTCCTGATCATGTTCGGACTGCTATTTTTCTTCCTGCAACAGATGCAGGGTAGTGGAAACAAGGTCATGTCTTTTGGCAAGAGTCGGGCCAAGATGTTTACCAAGGACCAGCCCCGCATTACTTTTCAAGATGTAGCCGGAGTGGATGAAGCAGTGGAGGAGCTAAGAGAGGTAGAGGAATTTCTGGAAAGCCCGGCCAAGTTTCAGTCCCTGGGGGCCAAGATTCCCAAAGGAGTTCTTCTCTATGGCCCTCCTGGTACCGGTAAGACCCTGCTGGCCAGAGCAGTAGCAGGAGAGGCAGGGGTTCCCTTCTTTTCTATAAGCGGCTCTGACTTTGTGGAGATGTTCGTAGGCGTGGGTGCCTCCAGGGTCAGAGACCTCTTTGAACAGGCCAAAGCCAATGAACCCTGCATAATCTTCGTTGATGAGATAGATGCTGTGGGTAGACATCGGGGAGCCGGGCTGGGTGGCGGGCATGATGAGCGGGAGCAGACTCTGAACCAGCTTCTGGTGGAGATGGACGGCTTTGATGTCCACGATTCTGTAATTTTAATTGCTGCCACTAACCGTCCTGATATTCTGGATCCTGCTCTTCTGAGGACGGGGCGCTTTGACCGGCATATCGCTGTGGACCGTCCTGATCTCGTCGGCCGGGAGAAGATCCTGGAAGTTCACGCTCGAGGCAAGCCTCTGGAAAAGGATGTAGATCTCAAGGTCATCGCCCGTCAGACTCCCGGTTTCACCGGAGCTGATCTGGCCAATCTCCTGAACGAGGCGGCTCTTCTGGCTGCTCGTCACGGCAAAAAGAGAGTCTCTATGTCCGAACTGGAGCAGGCTATCGAGAGGGTTATAGCTGGTCCCGAGAGAAAGACCAGAGTTATGAGTCAAAAAGAGAAGAATATCGTGGCCTATCACGAGGCGGGTCATGCCCTCATTGCTCATTATCTGCCCAATACCAATCCAGTCCATAAGATTTCCATTGTTTCTCGGGGAAGAGCTCTTGGCTATACCATTACCCTTCCCACTGAGGACAAATACCTGGTATCCAGATCCGAGCTTTATGATAATCTGGCTCAACTTCTGGGAGGACGGGTAGCCGAGCAGATGATATTTGGGGATATTACCACCGGTGCTCAAAATGATCTGGAGACTGCAACTAAAATTGCCCGCCAGATGGTATGCGAATATGGAATGAGTGATATACTCGGACCTCTCACTCTGGGTCAGAAACAGGATCAGGTCTTCCTGGGTCGGGACTTTGCTTCTCATCCCGATTACAGCGAACAGGTAGCCTTTGAGATTGACAAGGAAATCCGAAGGATAGTGGATGATGCCTATAATAAAGCTCGAGGCATTCTGGAAGAACGTCGGGACAAGATGGATCTTCTGGCCAAAGAATTAATGGAGAAGGAGACTCTAAGCAGGGAGGAAGTCCTTCAACTTCTATCCGGCGAGGGAGCTTCCGTGGAAGCTGAGCCCCAAAAGGGCGAGGCGGAGAGACAACAAGAAAGGCCAGAGGAAAGAGTCAGACCCAGGAGGGAGAGAAAACTGATCAAGCCGGAACCGGCGGTGGAGTAAAAGAGGATGACGGGACTCTTATGAGATGGGAACCCGTTGCAAGTTCTTGTGGAGAATCGTATGCCCAAGCCGAGAGATGGCTTGGGCATTTTGATAGAAACCCCCTATTGATGCGAACGGAGGCTGGAGTTGGCCATCAAAAACTTTGAAGGAGGAAATAAGATTATTAAAGCCGGGAAGCACGTCCTTGACCTCTCCCGGCGGACTCACCTTATGGGAATCTTGAATGTGACTCCCGACTCCTTTTCTGATGGAGGCAAGTATCTGGATAGCCAGAGGGCTCTGGCTCATGCCATGCGTATGGCCGAAGAGGGAGCGGACATTATTGATGTGGGAGGAGAGTCCTCCCGCCCGGGTTCTCTACCCGTATCTGCAGAGGAGGAGCTCCGCAGGGTTATACCGGTGGTGGAGGGACTGGCTGGTAAGATTGATCTTCCCATCTCTATAGATACCTATAAGTCGGAAGTAGCAGAAAAAGCTCTACATGCTGGAGCGGTCATGATCAATGATATCAGTGCCTGTCGCATGGATAAAAGAATGGTGGAAGTAGTTGGTGAATACCAATGTCCGGTTGTCCTTATGCACATGAAGGGCACGCCCAGAGATATGCAGTTGAATCCCTACTATGATTCGGTAATTGAGGAGATATATCAGTTTTTTCTGGAAAGGGTAGAATACCTGGGCCATATGGGCATCCCCAGGGAAAATATCATAATAGATCCCGGTATAGGTTTTGGCAAAACCGTGGAGCACAATTTGACCATATTGCGCAACTTATCTTCTTTTAGATCTCTTGGTTTGCCCATCCTTATTGGCACCTCCAGAAAGTCCTTTATTGGCGCTATTCTTTCTGCAGGGGTAGAGGAGAGGTTGGAGGGGACTGCGGCTACAGTAGCCCTGGCTATAAATCAGGGGGCTGATATCGTAAGGGTCCACGATGTCCGGGAGATGAAAAAAGTAGCCGTGATGACAGACGCTATTGTGCGCGGATATGAGGGGAAAACCTGACACCGGCCTCCATGGGTTTGAAGGCAACCGTAATATTCTCGTCCGTGGTCATGGCTACGCACGACGATAATCAGTTTGAGAAAGGATTTTAGGAGGAAATTCTACAGGTTCATAAGATGGAAGAAGGCGGAACTATCATTCTAATTAAAGATCTCAAACTTTTCGGACATCACGGTGTATACGAGAGGGAGAAGAGCGAAGGACAGCCTTTTATCATCGACCTGGAGATAGAAGCAGATACAACTGATGCCTCCCGTAGCGACCACCTGAAGGACACTGTTGACTACGGCCAGGTAGTGAGCCGGGTAGCCAGGATTGTGGAAGAGGAAAGTTTTAATCTCATTGAGGCTCTGGCGGAGAAGATTGCTGTAGAGCTGTTGAGGGAGGAAAAGATAAAAAAGGTCTCTGTCACGGTCAAAAAACCGGAAGCTCCCCTATCTCGATCTGTGGAATACGTAGGGGTGCGCTTAGTCAGAGGGAAAGACGGTGACCACTGTGACAGCTAAAACAAGCACCTTCGAGGTGATACCACAAACTTGGTGGCCAAAGTCACCAGGGAATGGCGCGATTACATGGCTGAAGTATATATTGGTCTCGGGTCCAATATGGGGGATAGAGAGAACTATCTCCGCCGGGCGGTAGCAGAACTGGCTTCCAGACCTTGGGTCCGTGTTTTGGCCTGCTCTTCCATTTATGAGACTTCTCCTGTTTCACCGGTTAAACAAAGTGATTATTTAAACATGGTGGCCAAAATAGCCTGTGACCTTCTACCTCTGGAATTGTTAACGGTTTGTAATGAGATTGAGAAGCTTCTGGGCAGAAAAGGAACTCCCTATGTCGCCTGGGGACCTCGCCCCATTGATCTGGACATTCTTCTGTGGGAAGATCTGATTTATCAGAGTCCTGAACTGAGTATACCTCATCCATACCTGACTGTACGAAGGTTCGTCCTCATACCCCTTCTGGAGATAGACCAAGATTTGCGTCTTCCCGGGGGCAGCCTTCTCAAAAGCTATCTGAGCGAATTAAGTTTGGATGACAAGGTGGAGTTCTACGCTAATTATGATTGTGTGTCCATCGCCCACGCACCATGAAACAGCTATTATTGTCCTCCGACCCACGGAGGCTTCCCCCTGAGTCCGAAATTAGTTCCTACGCAAACTTGGGCAGCGAGAATCTCATCAGTGAGACAGATCGTCTGAACAGTGGAGGTAAGCCAGACATGTCAGACGACAACGGTTCACTATTCTTCCATACTGATTTCAGTTAACCAGGTGAGTCAGAGATGCCAGAGTCTTCGCTTGCGGAAAGGATTCTAGAGCTGGTTTCCCTATATGGGTACTATATTGTTTTCCTGGCCCTGGTGCTAGAAAATGCAGCTTTTTTGGGACTCCTTGTTCCTGGAGATGCTATCCTTCTGGCCGTGAGCTTTTCTGCTGCCCTGGGCTATCTTAACATCTACTCGGTCATTTTAGTGGCCTCTGTGGGGGCAGCAGTGGGGGATAATCTGATCTATTTGGTAAGCCGCAAGGGTGGCAGGCCCCTTCTGGATAGGCACCATAAGTTTTTTCGACTGTCCAAGGCTGGAATGGAAAGAGGGGAGAGATTTTATGCCCGACATGGAGCCAAGACGGTTTTCATCGCCAGAATGGTCCCCTTTTTGAGAGTGGTAACGATTCCTCTGGCTGGAATATACAGGATGAGCTATTCCACATTCCTGGTCTACGATCTAACAGGCAATTTTGCCCGGACTACGGCCTACTCCCTTTTGGGTTACTACTTTGGCCGAAACTGGGATCTTTTGATGAGGATTATAGAGGTGATGGGATGGACCACTCTGGTTATTGTTCTACTTGTGGCAGCCGGAATTTACGGGTTTTACAGGCTGAAAAGGACTCAAAAAGCAAGAGATATTGGGATGGCCAAAGGAGGAAAAGAGAAAGAAGGAATTGGAATTGCTGATCCAAAGGAGTAATGATAATTATCTCTTGGATACCACATGTTTTGGGTGTAAACTCCGAACCAAAGGTGTGCTTGTTGACTAACAGGTCGATGGTCCACAAGAGAGGTCAGAGTAATCGGGTTGATAGAGAAATCCTGTTTCTGCAAGAAGTTGGTTCTACCAATGACTATGCTCGTCAGCTCTTCCAAAAGAGGTGCGCGGCCGGGACTGTGGTAGTGGCCAGGAGACAAACGGGAGGTAGAGGGAGAAGAGGAAGGAGGTGGTCTTCTCCGGAAGGAGGTCTCTGGTTCTCTCTGATACTGCCTTGCAGGCCTGAAGACAGCTCTGTCCATAAATTGCCTCTGATCATTTCCCTGAGTGTAGCTCAGGCCGTGGAAGAGCACTGTGGGGTGAAAACAGAACTCAAGTGGCCTAATGACGTTCTCATCGGAGGCAAGAAAATAGCGGGTATTCTCATAGAGAGAGGAACAAGGGATACCGGAGAAGAAGCCCTTTTGGTGGGCATAGGCATCAATGTCAACCTGGGAGAGAAGATCCTGCAAAGAGAGGGAATCCAGGAAGTAGCTACCTCCCTACAGATAGTAACAGGAAGGGAAGAGGACTTATATGCTCTCCTTCTTTCTGTGTTGGACAAAATAGAAGAAAATCTGCATAATCTTTACTACAACCAGGGAGATCTCCTGGGGAAGATTGCTTCCCGCATGAGCATTCTAGGCCAGATGGTAGCGGTCCAGACGGAAAAGGATACCATCTATGGTCGGGCCTCCAGTCTCACTCAGGATGGTGCTCTGGTTATCCAGGCGGGAAAAAGAAGCAGAACCTTGTATAGTGGGGATGTGCTCTCCCTTCGTCCGAGGAAGATGTTGAGAGAGGATAGCTAAAGGTATAGCTTTGTAGAGGGGATAACCGTCCTGGAGTCGGTACGCGTTAGCTTCGACAATCGTTGAAGCG
>CAYYBB010000136.1:0-5770 GCA_964469465.1 uncultured Actinomycetota bacterium
AAAAATGGTAGGATTTAATTCTCAGCCGATCCACGGATCTAGATGTTAACAAATCTTTGGAACTCGTAAGAAAAGCTTGCTGGCTTAATACTTTGCCTGCTGGAGGCTGCTTTTCTCTTAGGTTTTTACGGAGGGAGCCAACAAATGGAGAAGAAATATGTTGCAGCCATAGACCAGGGCACCACCGGAACCAGGTTTATGATTTTCAACCGTTTGGGGCAGGTGGTGAGCTCCACCTACCGGGAACACCATCAGATCTATCCTCAGGCAGGCTGGGTGGAACACGATCCGCTGGAGATATGGGCCAGGACCCAGGAAGTAGTCAAAGAAGCACTGGAGAAGGGGCAGGTAGATCCCAGGGAGATCTCTGCCATCGGAGCAACCAACCAGAGAGAAACCACTTTGATATGGGACAAGGCTACTGGTCAGCCCATATGCAATGCCATCGTCTGGCAGTGCACCAGGACCAGGGAAATCTGTCAACGGCTTCTAGATCAGGGCCTGGAGGAGATCATCCGGGACAGGACCGGTCTGGTCATTGCCACCTACTTTTCTGGCCCTAAGATCAAATGGATCCTGGATAATCTACCCGGCCTGAGAGAAAGGGCCAAAAAAGGAGAGATCCTCTTTGGCAACATGGATACCTGGATCATTTGGAATCTCACCGGGGGACCTCAGGGTGGAGCTCATATCACTGACTATAGCAACGCCTCCCGGACTATGCTCATGAACTTGAGGACACTAGATTGGGATGAAGAGATCCTGGAAATTCTGGACATTCCCCGTCCCTTGCTTCCCCAAATCAGGCCCTCTAGCGACAGGAATCCCTACGGATTGACTACCGAGGAAGGTCCCCTGGGCGCTCCCATACCGGTCTCCGGAGACCTGGGAGACCAGCAGGCCGCTCTATTCGGACAGGCCTGTTTTGCTCCGGGGGAGGCCAAAAATACCTACGGTACCGGAAACTTCATGCTCCTGAATACAGGCGAGCGGATGGTCTCTTCTAGGAGCGGCCTTCTCACCACGGTGGCCTATGGTCTCGAGCCGGGCCAGGCCGTCTATGCCCTGGAAGGATCTGTAGCTATTACCGGGGCAGCGATCCAGTGGCTGCGGGATAACCTGGGCCTCATCGGAGATGCGGCAGAGACCGAGGAGATTGCCAGCTCGGTGGAGGATTCCGGGGGATGCTACTTCGTGCCTGCCTTCTCCGGGCTTTTTGCTCCCTACTGGGACATGTATGCCCGGGGGGTTATTGTGGGGCTGACCCGCTACGTAAACAGAGCTCATCTGGTGAGAGCTACCCTGGAGGCCATCTGCTACCAGAGTAGGGATGTTCTGGAGGCTATGGTGGCTGACTCTGGCGTGCAGCTTAAATCTCTCAAAGTGGACGGCGGGGCAGTAAGAAACGACTTTCTCATGCAGCTCCAGGCCGACATTCTGGGCATTAAGGTTGTCAGGCCCAAGATCAACGAGACCACGGCTCTGGGAGCTGCCTACTCTGCTGGCCTGGCGGCAGGGTTCTGGGAAGGGCTGGATGATCTGAAAGCAAACTGGGTGGCGGATCGGGAGTTTGTTCCTACCTGGGATGAAGTAAGGCGAACTCAGGGGTACAAGTATTGGAAGAAGGCTGTGGAGCGGACTCGGGATTGGGTAGAGAGATAGTGGCTTATAAGTTTGGATGCATCTCTGTTCAGTGAGTTTCATCTTTCAGGTGGTTCGCAACCTGCTTTCAAGACCAGGTCTACCTGGGGCCCGGCTTGCTCAGCAGCTCTATCCATGACAGACTTGAGAGAATTGCGAGAAGTGTTTATGCTATCGCCGATCCCTCTGCTGAGACACTTTTGGTCGACCTCTCAGAAAATCCTGATTTGGTTGGTATGGTAGCGGATAATGCTTGAATTAGATAATGGCCGAATCATGAGCGAGGTTTTTGTAGCCAGGCCCGGAAGGAAATTCACTGTGAACGAGAGTAACAAGTACACACTTCTGGTCATAGGTGGAGGAGCTACGGGGACCGGCCTGGCCCGAGACCTGGCGCTTCGGGGTGTGAATACAATCCTGGTGGAAAGGGAGGATCTGGCTTCAGGAACCACGGGCAAGAACCACGGTATCCTCCACAGCGGAGCCCGCTATGTAGTAGCAGATCCCCCTTCTGCCACAGAATGTGCTCGGGAGAACCCCATCATCTCCCGCATCGCCCGCCACATTGTGGAAGATTTTGGCGGCTACTACATCCTTACTGAAGAGGATGATCCCCTCTACCGAGATGAGTTTATTGCCGCCTGCCGCAGGACAGGAGTAAGAATTGTTGAGGTAGCCCCTCAAAAACTCTTAGAGAAAGAGCCCTACCTCACTCCTCGGATCAAACGCGCTTATCGGATTGAGGATAAAGCTATAGACATGTTCCGCCTTTGTGTTCTCAATGCCTATGATGCCTCTCTTAGAGGGACAGAGGTGAGAACTTATACTGAAGTGGAGGGTTTCAGGATTTCTGATGGCCTCATCCGGGCCGTGAAAGTGAGGGACACTCTCTCCGGCGAGCAATACGAGATAAAGGCAGATGTAGTAGTTAATGCTGCCGGTCCCTGGGCTGGAATCGTTGCCAATATGGCTGGGGAAGAGCTGCCCCTTCGGCCCAGTAAAGGGACTCTGGTAGTTACAGAAAGGAGGATCTTTAACAGTTCAGCCATCGGCCATCTCCGCTATCCATCCGACGGAGATCTCATCCTCTCCCACAACGCTGTGTCCATTCTGGGAACCACTTCCATAGACGTAGACGATCCAGATCTGGCCCGCCCCTCCAGGGAAGAGACCTTCAAAATAATACGGGAGGGTTGCCTTCTGGTCCCTTCCTTGCGGGAGACCAGATTTCTGAGATCTTTCGCTTCAGCCAGACCCCTCCTCCCTATTGGAGGGGAAAGGGGGCGCCAGATCAGCCGTACCTTCGCTACGATAGAGCACAAAAGTCCGGCCAATCTGATAACCGTGGCTGGGGGGAAGGCTTCCACCTACCGCCTGATGGCCCAGGCGGCTGCTGATGCTGTCTGTAAAAGACTGGGGATCAATGCTGAATGTGCCACTCATAAGCGATATCTGCCCGGAGCCGAACGCGTTCTGCTCTGGAGGAAGCTTAGTGGAGGAGGCTCGAAAGATCAGCACCACTGGGACACTCTCTACTGGAAGAAGCCCAATAGTGAGCATTCAAAAGCTCAGAATTGCCCTCATACACCGGCAGATCCTGGCAATATCGTGAGTCGCGCCAGCGCAGAGGAGACAATTGGAAGAGAATATTCTTATCTATCAGAGCTATCAGAGCAGGTAGCCAGAAGGACTATCCAAAGGTGGGGGTCTCTGGCTGAAGAGATCCTTTGCTCTCCTGGGCGAGAGGAGATTCTCTGTAGTTGTGAATTTGTGACCCGGGCCGAGGTGGAATTTGCCATTGACCGCCTCTGGGCCAGAAACATCGAGGACATCAGGAGGAGGACCAGGCTAGGCATGGGCCTATGTCAGGGAACCGAATGTGTGGGTAAGCTTTTACCCATTCTCTTAGAGAGGGGATGGGACATCAGGGATATCCACGGCCAGGCCCTGGATTTTCTGGACAGAAGATGGAAGGGCTGTACCTATGTAGCCTGGGGAGATCAGCTTCGGCAGCTAATGGCTATGCGCCATTATTTCCTGGTGAACTTTGGTGAATAAGATTTCTGAGAAGCCTTCTTCTCCTTTTCTGGTTCACGACCAGCAGAGTATTCTTAGGAATTTCCGTAAAACTTAACTTCCCCTTTAAACTGGGGGATACCTGGCCGGGCGGCATAGCTATTTTGCTAATGTAAAGAAGGAGACTACATGCGGACAAGGAGGTCGTCCGTAGAGCATATCCGGCTCAGAAGCATGATCGTTTTTATCAGAGACTGTTTTCATCACGTGGAAAATTTTTCTTTGGTCACTTCGCCGCCTCCATAGGTCCGTGGGTGACAATGGTATTTTCATCGTTCGAGGGTGCGGCTCCCGAATGACAAATTAGGTATTAAAGAGGGAAGTCTCTGTCAGGATGGTAGATATCTTAGTCATTGGCTCAGGAATAAGCGGCCTGACGGCTGCCATAAAATTGGGCCGGCAACATCGAGTCAAAATAGTATCCAGCGGCTATGGCTACAGTTCTCTTTCTACAGGCAATATTTCCTTTTTGAATTTCCGTTCTTGCTCTGAAGATATGATAAGCTCCATGGGAAAGCTGCCAGAAGACCATCTTTACCGGGTCTTCAATTTGGTGGATCTAGCCGGGATCCCTCCGGTAGTGGATATTCTGGTGAGCAACCAGGATGGCTGGAACAGGTACATTCCCACTGAAGGAGGTTTTTTCTACCCTTGTTATCTGGTACAGCGCACCATGCTCAAAGGGGATGTGGAATATCTTAAGAGAAGGCGGGTGGGGGTATTGCACAGTCGCTATCTGGCGGACTCTCTTAAGTATGTGGCTGAGGAGAGATTCGGTCTTGGCCTGAATATTGAAGGCCATCCCTATGATCAAAGAAGAAGTCTCTGGGGACAGATTAGGGAACTGGAAAGAGCAGAGGTGGTGGGAATTCCTCCTCTTCCCATTGTGGATCCCGATTTGGCCCGAAGGCAGATAGAGGAGCTGGAAGAAAGTACGGGTAAGGAGATCTTTGAGTACGTCTCGCTTAACCCCTCCTATCCCGCTTTACGCCTCCTTTATTCCTTGAGGAAGGCTGCTCTTCAGGCCGGAGTATCCATGGAGGCACAGGATACGGGCCGGCAGGCCAGGATAATCGGATCCAGAATAGGAGACAGCGTGGTGGAGCAAGTCAATACCTTATCCCGCTCCTACCGCGCCGACTACTACATCCTGGCCACGGGAAATCTGATCTCGGGAGGACTGGAGACCTTCCTGGATCTAGAAAAAGGACAAGTTAGGGCTAGAGAGCCCATTTTCGGCCTTCCTGTGATTGGTGAGCCAGAGGTAGCTCTCCATCTCGCTGGAGACAAGATATCAGAGTTTGTCGTTAGTCTTGCCAAAGACAGAATGTCGAAAAATGTGGAGGATGGACCAATGAGGGGAACTGGTGATAGAAAGAAGGGGATGCAGAAAGACAAAGATCACCTGGTTGTAATGAGGGCTCCTACACCCAGGTCTGTGGAATTCGGGATGGGAAAAAACAGCGGCCACCCGGTCGCCCGTCTCCGGGTTAGAGTAGACGAAGACTTCCGTACCCTTCTGAACAATCTCTATGCTATAGGTTCTCTGGCAGGAGGATGCGAACTGCCCGGAGCCCCTGATATGAGTGGCTTTTCTTATCTAAGTGGCTTAGCTTTAGGAAGTCGGCTGCACGTGCAGCCAAAGTAGGAGGCGGAAAGAGCCCGTGGTTTCAAAGGCAAAGAAGTTGTGTTTGCTAAATGGGTGGCGTGAATAGAAACACGCCAGTTTGGCCCTACTCATAGCAATCTTGTTTGAAGGAAAAAGAAAAATTTTAAGAGAGCTTACAGAGACTATCATGCTTATCGTGTTGAAGAATTAAGAGAAGCCGTTCGGTCATGGTGAGAAAAACAGCTTTTATTAAGACAAACGTTCTAGAAACACAGGGATGTATTAAGTGTAACAACTGTATGACCATATGTCCCTTGGTTGCACCTACAGGCTGGGGTACTGAGACTTTTGTTCAACTCACTCGTTTTCCTCAGCTCCTCACCTACGACCCTCTCTTCTACTGCTTTTACTGCCAGCTCTGTCCTGACGTTTGTCCCATGAATA
>CAYYBB010000137.1:0-5756 GCA_964469465.1 uncultured Actinomycetota bacterium
CGCTCGGCTCGGTTCCGGGGTACTACACTTCTTCATTCTCAGATGAGCCTTCATTTTTGCTGTATTTTCAAGAGATCTGTAGACTGATCGAACCAGGTCCACTTTTTCTTCTGGGGCATCATAAACACGGATGCTAAACCAGTCCTTATTTTTAAGCTCTGACAACTTACTTTTTAGTTTTCGGTAGAGATGGAGTTCGATCTGTGGCCTGATCTGGCTAGCAGGTAGAGGGCATCTCTCAGATTTAACATATTCGTCAACAATCTCTGCCAGATCCTTGTTTTCAATTTCTTCCCAGATGCTCTGGATAGTCTCAATCCTGATCTCTCTGGCGCGCAAAAAATTGGTAATGCTGTGGATCTGATCAGTAAGATAAGGATATTTGAATTCAACCCTCTCCCATCTGGTTCCCCTTTTTACTATTTCGGTCGCATGAAAACAGTGGTATATGATGCAGTTGGCATCGTAGAGGAAGGCATTATAAGAAGGAGGGAGCTCCATTGAGAATCACAAGGGTATGTTGAGCAGCGACCTGGGATCCAATCGGTTCATAATCCCTAGCTCTAAACACATATCTTCTATGACCCCGAAGTCTTCCTCCAGGTCCTTGAGATCCAGGTCGGCCACCAGGTTCTGATTTCCGTTTATAATCTCTAGCGTCTCCCCGACATTTTCCAGATACCCACGCGCAAATTGTAGGAGCTGATCCCGTTGCACCGGGTCAAGCGAGGCATCTCCATCTAAAGCTGCAAGGAGATAATCTAGAGAGCCCCTTAAGAGAAGAGAGTTGTGGCTGGGAGGAAACTCGGAGCACTTCTCCAGCAGTCTTGTGCAATCGTCCATGACCTCTTCCTTAAGCTGTCGATCCTGTTCCACAGAGCGAACGTGATTCTTATATATATAATTGGCCAGACCGAACATTGACATATTCCGAAAATCTTTCAAAACTTTATCAATCGCGTTTCTCCAGGTAGGTGGAATATGTTTATAGTTTTCTCTAATCCATTCTTTCCCAGCCTCTCTAAGCCTGAATGTCCACCTATAGTCGAAAGTGGCCTCAATAAGGCCGATGCTATTCAGGTACAGAAAATCATGCTTTATTCCTATAGTATAAGGACCATAGTCTTCCTTGGTGAAGGTGTACCGTATGGGAACTTTGCCCTCTACTTTGGCAAGATAGATGTATTTTTGCAGGAAGAAATTATCATGAAGACACTTTACTTTGGAGAGAATATAAAGGATCGGCCAATATCTCGGTAATTCTGTCATTTATTGCCGCCAAAATTGCCCTTGGAATGAAGACAACAACCGTATTTTAGCATACTTGATCTCCCACTGGCTACACAAAGATCACCCTCATGGGGAACCTGAATTCAGCTATAATAACTGAGATAGCTCTATATTCACTGAGATCAAGTGATACTTAACTTGTCTTTCGCAACGGCAAATGATCAAAGAAGGACCGATGCAAACGAATCTACCCCATATGCTCTACAGAATGAGTATGATAGCCTCCGGAGTCAGCGCCAGATGAAAGAGCCAGAGATACCACGGGCCGACATAGCCTTCATTGGAGGATCAGGAACCTTCTCCATAGACTTTCCCGAAGATATCTCTCCAGCAGGCATTGAGATCATAGAGAAAGATCTCGTCCTGGAGACACCTTACGGAAGGAGTCCCAAATTAAAGTACTTCAGAATGCCAGGGGACCAAGGAGACTCCAGGACCGTCATCACCTGCAAGATGCACGGATGGAGATCTGAAATACCCCGAGCCCAGGCTTCCCTCCAGCTCTTCTGGACCTTCCACCAGGCAGGAGTGAAAAAAGTGATCTCCGAGGGGGGAGTGGGAAGCCTGAACCTCCTTCTGGATCTGCGGGACATAGTCATCCCTACTGATTTTATCGATCACTCGACCAGGCGAGATCTGAGGATAGTGGGAGGTAATCTTCTCATCATGCGCCAGCCCATCTGTCCTCTGATTCACCAGGCCCTCCTGTCTTCGGCTTTAAGCAGACCCCTCAATAGAATCTTTGCCCGGGGTGTATATGTGGTAACGGAAGGATACCGATTTGAAAGCCCGGCCGAGGTCTCCATGCTCAGGAGCTGGGGAGGCGACATTGTGGGACAAAGCCTTTCTCCTGAGGTATACCTTTCCAGAGACATTGGGGCCTGTTTCGGAGGACTATACACGGTGGTTAACTACGCAGAAGGTGTGGTCAGGGAGTGGCGACACGAGGATCTTAAGGACATATTTTATCAGGATGCACCCCAAATCGGAGAAATTATCCTGGATGCTCTGAGAAAGGTATCCCCTACCCAGGAGTGTAGGTGCATGGAGTTCAGAAAACCCACTTTGTTGACAGAGGAATAGCCTCGAGGACGTTCTCTGAATTCTACGGGATATGGAATCTGAAAAATAGTCTGCAAGCTGGTAACTTCACAAGTTTCGGGTTATTATAGGTCAAGAGCAAACAATATGGCGCGCCTTATCAGTTCCATTTTTTCACTGGTGAGAAGCGTTATTCGTTCCACAAGCAATTCCTTGCGGATTGTAGCAATCGTATCCAGATTTACCACACACTTTTGGGGAAGTCCGTCCTCCGGTCCAAGCGGAACCTCTACTGGTATCCCTCGGACAGTTCTTGTAACCTCTGCAACCGTCACCGCATTTCTGACCGCATAAGCTTCATCCCTTGAAAGGAGCACTACGGGACGTCTACCAACAGGCAATGGAAGATCTGCCCACCAAACCTCCCCTTTTTTCATTTCCAGTCCTCACTAGAAAATGTCTCAATAGAGACCTCTTCCCACCTTTTTATCTCAATCGGTGTCTCAGGATGTTTCTTGTAACCCTCCTCATATTGCCTTACAAGTTTCTCTTTTTCTTCTCTTTCCCTGAAGAGTTTTAAGGCTTTTGCCACAACTCCGCTCCTGGTAGTTCCGTTTCTTTTTCTTATCGCCTCGATTTCCCTAAAGTCTTCTTCAGGAATGCTTATTGTTAGTTTAACAGCTCTTGACATTTGCCCTCCTGGTATGATTATTTTCATACCAAAGTATAACTACATAAACTCTAGAAGTCAATCAGTCATCTTGACACTCTGCTGGCGAGAACCGCCAAGGAATTCGGAGAAGCGCTGGCCCGGGGAATGACTCCCGAGCAGCTTTCATCCCTTGTGCAGACCTCTTATCCTGCCTGATCCCTGGGCATGAACTGTGCCCTCATCGACATTAAAGACCTTCATAAATAGAAGAGGAATCCTGGCCGTTACTTGAACATGGATATATTTGGGGTCGCTTGGGCCTCCGCTAATGCTATATTTAATTTCCGTGATAGTAGCACCGTAAGTGGCAGAAATGTTGGCTCTAACATGGGCATTGATCCTTCCAGAAAGATCTTCCACCATTTTGGTACTTCCGGTTCTTTCTGCTTCCTCCAGGGAGATCTGCTTGGCTACTTCACTGGCAGCTATGTCGCAGGCTTTGGTTAGCTCCGCCTTAAAGACCAGAGCCCTTCCCATATCCAGAGCCCAACCAGCCATAACTAAAAACACAGGCAAAGCTACCGCCAGCCAGATGAAAACCTGACCTTTCTCTTGCATCATGGAGAATTGTAATAGGCATCGTGTTTTAGTCATACATTAAGACTTTTTGTCAGGATCTCAGCTCAACATTACGCCGTAATACCGATCTGGAATTGGCCTTCCACTCAACATGGACCCGTCTGTGTAAGTACCATCTTTAAAAGCTGAAATTGAATACGGACTGGCCCCCCAGCCACCTGTCGGCGGGCAAGTCTGTCTCCTCTGGCCTCACGTTGATGGAGGTAAATCCGTTGATGGGGTTGGCAAATTGAACATGGCCCGCACTACCGTCCTGGGCATAGAGGAAGATATGAACCACGCTTGCAGCATCTCCAGCATATTCGAACTGAACAGTCCTGGAGAGAGTGCCTGTTTCCGAAGCTGGCACGCTCCCATCGAAGATAACTACTCTCCGCGTACCCATCCCCTTGTACCTTTTCACATCCTGATATATTTTAAGGCGGTCAATCTTTTTGGGAGGCTCGCCTGGAGATAGAGCAGAGTTGTTTACGGTCCAGGAAACTTCCAGCCTCATGTCCGCAGGCTGGCCGTTTGATCTTTTGTGCCACTTGGTGAATACGTACGGAGGGTCTTTCTTGACTACTACCGTGGCATGCAGAGGCGAGACCCAGTAGCCTGATTCGACCCAGACCTGTCTGGTTTCATAGTGAGAGGTATCCACCCACACCTTGTAACTATAGTTCTCCCAGTGGCCACCTCTCACCAGCTCTCGATAGGTAACCGTCCTTACTCCTTGCCTTGGCTCCCAGTGAGAGGTGTCTATCCACTCTCTCACGGTATGGGTCTTCCAATATCCGCTTCGCACCCAGACTCGGTAGGTATAAGTGTATTGTTTGTAGTAGCGAACCCTATAGTCATGGACAAACACCGCAAAGCCTCTGGTGAAGCCGTGAGGTTTGTAGGCAAAGACCAGGTCCCTGGCCTTATATTCAGCATTTCCCTCTCTATAGGTGAAGTAGCCTCGAGGTCCTGAGCGGTGAAGCGAATAATATGGAGGACTTGAGGGATAGCGGGGATGCCACCTGCTCACACTTTGCCATGCCGTCCAATACCACCAATAGCCCGTTCTGATCTCCCAGTGGCTAGTGTCCACCCACTGGTCGTAAACATAGGTGCGCCAATAGCCGCTTTTGACCCACACATAGTAGGTATAGGGTTCTTCCCGGACCCTGGTTTCATAGTGGGAGCCATCTACCCATCTGCGGCCCACCCGAGTTTCCCAGTGGCCCTCCTCTACCCAGTAGGTCTGAGTCTCCCAGTGAGAAGTATCAACCCAGATTCGCTCCTCCGCCTGAACACTCTGAGATAAAGATAGGTAGATCAAAACTGCGAAGGCCAGGCTTTTGAACCAAAGGGTACGCCAGTTCCTCTTCCACTCTGTTCTTTTCATGTTCAGATCTCCCTAAATGTACAATGGGGGTATAGTTTGTCCTCGTATGCACAGTTGCGGGCGTAAACCCAGCACTGCTATGGAATGCGCCCTCGATTACTATGCGGCAGAGCTCTGTAAAAACAAGAATGCCACTCTCTCATGGCCTCTCCTCAATATACATGGTGGACCATCCAGACACTTTCAGAACTCCTCCGGTTGTGGTAATGGGAAGAAGATGTTCAAAGAAAAGGGGAACCTGATAGCTCACCCGAACAATAACACTGTCTCCTACCCCTCCTACGGTACTGACCGCTACCTCCAGCCTCTCTCCAATCTTCCACCCGGGGAGAGATCCTCCGGCATAATTCTCAGCCACTGTGACAGCCGTGGCCGCCGGACTCAAGCTAGTGGTAGCCTGTCTGGCTGCCTCGAAGCTGGCCGAATTGACAGCTACCTTGGCATTAAAGAGGAAACCAAACTGGATAATGCCCGCCAAAAGTAACAGTATAAGGGGTAAAGTCAGCACGGACTCGATGAGGGCAGAACCTTGTTCTGTTGCGGGAGTCTTTACTTCAATTTGGCCCATTTTCGGTTTGCTCCTTGCGTGACATAGGCCTTACAGTTGCTTCGTCTACTGTATGGTAGAGCCAAAGTTTTGATTGGCCGCTCTTGATCACCCGAGTCTTAGGTTTCTTTCCTACTAATTCAATGGGATTTTCATGTTGATTGCATGGCCGACCCTTTGCTGGCCCGAGTTCTGCCTTTCTCTCTACAGCTTGT
>CAYYBB010000138.1:0-5733 GCA_964469465.1 uncultured Actinomycetota bacterium
TAAGATGGGCGGAGGGTTTCATCAGGCCAAACTCCCTCTCCCCGATCAGATGATGGGTCTCTTTGGTCAGAGGCACGTGGACGGAGATGAAGTCAGACTCCTTAAGCAGAATATCCAGATCTACCCTTTTGGCTCCCAGCTCTTCCTCCAGCTCCCGGTTGGGATAGGGGTCGTGGTAAAGGAGGCTCATCTTAAAGCCGACTGATCTTCGGGCCAGCGCGCTGCCGATTCTTCCCGCTCCCACCAGGCCTAAGGTCTTGCCCCAGACATCGATGCCCAAAAGGAGCATAGGCCCCCAGCCCTTAAACTTACCTGCCCGGGTGAAGCGATCGGCCTCTACCACTCTTCTGGCTGTAGTCATGAGCAGAGCCCAGGCCAGATCCGCGGTAGTCTCGGTGAGAACTCCAGGGGTGTTAGTGATGAGAATGCCTCTCTTAGTGGCCTCAGGCACGTCGATGTTGTCATACCCCACAGCATAGTTGGCAAAGATTCGGGCTCCCTTAGCCGCATCCATAACCTGAGCATCGATTTTGTCCGTAAGCAGGCATAAAATGGCGTCTCTGCCCCTCACCTTCTCCAGAAGCTCCTCTCGGGTGAGAACTCGATCCTCCGGGTTTACCTCCACCTCATAGTTCTTTCTCAGGAGCTCCAGGCCAGGCTCAGGAATCTGTCTGGTGACGTAGACTTTGTGCATGATCTCATCCTTTCCCCCATGTTGTCAGTTGACCCAAACAAACGAATCAAAGATTGGACCGCCAATCTCGAGATGGAAAACCAGCTAAAGAAACATCAGGAATAAGGTAAATTACCGGCATAAACCTGTCTTCTGGCCTCCTCCGTAGATTCGAGCTAACAGCTCTGTTCCTTTTGCGACAATCTACCTATCTCGCAAACATGGCTAGCAGGAATGTGGCACTTATATGCCCTACCTGCTCATCTCAGATGCCTACTTGTACTTTGGCCCAGGCCTGCTGAAGAGTTCTCTTGGCCCCAGCGATGACCAGCTCGGAGGATTCCCCTTTCATGGGCATAACCTCAAAGCTCACAAACCGGTCGTCCCGGTCCAGGTATCCGATCTCTCTCAGGACCTTTAGAAACTCAGCCAGCTCTCGCACGTCGTTCTCTCCTCCCTCGCAGCCGAAACGGGGGTGGCTGTCCCCGTAGGCCGGATGAGAACTGTCCTTCATAACGCAATTGCCGATGTGAACATGCGAAAGGTGATCCCTAGCCAGACCCAGCGCCTCTTGAGCGCTCTCTCCTAAAAGAGGTAGGTGAGAGAGGTCGATCATCAGGCCGAAATTAGGGTGTTCCTTTTTTACCGCCTCAGCTACCCGTACTGCTTCCCTGGTGGGTCCAATGAGACAGTTTTTGCCAAAAGGAACCTGGTCAAAAGTCTCCAGGATGATGGGCATAGGCTCTCTTGTAGATGAAGCCTGTCCGGAAGCACAGGAGCTTTTCTCTGCGGAGTAGGCGCAGAGCTCACTCAGGGATGCCACCAGGCGGGAGAAGGCTTCCTCTCGTCCTCCCTCCCCTGGGTCCTTTCCTGAAAGGACAGCCAGAGCTCTGGCACCAAGGTAGTATGCTTCATCTATGCACTGCTTTACCTGATCTATGGCTTTCTTTCTCTCTGCCTCATCAGAGGCATTGAGATCCAGTTTTTGTAACAACAGGCAGGGCTGGGCGCCGTAGGCCACTTCCAGATGGGCCTCCTGGAGAAGCTTTCTTGCCTCTTCCCTTACAGTGTCATCTTTCATCCAGGTGACCTCCACCAGATCGAAGAAATCATCCTCAGCTATCTTCCTTAGAGTCTCTACTACCGGGCCTTGCCCTTTGATGTTCTCGGGATAGGCCATGAAATGGACAATACCTACCTTCATTCCGTTTAGCATGGGTTCTCCTTCCTGATTTAAACCCGGTTATTCACAAAAATTGCCAGATACCCATTCCTTCCTCAGGGGCCAGCGGGATAACGCTGGCCATAGATGTCTCATAGGCTTTAAGCCTGTCTGAACTTCCCAATGCCCCATAACCTTCCTTGATCCTCTCCTTCACCCGCCTGACGCTTGGGCCTCAAAGCCTCCAGAAGAGGGTTTTGGCAATGTTCACTCCATCAAATTGAGCATCTTGAGATGGCGTTTTATATGGCTACCCAAAACCTCAAAATGCTCTTTTTCATTCTTTTTCAAAATGGCAAAGCACCTGTCGGCAAACCTGGATGTTCCATTGTCTCCCCTGGCAGTCAAAACAGAGCCATAGGTGACATGAAGAACCTGTCGCAAGTCATCGTTGCCAAGGCCGCTATCGAGCAGAGACGCTATTTGTTCCCCATTAAGTTTGGAAAGATCAGGTATATTATTCACGTCAGTGCTAAGCTCATAGGTGGCCCGATCTTTCTGGAATTGTTCTAATGAAAAGTAATATATTTCTCTAAATAAGTCCAGATCATGTTTGGCAACAACTTTTAGTTCTTCTAAATAATGAGTACCAGCGGTCTTAAGATGGAAGTTATTTTTGGTGATTTTAGATATGATAGGATAAAGAGAAAATTTATCACTTCCGGAATGAATGCTGATTCGGAAGCCAAATTTCTTACTTATTCTTACAACTTCTTCTAGATATTCCTCAAGTGCTTTGGTGTCTCTTAGTTTTTTGCCGTTTTCCTTCTTCCAGTAGTAATCAATACCTTTTTCGAAATAGCCAGGGAAACGCGGCGCTATTTCATCAACCTGCACCTTATTTCTTCTTAACTCTTCCAATAAAAAGGTCAGGTCTTCCGGTTTGGTAGTTTCTTCTGTCTCATCGAGAGAGACCTCCGTTGAAAAGTTGCCGTTCCCCCTTAACTCCTGGGTCAAAAAATAAAGACGACAAATCCTGGTGATGGTTTGGTCCAAGCCTTTTTTCAACTCTTCTGAAACATCATAAGTGAAATGAGTAAAGCCTGCCTTAGCCGCCTCTTCTATGTCTTTTTCCTGTTTTAAATGATCTGCATCCGCTCCCCAGGGACTCTTAAATTCGGTTAAGAATGCTGCATAGGTTGCGGAGTCCATAACATCCTGGAAAGTCCTTTTAGTTCTTTCTATTTCTCTTGCCGATTGCTGGGCAAGCATGACTTTTAGCCCCAAAGCGTTGGCTATTTGGGCCTGCACTATATTCCCTAATCTCCAGGGCGGACGATAACCCATACCAAATATGGGTCCGCTGTCTAAGACCTGGGATGCAGTATAGGGCAGGACTTTACGCAATTTGGTAGCAATTTCTTGCTCAGACAGCCACGAGTTCATCATATAAAAGGTTAAAATCTCCTACAAATCCTTTTTTTATTTGGTCTTTTTCCTCATCGGTCTGGGGAATTTTATCTAAAACTTCGCCGAACAATGTCTGCTGACTAAAGGGATGTAGATAAAGTTCATCTATTTTTATCCCCTTATTACCATACTCTTTTCTGTAGACACCAAAGAAAGTCAGTATTTCCTTGAGTTCGTCGCTCACTTCGTATGCTTTAGCAAATTCTTCGCCTATTATGGAACTGTAGAGTTGAGCAATTTTCTCTTGATCTACCGGCTTATTGATGTTCCCAGGATCAGGGTCAAAATCTTTCCATTCTTCTATGGCCAAAGCAATATCTGGAAAATGTCCCTGAGCATACATTCCGGTTAATTCTTCCACATGAGCAAATCTTCCAGCGTAGGGTGGCCTCATGGATGCCTGGAGATCACCTGTTTCCCATTCCTCGCCCCCTTGTTCTCTAAGAATGCGGTGCTTTTTTAAATCGCCTATGATCCTATGGGAACGTTTGGATATGGCTTCCGCAATGGTACAGATGGCGGTGTCTTGGGGAAACAATTTTCTTTTGTGTTTTTCATAATCAGCATGGGTAATTTCCTCAGGTAAAACAAAACCTGCTTCTTTAGCCAGTTTTCTTAAGCTGGGATCATCTAAAGTTCCGTTTATGGTATGATCTGCCTTCAGAACTGTATCTACGGCTGGATTGTCTTTCTCTTTGAGAGCAGTTGCCAGTTTCTGTAGAGCTATCCATCTCAAAGATGCTTCGACCCGGCCACCCATCTTGGTTATGATGGAATGGCTTATAGTCTGTCTGAGGTGGGCTTTTTTTCTGGCTTTGGAATGGCCGCGAATCTGAGAGAAAAAGGCCCAGAGACCATCGGTTACGAATCCTGCTACAGTCACATTACAGTTCATACCATCTGACATAACTCGTTCCATTACCCCGCCGGTATCGTCTCGGCTAAGATCAATCTTTCCTTCCCTGACTTGCTTAAGCATTACTTCTTCAATTTTTCCATATACATTTCTACTTGAACCATCAACTTTGAAAAAGACATGGGTTTGCCCCTTCCTTTGTTGAATTTCCTCCGGGGTAAGGACTTCATCCAAAAAGAGTCCAGAATCATATTCCAGTGCTTCTTGATTGAATTCTTGATAAAGAGTATGGATATCCTCTTCCAATTTGTGGGGTTGGTTATATGTTCTTGGATTAACCTGAAAACTAATCTTGCCCTTCCCAGTTAATAGAAACACTGCTCTTAAAGCCAACCGGGCTTTTAGGCCGGCTACTTTTGTTGCCTCTCGCACTAAACGCTCTCTTGGGTATTGGTGAGCATAACCCTCAGCAAGCTGCCTTTTCATAGCTTGCAGTTCATCATCTTCGGCCAAAGCCAGCCGGGCCAGGGTGGGATTCATCATTACTAAATTTGCTCCCCAAAAAATTCTGGATTCAAAAACTCCTAAACCATAGTCTACCCCAATTAGTCCATCTACTTTTTCTCTGAACTTTCTTAGATGAGAACTCTTACCAAATTCTGACCAGTAGCTAATCCAATTTCTTGAGGAAGTAGTATCTGCAGATTGGGCCTTTACCGCAAACAGACTGGTTCCCTTTGTGGACATTATGTTGGTAAGCCGCGATTTTTCCGATCGCAGCACATTAATAACCAGCTCTTTATCTTTAGATTCAAATTCTTCCAGGAGGGCCAGTAAATCCTGAACTATTGGTTTAAGTTCCGCATCGGTAAGAATACTTGAGCCATGCCTGTTTCCGTTTTGTAGATTTAGTCTCAGCTCACAAGAACCATCCAGGGCAATGGTAAGCCAGGTCAGGAACTCGACTAGCCTTTTCTTCTCTTCTGGGCTGGACTTTTCAAATTCTTCTGTAATTAACTTGCACAGGGATTTGATGCGCTCCTGTAAGTTATACGGATGAGTAAAGCAGGTCAAATTATCGAAAGCCTGGGCCCAAGAGGTCAAATTTTCGGACTTTAACTGGTTAAGAATTATTCTTGCTTTGTCTGTGGTCATTTTCTGTCCTTTCCGTTGAATCCCTGTTTAATTCCTGTTTAATTCGTGTCAGATCCCTATAGAACCCACTTTTGGGATTGTTGTTTTAGTTGACACACACAACCTCTTTTGCGGTCCTCTCCTGATTACGATCTACCCTTATTAGTGTCTTCATTTGGACAGCCACCGCTGGATAATTCTGCAATACATCATCAGGCCAGCAAAACTTCTATCCCCAGATCCCTCAGCTTATCAAGAAATGACTCGCTGGCTCCTCTGTCGGTCACCAGCTTATGGATCTCCGTAATTTTGGCGAAAGGAGCAAAGGCAACTTTGTTCATTTTGGAAGAGTCTGCCAGCAGAATAATTTCTCTAGCCGAGCAGATCATAGCCTTTTTGGTCTCGGCCTCTTCCACACTGGGAGAACCTAATCCATGT
>CAYYBB010000139.1:0-5718 GCA_964469465.1 uncultured Actinomycetota bacterium
CTCTTTGGTAGCCTGCCAATCTTTCCGAGACCACGGAGTGATCATAGAAGTCTCGCAAAGGACCATTGATTAAGGCTATCCTTTTATGTCCCAGCTCTGCCAGATGCCGAACCCCCAAAAAAGCACCCAAAGCATCATCTGTGACCACATAGTCAGCCATCTCATTAAAGGTAAATAATAGAACGAAGGGGAAATCGCTGCTTTTCAGCATCTCTACATCCTGGTCTGTCATGCGCAGTGAGACGATGATGGCACCGTCGACCCTTCCCTCGGAGACCATTTTCTTCAGGTAGCTCCTCTTTTCTTCTTCCTCATCATAGCCGGCTTTCGGCCTTTCCAAGACATAGAGAATCAGGGCATACTCTGTATCCTTTGCCGCTTCATCTATTGCCCGGACTACTTCAGCAAAGAAATGGAACACCATGAAAGGTAGAAAAATGCCGATAGCAAAGGTTCTTTTGGAAGCCAGTCCCCGGGCATTGATATTGGGCCGGAAATCCAATTGTTGTATAGCTTCCAGAACTCTCCTCCGTAACCCTTCTCTGACTGGAGCGCTTCCAGTAAGCACGCGGGATACTGTAGCCTTGGATACTCCTGCCAGTTTGGCTACATCCTTGATGGCAACCAAAGCAGTCTCCTTGTAGGATTCTGTAACCGGTTTCGAAACCGGTTACAGAATACCACCTAATTGGACCTTTGTCAAGAAATTGAAGGCAGGGTTTTTCAAAAAGTTGGATTTCCTATCCTCACCATCTGTCCAGTCTGGGCCGACTTGTAGATGGCATCAATAATCCTCATCACTTCTACCGCTTGCTCCCCGGGAGTAATGGGTTCTTGTCCGTGGATAATGCAGTCAATGAAGTGCTTTACTTCAGCATCATAGGAGTTAACGTCCTCCAGCACAGGGGTGATATTTACAGAAATGCCTTGCATATTTTTGTAAATTTCCATGGATGCTGGCTTGGGAATCATCTTGCAGAATTCAACAGGCCCGATCTTAGCCCCTCCCTGGGTACCAAAGATTTCCCCATACATAATTTCGTCTCGGCAATGAAGGGTCCAGCTTGTTTCCAGAAAGAGGGTCTCTCCCCTCTCAAACTTTACCAAGGCTACGGCCAGATCCTCTACTCCCAATGCATCGGACATCTCTCTGTCAGAGACATTTCTGCTGGAGTCTGGATTGTTGGCCAGAGGCTTATTTTCATTCTCCGAAATGTCGGAGTCCGAAATATAAGAGGCGGGATGAGCCATGTTACTATAGGTGGAGCCAATAACACTCACCGGCTTGGGGTTACCCATCAACCACCAGGCCAGATCCACAAGGTGTACTCCCAGATCAATAAGAGGACCTCCTCCTGCCTTCTCTTTTTCAGAAAACCAGCCCCCTGGAACTCCCTGCCTCCTCAACCATCCCATCTTGGCATAGTAGATATCTCCCAGCTCCTGGCTATCTATAAGTTTTTTGAGCACCTGGCTGTGGGATTGGAAGCGCTCATTGAGGGCTACCATCAATATCTTTTTGGCCCTTCGGGCCAGCTCCACCATCTCCAGGGCCTCCAGGGCGTTCATGGCCAGAGGTTTCTCGCATAGCACATGAAGCCCTGCTTCCAGAGCCATTTTTGTAGCCGGGAGGTGAAGATAAGTGGGAAGACAGATAATGACTGCGTCCATCTCCACTTTTTCAAACATATCCTGGTAATCTTGGAAGAAATAGGGTATGTTGTTCTCCCGGGCCACCCTTTCTGCTTTGTTGGAATCAAGATCACACAGAGCTACAGGTTCAGCCCTCTCTACTTTTTTGAGGGCAGGAAGGTGAGCCCATTGGGCAATGCCTCCTGCACCTACTATTCCAACTCGTATTTTTTCAGCCATTCTGCCAGAGTCCTTTCTAAGCCAGAATTTGACTCTCAGCCAAAAATAGGAGTAATTGGCACCAAACTGATTTTGCCCATTCTAATTAAGGAGTAACCCGCGCAGGTATTTCTGCCCCATGACCAGGCCTGTCTTGACTTTTTCCTCGCTTCCCCACCAGGTGGGATCCTCATGTTCGATGCTGATAGTCCCGTTGAAACCTATTTCGTAGAGCATATCGACAAATTTCTTCCAGTTGACCTCACCAGAGCCCGGCATCCTGTAACGCCACCATCCCTCACCGTGGATTCCTGCCTGCTTGAGAACATCCTCAAAAACCTCGGCATCCTTGGCATGGACGTGAAAAATCCGGTCAGCAAACTCTCTTAGCGGCGCAAGGTAATCAATGCCCAGGAATATACAGTGAGATGGATCGTAATTTAGTCCGAAATTCTGGCTCGGTAGGATCTGAAACATTTTTTTCCACACCACAGGAGAGAAGGCCACGTTATAACCAGTGGCCCAGAAATCAAACATGGGGCAGTTCTCGATCATCAGTTTTACTTTTCTTCTTTCAGCATAATCGACTATTTCCGGAAATACTTTCTCAAATTCTGCCAGATTTTGTTGGATGGACTTGTACTTATCCCCTCCTAGGAAAGTGCCTACAAGCTCAACCCCCAGTATACTGGCAGCATCGATGACCTTTCGGAGATGGTTATGGTACTTCTTCCGGTTGCCCAGGTCTGCATCCAGGTTATTTGGATAATAGGCTAGCGATGATATCTCAAGACCATGCTTCTGAAACAGTGCTCTGACTACCTCTGCCCTACTGGAGTCAAAGTCCTCCATCTTGATGTGATGTACGCCACCGAATGCCCTTTCTGCTGGCTCGTCTGGCCAGCAGGCTACCTCCAGTTGGTCGAACCCATTTTCGCTGGCCCAGGGCAGCATTTCCTCTAGTTTGATTTCCGGCATGCAAGCGGTCATGAATCCTATCTTCATGCGCTCCTCCTATTCAGTTAAGAAGTTCTATCCGAAACCAGACCAATTGAATATTCATTTGACCCTTACCCATCTCCCCCTTTGGCTGCTATCAAGCACGGCATCGATTATCTTCATCTCAAGATGACCATCCTCAAAGGTGGGAAAATCAGGAACACTTTGCAGGGGGTCTTTTCCATCCCGGACGAAGCCATAAAAGTTTCTAACAATATTCTTAAGTCCATCTGGCCAGCCCTCATTGTGGCCACCTGGATAGTCTGCATATCTTTTTGCCTCCTGGCATAGCAAAGAGGGATCCTTCATAAGTTCCATATTGGCCCCATCGCGGCCGCCTATCCATAGACAGTTGGGGTTTTCCTGATCCCAGACCACTGATCTCCTGCTACCATCTATTTCCAAGTAAAGCCGGTTCTTTCTTCCAGGGCTTACCTGGGATATGACGCATGAACCCCTTGCTCCGTTCTCCAATGACAAAAGGAGGGCACAGTAATCCTCGGTTTCAACCCTGTATTTCTCAAGTTGATTTGTTAAATCAGGGGACTTGCTGAAGGTCTCTACTGATGTCTTAGGTCTTGACCTTTCTGGGATAATGGTTTTTATGTCGGCCAAGACCTCGCTTATCTTGAGACCAGTTAGGTACTGAACCAGGTCACACCAGTGTGTCCCAATATCAGCAAAGGCCCGCGATTTTCCACCCAGAGGTGTCTCTAGTCTCCAGTTATAGTCCTCCGGATACATCAGCCAATCCTGAAGATAGGAACCATGAACCAGCCTTATGTCTCCCAGGTAACCACTTTGTACAAGGTACCTGGCCTGCTGGACCAGGGGAAAGCCACGATAGTTATAGTTCACGGCATTGGCCACACCTTTTTCTTTGGCCAGCCCGACCAGGTTTTCAGACTCCCGGGAGTCCATGGCCAGCGGCTTTTCGGAAAAAATAGGCTTGCCAGCCTGGATGACAGCCTTGTTTATTTGAAAATGAAGATGGTTGGGGGTACAGTTATGAATTATGTCTAGGTGGGGATCTCTGACCATTTCTTGCCAGGAGCGGTAAACCCTGGTTATCCCAAGCCTTTCAGATTGCTTAGTTGTTTTGTCATAGTCCCGGCCAGCAATGCCTGCAATCTCTGCAAATCCCACCCGCCGAATGGCTTCAATATGGGCCACGCCAACAAAACCGATTCCAATTATCCCAGCTTTTAATTTCTTCACCTTCGCACCTCGGCCAATCACTCTTTATCTATGAGAAAGTGCAATAGGGAGTCTGCTTCGGTCCGTCCCTTATAGTGCTGATTCTTCGATCAGTTTATCTAGCAGAGACCGAATTTCGAGACGTTCGGCCCATTCATAAATATATTCCATGTCCAGGTTGTCAGCCTGTACTTCGTATACGCCAAGCGCATCCCTGAATTGCATTTCGCTTCCCCCACTCAGCTTATACCACTCCAATTTAGTAAGAATCACGTCTTCTGGCGTCGCTATATAGGTATCATGCCCAAATATAGTATATTTTCTACGCCTGTTGAAGCAGATCTGATGATAAGCATCAGTTCTTAAGAACCAAAAATCTGCCTTCAGGCCGGTATAGGAATCAATAAGATTAAACATATCTCTGCGCCTAATTGCTTCCCGAACAGCTTCCTCGTCGAGATAGTAGCGTGTGCGGTCGAAGCTTTGCGCCAGTCGTGTCGCATCGGCAAGAGCGATGGCTACCACAAAATCGATATCATGGGTGGATCGTGGCTCACCATAAAAACTTGAGGCATTAGAACCGGTTAGCATATACGGAATATTCAGGTCGTTAAGGATCTGTATGACCGTCGCAAAGAATTCCTGCTGTGACATCGCATCATTCTCCGCACGATTTCTTGTTGGACCTCTTCAGGCGTAATATTAGAGTTTTGGGCTTTAATTCCATCGATCATAATGCTTTTTGCCATCTCAAATAACTCAAATCCAATTCGCATCCGCTGTTCTCCAGTCATCTTCCGAAGAATTTCGATGTACCGCTTTCGATTCGGTTCCGACTTTAGGCGTTTGGGGATGTCCATAAAACTTCACGCAAAGGACTGTCAGCCTTAGCAGGCAGGGGAATTGCGCTTCCTCCTTTCTACTGTTCTTTAGGTGTCAATAGTTGACAAGCAAATCTCCCTACTCATCATAACTATATAGCATTATCCCTTTAGCGCAAATGTCTCCTTTGGTATCTTGAGCTTTTACTCCAAAAAAGTCCTCATCCGCCAGCTAGTCGAACTTAAAGAAGCTCATTGGTCATTTCTAATCTTACCACGTGGCCGCTCTGACTCTCAGCTAAAAATTAAGAATAATTCGCCACCCTACATGATTTTGCCCGTAACTGGTTCTCTATCAAATGGTATTTCTGAAGTTAACAATCTATAGTAGGATCTTGAAAGCTCCCTTCCGAATCTTTCAGTCGGCCTACGCTCTTGGACTCCGGTTTCGCCACTCTTGACCGTCCGTTACCCGGCGAATCACCGGCTGTTCCGCTATCATAAATTTATTTCCAATTGCAAAGGCTGACGAAACAAGGATGGTTTTATATATAAAAGCTTATCCCTGGCATCCCAATACCATCCCCTCTGACCCTCCTTGAAGGACTCAAAATCTCTCTTCTCGGGCAGCTCCTCATCGCAGACCAAAAGAGCTGGCTTTTCAGCCATCTTTATCTGAAGAGTGTAGGACACTTCAAGGCCAGGCAGAGAGAGAACCAGTTGTTTCCTGGCCACATCTTGATGACATCCAATTATCTTGTCAGCCCCCTCAGGATCCAGGAGTTCCAGTTCACTCTCCCCATGAGGATAGACCCTGAGCACGAACTGACAGTATTGAATACGAATCTTC
>CAYYBB010000140.1:0-5617 GCA_964469465.1 uncultured Actinomycetota bacterium
TCTGCCTCATTCTCTCTGGCCTTATTGAATATCTCCCTTAGACGTTCCTGGCTCTTTTCGTCTAAAGCATCTTCTGAGACGTTAGCCACATAGATCATAGGCTTTCTAGTTAAAAGGCTCAGCTCCTCCATCAACTTTTCCTCATCTTCATCCAGAGATAGAAGCCGGGCCAACCTGCCCCTCTGCAGATGTTCCCTTATCTTCTCCAGCCCCTGAATCCGTTTTTTGGCCCTCTCATCTCCGGACCTGCCCGCTCCCCGGGACTTATCCAGGCGCTTCTCTACCACAGCCAGATCAGCCAGCAAAAGCTCCGTCTCCACAATTTCAATATCCCTCAAGGGAGATAATTCTCCTTCCACGTGAGAAATATCTTCCCGCTCAAAGCACCGGACCACCTGGGCGATAGCGTCGGCCTCTCGGATCTTGGCGAGAAACTGGTTGCCCAGTCCCTCCCCATGACTGGCTCCTCGCACCAGGCCCACCACATCCAGTAATTTTATGGTCGTAGAGACCATACGCTGAGGTCTGATCATCTCGGCCAGCCGGAAAAGTCTTTCATCAGGAACCTCCACCACTCCTATGTTAGGCTCAATGGTGCAGAAAGGGTAGCTGGCTACTTCTGCCTCAGCTCCGGTCAGAGCATTAAAGAGAGTCGTTTTGCCCACGTTGGGAAGGCCTACTATCCCGACCTGCATTAAACCTCTCCCTCCAGGTTTCCATCCAGACTATCCCCATTTCTATCAAGACCATCCAGATAGCCTCTGAATCGGCGATCGAAGTCTCTTCGCAACAACCTGACCTGGCGCCCGCACTTTTGACATTGGAGACCGATATCCATTCCCAACTTGATGACCTGCCAGTCATTAGCACCACAGGGATGAGGTTTTTTCAGTCTTACCCGATCGCCGACCTTGATGGGAACTATCCTGATCATAGAGACCTCATCGAAGATAGCCGCTGAAAATAAGTCTCTGAAGAACTAAGGTCTTTTTCGTGAATGTCCTTCTCAGAAGATTATAGAGGGAATGGGAACAAAGGGCAAAATTATGCCCCAGAGGACGCGGCTTCCCGAACTATCAGCGATGTCGCCGCAAGTCAAATGACCAAAGAACAGTTGGCACAGTGGGTTGAGCGGCAGTCCAAGAGGTTCATGGGAAGATCCCGAAAGATAATAGATATGGAATGTAGTGTATCCTTAGATTCGGCGTCGCAGTCGATCATAGAAGTTTTCTGGGGATCCAACCATAATGACCAAAACTGTCTCCTTCTTATCCAAGATCTCATACGCGATACGGTACGCGCTGCCGCCAAAAGAAAACTCATACTTCCAGAGTCCCTGGAGAATTCCACGGAGTCTTTCACCTTGACGAGAATCAGAGCTGAGGATTTCAAAGTGCTTGGGAAGTTTTTCTTGGACCTGGCGGGAAAGTTTTCTGACATCTCTCCCCCCTGCTTTGCTTAACCTGATTTGGTACATCTAGATCCCCAGGTCATTTTTCAGCGCTTCCCAAGAGATAGTTTTCCCCTCCCCAAGTTCTTTGTGGGCCTGGGCCCGCCTATGAAGTAATTCCTCCACTACCTCCGGGGCATAAAACCAATCTTCGTGCTCAGCCTCGAGAAGTTTGCGGTAGGCTTCCTTAATCTGTTCTGGAGTGAGTTCAATTGTTATGGGAATTCTCTTCTTTTTGGCTATGTTCTCCATAGCCTCTCCTCTCTCAAAATTTCATAGGCCTCATTCCATAAATCAACATCTTTTGGTTCATGATAGTCAAGTTTTGAAGAAGCTATGATAACCTCTCTTGCTTCTTCGATGGAGGATAAATCACCAGTCGCTATTAACTGCAGCATAAGATTACCGTTGGCAGTAGTCTCAGCAGGACCTGCTATCACTGGTAGTCCTGTGGCATTGGCCGTCCACTGGCTTAAAATCTTATTTTTGGAACCCCCTCCTACAAGGTGGATAAGCTCAACCTTTTTACCCAGACATTCTTCTAACTGCTCCAGAGAAATTCTATATTTTAGGGCCAGACTTTCAAAGATGGCTCTGGATATTTCTCCTCTACTAAGGGGAACCTTTTGATTTGTGTTTTTACAGAACTCAACCACATTTTCACTCATATCAGTAGCCTTTCTAGCAAAAATGGCATTATCAGGATCTATGAAAGAAGCCATAGGCTCTGCTTCTAAGGCCAAACTACAGATCTCTTCCCAGGAAATTTCCCCTCCGTCTTTAGCTTCCCAGGCAGAACGACACTCCTGGATGATCCATAATCCAGTAATATTCTTTAAAAACCTATAAGTTCCGGCTACTCCTCCTTCATTGGCATAGCCCTTTTCATAGGCCTTTTCGCTGAGAATGGGTGCATCTACCTCTACTCCCATAATAGACCAGGTTCCACTACTTATGAATGCCCACGTGCTCCCAGAATCAGATTTTACCGGCACTCCTGCTACGGCTGAGCCAGTATCATGACAGGCGGGGGCTATTACTGGTATGGATGGGGAGCCAGTTTCTTCGCAGATTTCGGGAAGCAAATTTCCTATGACTGTTCCGGGCACTACAATTTCCGGCATAATTTCATAGGGTATATCCAGCCTTTCTAATAACTCTCTGGCCCACATGATGTTTTTCTGGTCAAACATCTGGCTGGTAGTAGCAATGGTAAATTCTCCTATCTTTTCTCCAGTTAAAAAATAGTTGAAAAGATCCGGCATATGAAGCATTCGATCTGCCATTTTCAGTAGAGGAGATTTGGATAGGACCATAGAGTAAATATGATATAAGGTATTAATTTCCAGAGTCTGAGCGCCGGTCATAAAAAAAACATCTTTTGGGGGGATTTTGGAGAAGACCTTCTCCATCATGCCCATGGCTCTTTTGTCTCTATAGTGAACTGGATTGGAAATAAGAGCCCCATCTTGGGAAATTAAACCAAAGTCGACTCCCCAAGTATCTATTCCTATACCGCTTAAATTGCCACTACTGTTTTTGACCGCTTTTCCTAAGCCTATCTTCAACTCATAAAATAGCCTCAGTATATCCCAGTACAATGTGCCATTTACCAGCACCGGTATGTTTTCAAAGTTGTGAATCTCTTGGGTTTCTATGGTTTTCCCATCAAATCTGCCAAGCACCGCCTTGCCATTACTGGCACCAAAATCAAAGGCAAGATAGTTTTTTGTTTTGGCCATGGTAACCTCCCAGTATGGTGCGTTGTACAAAAGATTAAGAGATAATAGAGCCAAGGAGAGACCAAGAGAAACTATTTCAGCTAATTTGGAAGCTCCCTTTGGTAGAGCGCTCTTAAATCTTCTTTAAGATCGTCCAGTCTATAGGTAGAGGGGATGCGCTGCTCCCGGACAGCATCTACGATCTCGTACAAGGAGACTTCGGCCAGTTCGGCAGCTCTCTCTTTAGTGATGCGTCCCTCTCGGTAGAGCTTAAGGGCGTGCTCCAGCTTCCAGCGTTGTACACCCTCAATGAGTAGTTTTCTTGTAACATTGGCCTTCTCAAGATGTTCTTCGTAAGCAATTTCCTCCAGTTCTCTGATTAGCTCTGGGTCAACCCTGATATTTAATTGACGCAACTCTCCAGTCATTCACGCCTCCTCTCTCGCTCTTCTTTTATGGTCAGGGCAGCGGCTTTGAGTCCAGTCAGAATGGCGAGATCAGTATTCATAGCTACACTAATGCGCTCCATGAGATCTATACACTCCTCATAGCTGAGCTTCCTTTTTATATACCCTTCCAGGGGAAAAATTTGTAGGATGGTATAAGGAATGTGGTGACTCCTGGCCAGAATCTTGGCCTTCCGTTCTTCGATCAGGAGGAGAGCTTTTCTTTCTTGGGCACAGGCCATACTCTCGCATTCGCCTCGTCCATATCCTGTACCGTCCGAGTGCAGCTTTTCAGCCCAAGTCCTCTCTGTGGGGTCCAAAGATACTTTTTCAATCTTTCTCTCCTCCATGGCCAGTTCGACCACCAAAGCATCTTCCTGACCTTTTTTCTTTCCCTCTACCACTACCTCCTCGTAGACAGAATCAGTAATCCCCAACGAGTCATAGACCTTGCATAGATTGTCAATCTCCCCCACTTTAGCAATGATGATAAGGGATGAAGCATCTATGATTACCCTAGGTCCTCTCGCCTCCTCCACCTGACTCCTTTTGCTAACAAATGTTAGTATATGCTACATAAATATAAACTAACCTCCCTACTCTTGTCAATTTTGAAGAGACAGTTCCATGACTTGAAATTGTATTAACATGCGTATATACTCAAGACATGAAAACTGTCAAAGTGCGTAAGATTGGTAACAGCTACAGTATAACACTACCCAAAGAAGTGGTGGAGCGCTACCACTTGCTGGAAGGGGAAACCGTCCAAATCATCGAGGGCCAGGATGGTTTTACTGTGACACCCTATGATCCCGAGTTCCTCGCCTGGGCCAGGGCTTACGAGCGAACCAACACAAAGTACCGCAACACCCTAAAGGCCCTGGCTGAATGAAGGCTCCTTCCTGCATTCCGAAAGCAGTAGTCCTTATGTTTTAGGAGGACCTCATTAGAAGGTACGGGGGGCTCAGCCGGGCTAAGGGACGAGGCGCTTCTGGACTCAGCCTTGGCTCAGCCCCAGGCAACGTTTGGCAGTAAAGAGCTCCATAGTTCACTTTTCGCCAAAGCTACAGCGTACTGCTACCACCTTTGTCTTAACCATCCTTTTGTTGGTGGAAATAAACGATTGGCTCTTGTAGTTACAGATACATTTCTTCAAATGAACGGACATGAATTGGCTCCCTCTGAAGAGGAAGCCTTTCGAGCTATCAGCGATGTTGCCGCAGGTCGAATGACTAAAAAGCAGTTGGCGCAGTGGGTTGAGCGGCACTCTAAGAAGCTCAGGCCCTTGGAACCTGGAATACCAGAGAAATAGAGACTTGAATCAGAGAATTATCGCTTACTTCTCTGCGTCTTTCTGGGAAAATTTGCTATTCCTCCTGCAGCCCCTCGGTGTAACTCTCTATAGATTCCACAAAATCAGAAATCTTTTTCTCTATGATCTGGGAGGCATCCTCGCATAGGCTTTGGCACCTTTCTCTAAGGATCTTCCTTGTCTCCCGGCCAGGCCGAGGGGCAGTCAAAAGACCTACTGCCAGCCCCATCCCGAAGGCGATAACTACACTCACAAGTCCACCACCGACTCTTCCCATGACTGAAACCTTCTTTTTGCCTGGTTGACCTGGTTGCCTTATTTTAACTTTGCCTTCGGGAGTTGTAAAGCTTTCGGGCTGAACGTGGAAACCTTAGCAAAGCCCAAATTCTAGAGCCATGCAAAAGCTAGAGGCGCTGGACAAACCCTTTTACTCCAGCCCCTAAAAAAATCAACTGACAACCTGCCTCTGGAGACCGGCGCTAAATGAAGTAATCCTGCCCTGACTCTCAGGCTTCGATAGTGGTGCCCCTAACTCTGTGTCAATGCAACATTATCTGTCGGCCAGCACATCTCCCCTCTTCTGTGCCGATAGACTCTCTTTTAAAGAGGCACACTTTATGAAGCACCGTGGGAGTAACTGCTCAATAACCTGTGGAAAGTATCAGTAAATAGGCACAGGTAGGGTAAT
>CAYYBB010000141.1:0-3725 GCA_964469465.1 uncultured Actinomycetota bacterium
TTTTACATGCGCGGGATTGTGGCAATAACCTCATACGTTGTCAAAGTGCTACAAGGATGATAGCACATTAGGAGCAAAAAACAAGGGGCCATTTATCCCCAGCGATAAATTGCGGGGCTTTCTGGGCCTGATTTTGTAAAGTCAGGCGTTCGCAACTTTAAGGCCGTGATTACTAGCTTTTTACACCAGTCCTGCCGAATCTAACCAGTCTTCCAGAGTCACATTGAGGTTCATATTTTTCTTCTTAAGAAGATCAAAAAACTCCCAGGGGGCTATCCCGATCTTTTTGCAGACCTCCGCAGCAGAAAGCTCTCCAGCCTGATATTTAACCAGTAGCCTATCTTGTCTATCTTCCTCAAAGCCTTTTTTGAGTATATCCCTCAGATATGCCGATTTATCGAGATCCATCTCTCTGATAAAATCGGAAAGCTCCCTTAGGAAGTCTTCAGGGACCCTAACCGTTGTTGGTTTTAGCATCTTCTATTTCCTCCAGCTTAAGTAATGCCTCAGCAATTATATCGGGAGGGTATCTCCCAACAATTCTTAACTTCTCAATAGAGTTCTTCGCCTTATTGAAATCTATTTTGCCCAATCGGTAAAGCTCCACGGTCATCTTGGGCGAAATGAGAAACGGCAACTTCATATATCTGCATGCCTTTATCGCCCTTCCATCATCTGTTAGCAATATCGAACCGTCAGTTTGCTTTACTAACGCTAGAGCTTCTAACTCTCCCTTACCAAGGGACACGGGCAGTTTACTTGCTGTTCTGTCAACTCCAGCGACTCGTATCTTTTTTGCAGAGACAAGATTTGATATAACTTCTGCATCAGGATATTTCTTCAAAGTATCCTCATTCACGACCTCATGAAACACCCCTCTCGGGATTACTAACGTAAACGACTCAGCAAGGATCTCCAAAAGACTACATTTTGACATAAGGATCAGGGAGCAACTATCTACAACAATTGTCTTCAACAAAGACCTTCCTGCAATGCGTATACTATTATTAATATATGTATACCATAAGTCGTTATGACACGTCAATTCCAAAGGCAAGAGGGGTCTAGCGCGCCACCGGGGCCCTGGTTCCGTAATGAAGAGACATCTTGATCTTATCCAGAAAACTCTGAAGCTCGTCCTGGACCCTAACCAGAGATTTGAAATCAAGTCTCAGAAGAGGGTGTTGGAGGTCATTCTCCTTGATGTAGAAGCCATTCTTGAGAAAGAAATCCATTAGATAAGAAGATTTAGCTAAAAAAGGTCCACCTGTTGGTATAGTCTCTATGGCTTTGGCTTTACTCTTGTAGAGGTCCTTCAAAATGGACCTAAGCAGGAGGGTCCCAAATCCTCGACCTCGAAAGCCCTCTGCTACAAAGAGACACGAGAGAAAGATAGCGTCCGAACCGACCAGGCTCCCTACCCGATAGGATGAAAGGCGCGGAAAAAGCGAGAGCCTGCCAAATTGGGCGTAAGCGATTCCTTGATTACCATAGTAAAATAGCTTGCCGGCAGCTTCTCCTCTGGCCAATCCCCAGGAGTACCATTTTTCTTTCTGGATCCTTCCTTCCTCTGAAGATGTAAGATCTGGACTATCGCTGTGCGTCTCCCAATAAGTACATTCTCGGCATGGCAAGGGGATGTCTTTCAGTCTTTCCAGGGTAATATCCAGAATTCTCCTCTCCACCCCTTAGCTCCTATGGGTAATTTTCCTGACCAACTTAGTCCAGTAAGTATTCCAAAGCCAATTTTGCGGAACTGCAAGAACCAGATTTGGGTCGGTTTGCCGTCCAATTTAGAATCGCAGGACACGGCCAAATACTGAATTTCGAGCCTTTTTGCAGGAACGCCAAAATTTTCATTACGGGGCCCTCACCCCCAAACCATAGAAATCGGGAATCTATTTTCTAGGTAATATCTTAAGAGATGCCCCTTTCCCAAAGACTGGGGATGATTCTAAAAGGAAAATCCTCAGTCTTTCCGCCTTCATTCCGCTAAGCGGACGTCCTCCACAAAGACCCGCACTTTCTCTACTTCTACGGAGGCCGTGCTCTCCACAAATTTTTTGACTTCCTGCTGCACCTGGCTGGCTATCTGAGGAATGGAGCTTTTGTATTCGACCTCTAAATGGACGTCGATGCTGACCTTTCCGGATTCTTCAAATCTCACGTGAACGCCCTTAGAGGGAGCTTCTTTACCCAGAAGACCAATCAAGTCGCCCACTACGCTGCCATGCATCTTGTAAACGCCAGGAACTCTCTGGACAGCACCTGCAGCTATGGTGGCAATGACATCCTCCTCAACTTCAATCTTATCCCTCTTATCGCTTTTCAGGTTTTGCTTTTCTTTTGGTGTGGCCAAGGAGACCTCCGTTTTTGATTGCTTCATATATTAGCATATTCTTAGTCTTGCCGCCTGACTCCTGATGAGCTACCTGCCCCCTCACCATAGCCATTTTTACATTCAACTCCTGGTCGCAAATGATAATATCGGCATCTTTACCTACTTCCAGACTGCCCTTACGCCCTTCTTCTCCTATGGCTCGGGCCGGATTAAAAGTGGCCATCTGAATTATCTGAGGAAGTTCCAGATCCAGCCATCTGATCAGGTTCTTTACTCCATTGCCAACACTCATAGCACTGCCAGCAATGCCTCCATCTTCGAATCTGGAAGCTCCATTTTGAACGATTATCCGTCTTCCTCCCAGTTGATATTCTCCATCGGGAGCACCCATGCCCATGATGGCATCGCTAATCACCACCACCTTCTCATAGCCCTTGCATTTAGTTAAGATTTTGATGGAGGCTGGATGAACGTGGACTCCATCAGCAATCACCTCTGCGGTAATGGAATCCAAGGTCAGAACAGCTCCTAGAGCACCAGGCTCCCGGTGATGAAACTCCCCCATAGCGTTAAAGGTATGAGTGGCTTGGCGCAATCCAGCCTGTGCAGCAGCCAGCGTCTCTTCATAACTGGCATCAGAATGACCTATAGCCGCAACTATACCTTCTCTATCCAAGAACCTGACTAAGTCCAAAGCCCCTTCCATTTCCGGAGCGAGGGACAATATCTTGATCTTCCCGCCAGAAGCCCAGATGTATTCCTTGGCCTCCTCTATAGAAGGGAGCCGCATGAATCCCCGGGGCTGACCTCCAGCTCTTTGCGGATTGAAGTACGGTCCTTCTAGATGGACTCCCAGAATCTCTGCTCCTTCAGTTCCTCTCTCCATGGCTTTCCTGACTGACTCCGTAACCGCCAAAAGGTTCTCATGGGATGTGGTCATGGTAGTTGGCAGAAAGCTGGTGACCCCCTCTTTCGCCAGTGTTTTCGATATCTCATTCAAGGCTCCGAAGGATTTTCCCATCACGTCATGGCCACCCCCACCGTGGATATGAAGGTCAATGAAACCAGGTAATACATATAAGCCTCCAGCGTCGATCTCTTCCGCGGCCTGGGTCATCTGCCTTGGCTGACCTATACCTACCTGAGCTATCCTTCCCATTTTTATGATTAGAAAACCTTCCTCTATCTTCTTAAAAGGAGTAATAAGTATTCCATTCTTGATAACAATTGCTCTTCTCGCTTCATTCTTTTCCAAAATAGGCCTCCTCTTCTCTGCTGGTGCTCAAGACCGGAAAGACTTGCTTCTGCAGTTCTGCTCTTACCATTAGCGGTTTGCAGTGTAGAAGGCTACAATATTCACTGTAGCACAAAAGCAACTGAAAGA
>CAYYBB010000141.1:3825-5592 GCA_964469465.1 uncultured Actinomycetota bacterium
GGCTACAATATTCACTGTAGCACAAAAGCAACTGAAAGAGACAGAGAGAAATCATCATTGACCTTCGCTAAACTTCTCTATAGATAATGAAAAAATACCTGCTCCTGCTCCCCATTCTAATTCTCATAACCCTGTCCTTTCTCCTCCTCTATCGTTCCTCTGACCTTTCATCTTCGCTCAGCTCAAACGAGGACTTGTTAGGTAGACGCTTTTAGGATACCATCTAGTACAAGAAGATAAGAGACCTAAGTATGCTTGAGAAACAAGCAGTCTAACAATATGGTGAAGAGAACAATGAAGACCTATATCTTTCGAGTGGAACTGGAACAAGACGAAGATGGCCGCTGGAATGCCTCAGTGCCTGCTCTTCCAGGCTGTTATACCTGGGGAAATACGCAAGAGGAGGCACTATTGTACATTCAGGATGCAGTTAAGTGTTGTGTTGAGGATATGATCGCTCAAGGAGAGCCCATAAATTTTTGATGACACTACGATCCATACATTAGTCTATCCCACCCAGTATGCCGTGGAAAGAAGCTCCAGAGGATGGATAGTCTGAATACCCGTGCCTTGCTCAATCTGCAACTTGCAGGTGGGACAGGTAGTAATGACCCTGTCGACTTTTGCCCTCTCTATCTCCCGAAAGAGCCTCTCTCCTATCTTCATAGCGATGTCGAAACTCTCGTGCTTAAACCCAAAGGTCCCACCTATGCCGCAACAGTTGTCCTGGATTTCCTCCCTGGTCAGTCCCGGCACCAAATCCACAAGCCTGAGCCCTGCCTGTTGGATTCCCTGGGCGATGGCATGGCAGGGAGCCTTATAGGCTGCTCTTAAAGGGACCTCCTTCAAATCCAGAGCCAGCTTTCCCTCATCTCGCAGCATCAGAAGATACTCGCAAATTTCGAAACTTCTTTCTGCTACTATCTTTGCCTCTTCCGTTGGCAAAAAGTGGAGGTACTCTTTTTTGAGCGCCAGAGCGCAAGAGGCACAGGCCGTAACTACATGATAGCCCTCCCTGACTGCCTGGCTAAGGACTTTCAAATTGAACCGGGCATTTCGGTAGAAGTCCTGGGTTCTCCCGTAAGCTAGTTGGGGCAGACCACAGCATTTCTGCTCGGGCACAATGACTTCTATTCCATTTTGCTCCAGGATCTTCACTAGAGTTTGGGCTAGCTGAGGATCACAGCGGTCAGCAAAGCAGCCTACAAAGTAGGCCACCTTTAGATCCTTAGAGGGCAGGGGAGCGGCTGGCTGGGCCCTTGCTACCCCCACTAATGGCTCCTTGGCCAAAGCCTGAGCCTTCTTATGACTTTCCGTTTCAGGGGTGGGCTGTGCTGCCCCCTCGCATGACCCCTTTATCCTCTGGCCCACCACTTTTTGTTCCTGCACATCATGACCAGATCTCTCTGTTATGGCCGACATCTGGGTTTTCTCAGAATAAGCCCGGGCCATTCCCCGGTCGTGCCGGGAGAACCACTGACGAAAGGTGCGACGCTGAAATTTAGGAAAATTCCTCCGGCGGTCAATGCCCACCGTTCTTTCTAAAAAGGCCCTTACCAGAGGAGATTGTAGGAATGTATTGGAAACAGGGTCGGTACGGCTCCCCATCCTGGTCATGAGATCGGCCTGGCTAAGGATAAGGTTTGTAAGCCTTGCGCCCTCCTCTCGGTTAAACCTCTCCTTCATCTCTTCCACGGCCCGAGGGACATCTATATTCATGGGACAAACGTCAGGACAGAGCTGGCAGTAAAAGCAGTAGAAGAGAGG
>CAYYBB010000142.1:0-5578 GCA_964469465.1 uncultured Actinomycetota bacterium
GAGACTAGAGTGGCTGGACACCGGCCACGGTATTAAGGTATTTCCCGTCCCAGAAGACCCTATCACCGCTTTCCATGGAATTGCCAAAGGTGAACACCTTATTGAGCGGCTTTACCAGGAACGACGAGAGGACCGCGTCCGTGAACAGAGCCATTCGCCAGTTCGTCCTTGATGCTTCGGCAATCCTGACCTACTTCGAAGCCGAAGCAGGCGACGACCAGGTCATCGCCCTCTTCCAGGCGGCAAAAAAAGCGAAGCGATGCTCTTTATTCCTTTTGCGGCCGCCATTGAGATCTACTACATAACTTTGGGAGAGAAAGGCCAGCCTGTGGCCGAGGAACGATTTGTTGCCCTCAAGATGCTTCCTGCTACTATCTCTATGGAGATGGAGGAAGCCTATCTCTTAGAGGTGGGACGACTTAAAGCCACATATCCCATATCGTTTGCCGATGCACTAATTGCCGCGGTAGCGACTCGAAAACAAGCCACTTTGGTCCACAAGGATCCTGAGCTTCTCTCCCTGCAAGATGAATGTCAACAAGAAGTATTGCCGTTGGAAAAGATAGCCCCTGGCGAGATGCCGTAAGCCGTAATGTCTTACCTGGGTCCTTACTTAGAAAATAGATTACCCATTTTCATCGTTCAAGGGTGCGCCCCTCGACTGATAATTAATTCTCTTACCGAAAACCCCCAGCATTTCTCCCAAGTCCTGAGCTGAAGATAGAGAACTGACGGGTATGGGTACCGGTGAACAATTGAGGAGATTCCAGTGATCCACCCCCTGGATCTGGCGAGAGAGAAGCGAAGGGAGAAGAACCCGCAGAACGATGCCTGCGTTAGTTGTATCGAAATGTGGTATGAAGTAAACTATCTACACCATGTCCTTCGAGATAAACTTCGAACCCATTGGCAGAAGATATAAGAGCGAGGAGCCTATTACTCTGCTGGACGCTGCTCGCCAGAGCGGTATTGGCATCCGCACTGTCTGTGGGGGAAAGCAGACCTGTGGGAAATGCCGGATCAGGCTTCTGGGCCAGGATATTCCGCCCGTTACGGAAGGGGAAAAGAAGCACCTCTCCTCTCGAGAGATAGAGGAAGGCTACCGCCTGGCCTGTGCTGTCACCGTCACCAATCATGTGGATGTGTACATCCCCCAGTCCTCTCTTACCGAAAAGCAGAAGCTGGGAATAATGGGCCGGGAGTTCTACATCGAAGTGGATCCTTTGGTCAAGAAACTGGAGGTCAGTCTGGAGGAGGCCACGCTGGACGACGTCAGATCCGATGAGAGAAGGCTGAAAGAGTTCCTTCTGGCCGAATATGGCCTGGGGGGCATAAGCGCCGATGTGGAGACCCTCAAGACGCTTACACCCACTCTACGTCAGAATAAGTGGAAGGCAGATATCGCCCTTTGGGACAAGGAGATTGTTTTTGTCGGACCGCCCTCGGGAGGAGAGCGGGCGCATGGCGTGTCGGTAGACCTCGGTACCACCAAAATAGCCCTGTACCTGGTAGATCTGGTGAGCGGCGAGACCATAGATGCGGATGGCTTTATGAATCCCCAGATTGCTTACGGTGAGGATGTCATGTCCCGCATCATGAGCGCGATGACCGATCCCCAAAATGCCCTAAAAACGCAGGAGGAAGTTGTCTCTGCTCTGAACAAGAGCATCGAAGATCTCTGCCGGAGGAACGGTCTTTCCCCAGAGGAGATTCTGGAGATGACCCTGGTGGGCAATACAGCTATGCACCACCTCTTTCTGGGCTTTCCCACCAGACAGCTTGCTCTGTCCCCCTTTGTTCCGGTAACCGATGAGCCTATAGATATCAAAGCCAGAGATCTGGGCTTGAAGATCTCTCCTGGCGCTTATGTCCATGTCCTCCCGGTCATCGCTGGCTTTGTAGGAGCAGATCACGTGGCCATGCTCCTGGCCTCAGGTATAGTGGATCAAGGGGGAAAGGCTATAGGCATAGATATTGGGACCAATACCGAGATAGCTCTGGTCATCGACGATAAGATAGTAAGTTGTTCCACCGCCTCCGGCCCAGCTTTTGAAGGTGCTCATATAAGATATGGCATGAGGGCTGCAGCCGGAGCCATTGAGAGAGTGATTATCGACCCCCAAACCCATGAGGTCAAAGTCATGACCATTGAGGACAAGCCTCCGGTAGGGATATGCGGCTCGGGAGTTCTGGATGCCATAGCGGAGATGCTTAAGACCGGAGTGCTGGACGAGCGGGGGAAACTGGTGCGGGAAGTTCCTGGAGTGAGGCGAGATAAAGAAAGCGGCATTTACGAGTTCGTTCTGGTTCCCAAAGAGAGGACGGAGATAGAAGATGATATTGTCATCACCCAGAAGGACGTGGTAGCCATCCAGTTGGCTAAGGGAGCTATCAGGGCCGGGATAAACATTCTTCTAGATCAGATGAAGATCAGGCCGGAAGAGCTAGAGAAAGTGGTCATCGCCGGAGCTTTCGGCATGTACATAGATCCTCTTAACGCTATGGAGATTGGTATGTTCCCTCAGCTTCCTTTAGATCGATTCTTGCAAGTAGGCAATGCTGCCGGAGTAGGGGCCAAAATGGCTCTTATCTCCAGGAAACACCGCCAGAAGGCAGTGGAAATCGCCAGACGGACTAATTATCTGGAGCTTACGGTGGTTCCAGATTTTGCTGGTAAGTTCGCTTATGCTATGCAGTTCTAGATCTTGTCACCCTCTGGTCTTCCTGGATACTCGCTTTATTTCCAGCCTGCAGAGAGCAGTGGGCAGTTCCTTCTAGTCTTTACTCTCCTTTTTCAAAATATCGTGGGAACCCACCCGGCGCAAGATCAATAGATCTCTTTCTATCATGAAGGTCAGTCTATAGTGAAGGTCAACGTAGCATTCCCAGATGCCTGGTGCTCCTTGTACCCGGTGAATACGAAGGGAAGGATGCCGAAGGTTAACGGCGAGCAGACGGAGTTGTTTATCTACTTTCTTCTTGAGGGGGTCTGAGAGAGCCCGGTAGTCTCGGTCAAAGGATCTGAGTTTCCTAATCCTCACGGCGGAGGTCCTCAAGGAGATCGTCTACCGTATCGTAATCCTCATAACGTCCTGCCGCCAGATCCTCATCCGCTTCCTGCTCCTTGACCTGCCATTCCTTGGTCCAGAACCAGGCTTGATCCAGGGGCACTCTCTTGTAGGGGATGAGGATAATTTCATGGCCCCGGATTTTTACGTCAAAACTATCCCCTTCTTCCAAACGAAACTTCAAGCGGATCTCTTCTGGGAGGGTTAGTTGGCCCCGCTTTCTCAGTCGAATTGCTGGCATGGCTACCCCACTCTCATAATGCGATTATCTCATAATCAGAATACTTTGGTCTTGGAGAGATGTCAAGGATCTGGTTTCGAAGGTTCACAGGGGAGGCACCACATATCCTACCCACCTACTCTCCATAAAAAGCCAGTCCCAGGACTCCTGGACCGGAGTGGGCGCCCATAACTGGAGTAAACTCGGTCCTTTTTGCAGGGACGCCAGAGCTTATATGCATTGATTAGGACTTTTACCTCGCTTATTTTAGATGGATAAAGTTACCCGCCGAACAGTCGCGCCGCTTTTTCCCTATCGCACCTCAGGCTATTTGGTATAATACGCTTATAAAGGCCCATACGCAACTTTTCTCGGAATCATAAGGAGAGAGAGGCCTCCGAATCTTAAGGTCATTTAGATTCGCAGGATGGGGCCAAATACTGATATTCGGCCCTTTTTGCAGGGACGCCAGCCTTTGATTTGTAGGCCTTTTTCCAGACCAGGAAATTCTTAACTGTGATATTCCCCCAGCTAAGGCGAAATCCACAAGGAGGTGGACAGGTATGAGCAGTAAAAAGGTGAGCAGCGGAAGGAAGGAGTTCAAATATATCTTGAGCCTTCTTCTAGCCCTTCTTTTAGGGCTGACTGCCGCCACCGGTTTTATCCAGGTCGCTCTGGATCTGAATCGCTTCGTCTTCCATAAATACTTTGCCTACCTGACGGTCTTCCTGACCGGGGTGCATGTCTATCTAAACCGAAAGGCCGTGATAAACTATCTAAGGAAGGCTCTTCCTACTCCTGCAGAGGGCACTGGTGGAGCTCCTCCCCTTGTTGGCGTTGACGCTGGAACCGTGAAGTGGGAGGAAAGAACTTTTACTCAGCAGGGCGGGCCCCATGCTCTAGCCGGGTCGCCCTCCAGGCCTCTAGGGGCGAGAGTGAAGAGGAGAGATCTTCTGATCGGATCTCTGGCCTTCGGCGGAGGATTTCTTCTCAACAAAGTTACTTTAGGAGTTCTTTTTAGAGGCAGAGCCCCGCAAAATAGCCTTCTTCATCCTGGATCGACCAGGGAAGGCTACGGAAGCCTCCTGGCCAGATTCCTGGGCCAACAACTGCCACCCCCTCTTTACAAGAACTACTCCGAAGCTAAAAAGATAGAACTACCTTCAGAATTCACCTATAGAGGTCTTACCGTGGAGGAGGCTATCGAGACCAGGAGATCCATAAGAGACTTTGTCAGGGAGCCCATGTCCCTGGATCAGGTTTCAGGACTTCTCCATTATGCCTGCGGCATAACTGCTCGCTCCAGGGTGAGTGATCGGGCCTTCCGGGCCTCGCCTTCCGCTGGAGCCCTCTATCCCATCGAGATCTACCCGGTCATCAACAATGTGGAGGGTCTGGAAAAGGGCATATACCATTACTCTGTAAAGGATCATTCTCTGGAGCTTATCAAGAAAGGTAACTACAGTCTGGATCTCATTCAGCAAGCTATCGGACAGGAAATGGTGGGTCAGGCCAACCTGACCCTGGTTATGACTGCCATCTTCGGCCGGACTACCTGGAAGTATGGAGACCGGGGATACCGCTACATCTATATGGAAGCCGGTCATATTGCCGAGAACGTCTATCTAGCAGCCACTTCCATGGGCCTGGGAGCATGTGTGGTTGGCGCCTTCTTTGACGATTGGATCAATGAGTTGATTGGAGTGGACAGCTCCAAAGAGTCAACCATCTATCTGGTAGCGGTGGGGAAGAAGTAGCTATGGAGAAGGCCCTTCACCCTCTCTTGCAGCTCACAGATAGCCAAAGGGCTTTTGTAAATTTTCCTACCATGCTACACTCTATTTTCAGAAGATACGATGACAAAAATTTCAGCTTCACTGATTATATCAGCTTTGCCCTAATGAAGAGGCTAAACCTTGAGGCAGCCCTTGCCTTCGATGAGCACTTTACCAAATTCGGCTTATTGCGGGTACCATAACTCTTCATATCTCTCTTGGCCCAAAGTTAGCACTTTGGAGTTATCCAACTTGCTAAATATGGCTGACGGGTACATGCATATGGTATGATAATGATTAATTGATTATGAGGGGATTCAATCAATATAAAGGGGAAACCACATGGGAAAAACACAGAGATTTATGGTCAAGACTTTGCCTATCACCAAGGCCAGGATCAATTTTGGGGAGTTAGTGAGAAAAGTCCATACAGAGAAAGACCGTTTCGTCATTGAAAAGAGCGGTATTCCCGTTGTGGCTATCATCGATATTGAGGAGTTCGAGGATTTTCTGGA
>CAYYBB010000143.1:0-5538 GCA_964469465.1 uncultured Actinomycetota bacterium
CAGGATAGTTATTGGCCTGGGGCCGGGCTTTACCGCTGGTGAGGACGTCCATGCCGTCATCGAGACTATGAGGGGTCACTATCTGGGAAGAGTTATTTTTGAGGGAAGAGCTATGAAGAACACCGGCATTCCTGCAGATATTCAGGGCTATGGTCTGGAGCGAGTTCTGCGGGCTCCAGCCAAAGGTAAAGTCAGGACTTTGAAAAATATAGGTGAGATGGTTAAAAAGGGAGAAATTGTGGCTTATGTAGATGGCCAGCCAGTGAGAGCTGGAGTTAGCGGTGTTATCCGGGGAATGATCAGAAACGGAATTGAGGTAGAGAAGAATCTCAAGATCGGTGATGTAGATCCCAGGGGGGTTCGTGAGTATTGCTACACCATATCCGACAAGTCCCGAGCCATCGGCCGCGCCGTGCTGGAGACGATGTTGATTTTACTAACAAGGAGTACGGCTCCTCTGGGGAACGTGTGACCACTTGATTTAGAAATATTAGAGTGGCAAAAGTGGTAGATGTCTCGTAGCATTGTTGTATAATTTACGGTAGCTTCGAGGGTATAATATGAGGGCTTAAAAAGCCACATACGCTCTATGTAGTGTAGAAGAGAGGGGGTTGTGTCACATGTTGCCAGCTCTAGCCGAAGAAGTCTCAAGAGAGTTAGGAATTGCTAGCGAAGACTTGATTGAGAAAGGAATGATTGCCTATCTAGAGAGAGAGCTTCGTCTGGCCGAAGAAGATATTGCCGATTTAAGGGAAAGATACGGAGCTATCTCCGCAAAAGAGCTTGAAAGACTAATTGGTTCAGGAAGCCTACCCAGTCATCCTGCCTGGGAGGATCTCATTGTCTGGGAGAACCTGGAGAACTATGTTCACAAAATAAAACACCTTCTGGAGAGGACCCGGGCCCAGGTTGCTTGATATCTATCGAAGGCTTCAGGATATTGCTCACAGGGAGTATACAGATATCGTCAAACGCACAGATGTGGTCGGATCAAGGTCACTTGGGTCTAGTAAGTTGAGGATCTATCTTATCGATGGCACCTATATGGATATCTATCTTAGCCCTCTTGGTAAGTATTCCTATCACTGGGAACGCCGGGCCAAAACCGGCCAGATATTTCGACATGACAACGCCCCTGATTACCATGATCTTGGAACCTTCCCCAAGCATTTCCATAATGGAGAGGAGCAAACTGTAAAGGAGAGCCACATAAGCGATAGGCCAGAAGAAGCCTTTAGAGAATTTCTGGAATTTGCCAGGGGTAAGGTCAAAAAGTGATTTCTCGATAAAGATTTCTTGAGTTTGATTTCTAAATCTCCCTCTGATGCTTCTTGACAGATCCTCTTGGGGCTTCTTCAACTTTCTACCCCTTAACTATGTTTACCCCGCTGCTGGTCCCAATCCGGTTGGCGCCCACTTCTATCATCCGGCGGGCACTCTCATAGTCTCTGACTCCCCCTGAAGCTTTAATCCCCATCTGATTGCCTACAGTCTTTCTAAGCAGGGAAATATCCTCGACAGTGGCCCCACCCGGGCCGAAGCCGGTACAGGTCTTGACAAAGCTGGCTCCGGCCTCTTTGGCCAGGAGGCTGGCTTTCACCTTCTCCGCATCGGTCAAAAGGCCCGTCTCCAGGATGACCTTGACTACTCTTCCATCGGCGGCTTTAACCACTGAAGCGATGTCCTCTCGCACCCAGTCCTCATCACCGGATTTGAGAGCTCCGATATTGAGAACCATATCTATCTCATCAGCGCCATTGGCAATGGCATCTCTGGTCTCCATCGCCTTGCTCCAGGTACTCGTCGCCCCCAAAGGAAATCCGATCACCGTACACACCTTAACCTCGGAATCTTCAAGAAGTTGAGCAGCTGCCTTGACCCAGCCAGGATTGACGCAGACACTGGCAAAGCCGCACTCCCTGGCCTCCTGACAAAGGCTGGCTATCCGTTCCCTGGTAGCATCGGGTGAGAGGAGGGTGTGATCGATAACTTTGGCTACATCTGGATTGGCTATGTGGAGATTTTCTCCCATTTTGTTTTCCTCCTCAGAATAAGGGGTAGAATGGGTTGGAGATAGAGATAAAGGAACTATTCTAGAATGTCTGCAGGTTCCTTAACATTTTACTGATAGTTGTGCTTCATTCAAAAGAGAATTACTCTAATAAATTGCAGCCTTTCAGGTTACTTTCAGGTTAATCTGTGCGCCAGGAGGAAGAACATAGTTAGCGTTCTCTACGTAATATCTGACCTTCCTTCCTCACATTACTGTCGGATCTATAGCATACTTGATGCCTTCCAGGGCCTTAACTCTGGCAAAAGCCTCCAGGAGCTGGGACAGGGGCAGGGTCTCCCGGATGAACTCCCGGCCGTCTACCAGCCGCATTGATAACATATCCAGGGCTCGTTTGATATAGTTGGGAGTATGATGATAGACCCCCATAATCTTGAGCTCCGAATAATGGAGAAGGACGGTATCTACGGTGATACTGGTGCCGCTCTTGCATCCTCCGAAGAGATTAACCGTGGCGCCCTTTCTGGCTATCTGAATGGCCTCCTCCCAGGCCTCGGGTCTGCCCACGGCCTCAATGACCACATCAGCTCCCCGTCCCCCCTCGGTCATCTCTCGGGCTGCTTTCACCTTGTCCTCCACCTGGGAGATGTCTATCACCTCATCCGCCCCGAACTTCCTGGCTTTTTCCATCCTCTCCTGGCCCTTGCCCAGAAGGATAGTTCTGGCACCCCTTAGATGAACAAGCCGGGTGATCATCAATCCCAGGGGTCCCGATCCAAGGATCACGACTGTATCTCCCAGTTTTATCTCTGAGCGCTCCACCCCATGGATGGCGCAGGCCAGGGGCTCGGTGAGAGCTGCCTCCTGGAAGGATAAATGATCGGGTATTTCCAGGAGATTAAATCTCACTATGCGCTCTGGAATGGCAATATATTCAGCATAGCCTCCGTTCATATATAGCAGGTCTTCACAAAGACTCTGGCGCCCATTCTTACAGTAGAAACACATCTGACACGGGGCTGTGTTAGCAGGAACTACTCGCATTCCAGGCTGGAAGCGAGTGACCCCTTCTCCCAGCTCGACTATAGTTCCACTGAACTCATGACCAAAAGTAGAAGGGATCTTTTTGATCATAGTGGGGTGACCCCTCTGATAAGTTTTAATATCAGTACCACAGGTCAAAGCTGTCCCCACCTTAAGCAGGACCTCCCCAGGGCCTGGTTTGGGCACCTCGATCCTCTCAAAGCGCACATCTCCCGGAGCATAAAAAAGGGCTGCATTCATCAGGGTCATAGCATCGTCTCCCTGTATAGCTTTTGCACTTTGCCCGATATAATTTACCCTCTTCGGCAAGATAATCCTAGCTATCTGGGGAGGGGATGTCAAATTGGGTTTTTGGTGCGCATATCACTCCAAAGTTAGTCCAACTACCTGTTCTCAAAGAATCCCCTTCTCCAATATTAGATTCTGGAGAAATTGGGTCCTGAACTACTTGCCTATTGTGGTCTCTTAGAATATAATGTGGTCACAATGATGAGGAGGTTTTACAATGATCCAGACGAGAATAGGCATCCGACAGTTGAAAGCGAGACTAGGCAACTACATGCGGCAAGTCAAGGCCGGTGCTACATTGATTATCACTGAGCGGGGGAAACCTGTCGGGCGCATTATCCCGATAGGGTCATCAGTGGAGTCCCGGACGCAGGAATTGATCCAGGCTGGGCTGGTGGCATGGAGTGGGCGTAAACTGACTGATACGGCACCGGTAGCTCGAACGCAAGGTAGACGCACAGTAGCCGAGTTGCTCCTGGAGAATCGCGAATGATCCTATACCTGGACGCTAGCGCGCTGGTGAAACGGTACGTGGCTGAGCTGGGTTCAGCGGAGGTAGGCCAGGCGATAACTAAGGCAGAGGTAGTAGGTACAGCAATTATCAGCCGGGCGGAAGCGGCAGCCGCTTTTGCCAAGTCGGTGCGGATGAGTGTTCTAAAAGAAAAGGATGCCTTGGCCAGTCTCCAGATGTTCAGAAACGAGTGGCCTGACTTGGTGCGGGTGCAGATAACGGAGATAGTGGTATCCCGCGCCGATACTTTAGCCTGGGAGCACGGTCTGCGCGGCTACGATGCGGTCCACCTGGCAGCAGCCTCCTTTTGGCAGGAGATGATGGGCGAGGTGGTAACTATGGCGACTTTTGATCAGATGTTGTGGGCAGCGGCTGGACGGGTGGGATTGGTTCCCTTTCCAGCCGATTTACCATCGCTCTTGGAGGCAGGGAAAGTTTAGATGTTAAGTGTAGACCTGCCTGTTAACTTTGATGGCATTCTTAGCTAGTTTGTCATTGGTGGCCACATCCTCGAACCATAAAAATGGGGAATCTATTTTCCAGTGACTTTTCAAATAGAAGATAACAGCCTAAACTACCCAGGTTGAAAACAATTTCTTGTAGACCCGCTCTTCGCGAGCGGGTTTTTGCCCCCTGCGTATTCCGGCGATTTCGTCCACCGATTCCGATCTTTCAAAAAAAGTGGATGGTTTATCCCGGGATCAGTGGACGATTTGCCTCGGAATTGGTGGATGATTTCCTTCAGAATCAGTGGACGAAATCGCCGGAATACGCACTTGGACCGACTTGCTACCAAACCGATGTTCCTGTGCAAATTACCCCATAAGTTAGCCCAACCCCTGGTTCCCAACGAATACCTTTTCCAACAGCAAATTCTGAAAAAATTTGGCTCCAAACTATTGACAAAGGGCTAGGACTGTTATAAGCTTGGGACAAGCGATTGCGCAAACGTATATCTAAGCTCATATGATTGTTCCTTTCAGGCAAATCTCGTGAGAGAAGTGAGTATAGAGGAAGAAACAGTTTGGGCGAGAGAGTGACTTGAGGGCCGTATACCCCACCTGACTGTTGGTACGCAAGACAAATACCTTGAGGAGAACCAAAGTGGTAACCATAAAAGATGTAGCTGCCAGAGCCGGTGTCTCAACTTCTAGCGTTTCCCATGTCATCAACAATACCCGATTTGTCAGTGAAGAGACCAGAGCCAAGGTATTGGAGGCCATCCAAGAACTTAACTATTATCCGAATGCTCAGGCCAAGGGCCTGGTAACTGGCAGGAGCCACATCATTGGCCTTATTATCTCTGATATTACCAACCCCTTCTTTCCCGAGCTGGTGCGGGGAGCCGAAAGAAACGCCACCCAGCAGGGCTACGATGTCTTTCTCTGCAACACTGACTACGATCCAGAGAGAACCTCTTCCCTGGCGAGAAGGCTCATCGAACAGAAGGTGGACGGGGCCATCATCATGACCACCGAGATGGAGTACAGCCTGATAACTAGCCTTACCGTCAAGAAAATCCCGGTGGTGCTTCTGGACTGGGGAATCACCGACCTTCTGGTCAGCAACATCAAGGAGAATTTTGAGAGTGGCATAGAAGAAGCCATTAACCATTTAGTAGAGCTGGGTCACCGCAACATTGCCTTCATCAGTGGGCCCTTAAAGCTTAAGACGGCCAAGACCA
>CAYYBB010000144.1:0-5425 GCA_964469465.1 uncultured Actinomycetota bacterium
CCCTACCTATGCCTACTAACTGATACCTTTCCACAGGTTATTGAGCAGTTACCAGATAATAGACTTTCTCGAAGTTCCTGAGAAACTGTACGAAGGGTTCCTGTAGCAACAACTCTGTCGGCAACAACGCTCTGCGTCTTCCCACCTTCTATAGTACCGATGTTTAATATTGCAAGATCGTTTGCACTTACACCCCGACTAATCAAACTTTGTAAATTTAGAATTATACTAGAGGCTGCAAGTATCGCATCCTTACCCAAATGGGCAGAGGCTGCGTGGCTACTTTCTCCTTTCACTTCGATTCTAAATAGATCTACCGATGCCATGGTACAGCCGTGTTGAAGGCCGACCCTTCCCACTTCGATATCAGGCCAACAGTGGAACCCCAAAATTGCATCCACCTTTGGCCTTTCCAATACACCCAGAGAAATCAACATGTCAGCTCCGCTTGCTTCGCCGCTGGGAACTTCTTCACCAGGTTGGAATATAAACTTTATTCTACCCCTGACATGCTCTTTCATACGGGAAAGTACCAAGGCCGTACCGAGGCAGATTGTTGTATGAGCATCGTGGCCGCAGGCATGAGAAATTCCCTTTCTCTTGGAGGCATAACTAACATTTTTCTTATCCTCGATCGGCAAAGCGTCTAAATCAGCTCGAATGGCCAATGTAGGACCATTCCCATCCCCCTGGACAATTGTGATCACATCAGTTTTGCCTAAAGAGGATATTGTGAGACCTACCTGCCCCAAGATATTTTTGACTAGGTGGCTGGTCCCATATTCTTGAAAACGAAGTTCCGGATTTGCATGGATTTCTCTTCTCCATCTGATCAAATCGTTTTCTAGTTTTGACGTTTCCGAATATATCTGGGCTATCACTAGCTTGGAACTCATCGTTGCAAAAACCTCATAATGGCATTTTATAAGACCATCTTAGGGACCAGCAGGCCTCTTAGTGCCTCTATTGCCATATCTATATGAGACTGTCCGTCGCTCAATGTAAAGCCAAAGTGACCAGGTAAAAGACTGTCTACTGAAAGGTCGGCTAGATTCTTGATGCCTTTTCTATAATCAGCCAATGAAGACCCGGGATAATTCAGCACATTTATAAGACCACCCATAAAGACCGTGTCTCCTGCAAAAAGGGCTCGCTTTTGGCCACTGACTAGTAAGAAACAAATAGATCCAGTGCTATGACCTGGAGTAGATATGACTTCCAGACTATATCTTCCAACCTGGATACGCTCCCCACCTCTCAGAGTGTGATCTACCTCTGCAGCTCGTAGTTTGTGGTCGCTCTGATAAGAGACTTCAGGAATCGAGTAGCGTATGTTTTAGAATCTCTGGCAATGTAGTCATGAATTGCTTGCAAATTGCTACTCGCCTTTTCGGTCCATTTTATCTTGCCCATTGTTCGACTCTGTTGAGAAGTTCCTCAGTGGTCAACAACTTTCCCTCCTCAGCGTCTTTAAGTCCTTCAAAAACCTGAGCAACAAGGTTTATCCCATACATTATGTCTTCCAACGAACACTCATCGGGCAACCGTTTTATAGTTTCTATGGTTACTTCTTTGAGTAAACCCATTTTGGACACCTCTCTTCAGACATAGTATATCAAATTCTTATGTTTATATCGCTTGAAACTGTCTCAACCAGTATTGTTACCCTTCCTCAGCCACTCCCTGGCCAAAAATAGACCGATAATAGTCTTGGCATCCCGGATTTCCCCGGAGGCGACCATTTCTATGGCCCGCTCCAGAGAGACCCTCTTTATCACCATAAACTCATCGTCGTCGTGATTCACATCGCCTTTCTTTAGATCCAGAGCCAGAAAGAGATGGAAGTTTTCGTTGCAGAACCCCGGTGTGGTGTAGAAGGTAGCCAATTTTACCAGCCTGCCCGGTATCAGGCCTATCTCCTCTTCCGTCTCCCTTCGGGCGCACTCCCATGGGTCTTCACCCGGATCAAGTTTCCCTGCTGGTATCTCTATAAGTTCCTCTTCCACCGGGTAACGATACTGTCTGATCAGGATAACCTGGCCTTCCTGGTCCAGGGGAACCATTCCTACGGACCCCAGATGGGAGACTTTTTCTCGTAGGGACTGACGCCCATTCGGCAGCTCTACGTCGTCCACAAATAAGTCCAGAATACGGCCGTGGTAGACGCGTTGGGAGCTTAGCTTCTTTTCAGCAAGATCCTTGTTTTTTCTCATGTTCGTTGACACCTTTCTCACCCACTACCCATATCAGCAATTTCTCTGAGACTTTTTGGGGGGCCTCCTTTTCCCTCTTTCGTGGCAGATAAATGGATAAAGAGTGTTTGTAGATTCGCCGGAGACCCAACTTCTCTCCGAGACCTATCCTCAACCTCCGCTCTCCCTCCTGCTCTCCCCCGCCACTCTCACAATCTCCAGCACCAACCTGGCTGCCAGCTCGAAGTCCTTAATAGGAAGGGTTTCCTTATCCGTGTGGGCATCTTTTATGCCTATGGGCAAATTCACTGCTGGGATACCGTGAGTGTTGAAGATGTTAGTATCACTCCCTCCACCTGAAGAAAGCGTTTTTGGTTTGAGGCCACATCTCCGGCAGGCTTCTTGGAAAATTCTGACCGGAAGCTGATCTTCTAAGACATGGAAGGCCTCAAATTCGCGGATAACTTCAGGACGGAAAGTGGCTCCTGCCTCCGCGCAAGCCCTCTGCAGAGCATCGATCATGCTGGCCGTCAGGTCTGCCAGTTTCCTGGGGTCGTGGCTCCTGGCCTCGCCTTCCACGTAGCATTCCTCAGGGACAACGTTTCTGGCCACACCCCCCTTGATCACCCCAATGTTGGCTGTAGTCTCCTCATCGATCCTTCCCAATTTCATCTGAGATATGGCTCTGGCAGCAGCAGCAATAGCGTTGATACCCTTTTCTGGACATGCCCCGGCATGAGCCGCCTGCCCTTTGATCCAGGCTTTAATGCTGTCGTAGGAAGGTGCCCTGGTAGTGACCCCACCTGGAGGCCCATCTGAATCCAGAACAAAGGCCACATCAGCTTTCAGGAGCCTGAAGTCCAGGTGTTTGGCTCCCAGGAGGCCTTCTTCCTCCCCTGAGGAGATAACTATCTCCACATCCCCGACTTCCAGGTCTTTTTCTTTAATGGTGCGCAGCACTTCCAGAATTATGGCCAGGCCAGCCTTGTCGTCAGCGGCCAGGATGGTCTTTGTAGCAGGCTTAATTATGCCGTTCTCGATGATCGGCTCAATATCCACTCCCGACACCAGTGTATCCATGTGGGCAGATAGCAGTACTCTGAGGGCGTCAGGCCTTCTGCCCCGAAAATGTCCAATGATATTGCCAGCATCGCTGCCATACTGCGAGCCGGACTCGTCTAATATTGCCTCTACTCCCAGCCCGGTCAGAAGAGGCAAAAGATATTTAGCCACTTTCCGTTCTTTGAACACGGGGCTATTTATTTTGACCAGAGACATAAAAGTTTCTACCAGTCGATCTCTATTAATCAATGAAAAACACCTCTAAATTGCTTGATAGATGCCCCCGTTTGCGTGGCTCGCGGGTGATGAAACCATAAACGACAACTTGCTTAATAGATTCCCCATTTTCATCATTCGGGGGTGTGGCCCCGAATGACTATTAGTAAGTTATCCCTTCAGTGACCGTGACTTACCAGCAGATCTGCTCTCCGAATACTCCTTGCAGGCTCCAATGAAATCTCTAAATAGAGGATGGGCCCGGTTGGGCCTGGATTTGAATTCAGGGTGGAATTGGGAGGCCACAAACCAGGGATGATCCACCAGTTCAATAATCTCCACCAGCCTACCGTCAGGGGAAAGGCCGGAGAATCTCATCCCCTTGGCCAGAAACTCCTCCTTATACTTCATGTTGAACTCATATCTATGGCGGTGCCTCTCATGGATCAGCCTCCGGTCATACGCCCTCATAACCCTGGTATCGTCCTCCAGCACTATAGGGGAAAGTCCAAGGCGCATGGTGCCTCCCATGTTAGATATCTCTTTCTGTTCCGGCAGGAGGTCAATGACGGGATAGGCAGTAGAGGGGTCGAACTCAGTGCTATTGGCCCCTTCGTAGTTCAGAACATAGCGAGCAAATTCCACCACAGCGCATTGCATGCCCAGACAGATACCCAAATAGGGAACCCCCCGTTCCCTGGCATAGCGGATAGCCTCGATCTTTCCTTCAATACCCCGGATTCCAAACCCACCGGGGACCAGAATTCCATCCAGGGGGGCCAGCTTCGCATCCATGTTGGCAGGGTCCAGCGATTCGGAGTCAATCCACCTGACATCCACCTCCCGGTCATGATAGAGCCCTCCATGGCGCAGAGCCTCCACCACGCTAATGTAAGCATCAGGAAGCCTCACATACTTGCCCACGAGACCCACTGTCACCTGGCCAGAGAGGTTTTTTTGGCGATATACCATATCCTCCCACTCTCGGAGATCGATCTCCCGCATAGGGAGATTCAGGCTCTGCACCACAAATTCATCCAGACCTTCCCGGCGAAGAACCAGAGGCACTTCATAGATATTGCTCACATCGATGGCTGAGATCACTGCTTCAACTTCAATATCACAAAAAAGGCTGACTTTCTCCTTAACCGATCGGGTAATAGGCCGGTTCGACCGGCAGATGATCACATCGGGCTGGATGCCGATACTGCGGAGTTCTTTAACGCTATGCTGGGTGGGCTTGGTCTTCAGCTCCTCACTAGCCTCCAGATAGGGAATGTAGGTCACGTGAATGTAAAGGACATTCTCCTTGCCCACATCCTTCTTAAACTGCCTGATGGCTTCCAGAAAGGGCAGACTCTCAATGTCACCGACGGTGCCCCCGATCTCGATGATAACCACATCAGGCTTTTTTACCTTGGCTATCTCCAGAATCCTCTCCTTGATCTCATTGGTTATATGGGGAATAACCTGCACCGTGGCTCCCAGAAAGTCTCCCCTTCTCTCCTTGGAGATGACTGACCAGTAGATGCCTCCGGAGGTGACATTGGAGCTCTGAAGGAGATTTTCGTCAATGAATCTCTCGTAGTGTCCCAGATCCAGATCTGTCTCGGCTCCGTCATCAGTAACGAAGACCTCGCCATGTTGAAAGGGGTTCATGGTACCGGGGTCAAGATTGATGTAGGGATCCAGCTTCTGGATGGTCACTTTGAAGCCTCTGCATTTGAGCAGTCTTCCCAGACTGGCTGCAGATATACCCTTGCCCAGAGAGGACATTACTCCGCCGGTGACGAAGATGTACTTGGCCATGATTCTGATGCTCTTTCTATGCTCGTAGTTTAGAAAATAAAAATCTCTCTTAGGAGCCTGTTGCATAAACCCCCGTTCAGAGGGAGGGCATATAATATATAGTGGCCAGTCTTAGCTTGCTATACCATATCTGGTGGTCTAAAGGC
>CAYYBB010000145.1:0-5401 GCA_964469465.1 uncultured Actinomycetota bacterium
GGCGGCCGGCTTCGCTGGGGCCTTTCCGCCGCGGGCCGCCTCGACCCCAAGGTCTATGCTCCTCACTCTGAAAGCCTCTCCTCAATTCCGGGAGATGGCTGAGGAACTCATAGCTAACAAGAGATTTGTTCCCACCAGGGGAAAGAAGCAGTCCACCGACCACCCCCCTATCTACCCCACCGATGGAGTCAACAAGGAGAAGCTGAGCCCTCAGGAGTGGAAGGTCTATGATCTGGTCACTCGCCACTTTCTGGCCACCCTGGCCGAGGAGGCCCTCCAGATGACCATGCAGGTGGACATAGATATAAGCGGAGAACCCTTTTATATCAGCGGCTCCCGCATAGTCAGAGAGGGATGGCTGAGATATCTTCCCTATTTTAAAAGTGCCGATGTCATCCTCCCTCATCTGAAAGAAGGGGAGAAAGTGCAGGTTCTAAATAAGGAGATACTGGCTAAGGAAACCCAGCCTCCTCCAAGGTACACCCAGGCCCGACTGGTGGAAAAGATGGAGGAGCTGGGGCTAGGTACCAAGTCTACCAGACACTCCATAATCAAAAGCCTCTACGACCGGGGATACGTGGTGGGGAATCCTCTTGTTCCCACGGAGACGGGCATCGCTGTAGCCTCTACCCTTATCAAGCATGCTCAAAAAATCTCCAGTCCCGAGATGACGGCAGAACTAGAGGAGGACATGGACAGGATAGTGGAGGGGCTTCATCATAAGGATCAGGTGGTAGGTAGATCTCGAGAGATGTTGGATGAGATCATGGAGGTTATGGAGAAGGAAAGAGAGGAGATTGCCGCCGATATCAGAAATGGGGTGAGGGAGGACCAGGTAGTTGGCAAGTGCAGAACTTGTGGAAAGGACCTGCGCATCAAGAAAGCCAGGAAAAGCCGGAAACGCTTTGTAGGCTGCAGCGGATATCCCCAGTGCCTGGAAGCCTATCCTTTGCCTCAGAAGGGCAAGATCAGATCGACGGATGAAGTGTGTCCTGATTGTGGAACTCCCCGCATAACGGTCATCAATAAAGGTAGAAGACCCTGGAAACTCTGCCTCGATCCGGACTGTCCCACCAAAAAAGAGCTGGTGGGAAGTGGCCGTAAAAGTGAAAAGGGAGAAAACTAATGTCCTGTTCCCTTCTAGAGACCTTGCCAGGTACGACATGGGTACTTAGGGACTGGATAGTCGCGGCTCCGGTCTAAAAGCTAAAGTGCCTGTGGTTCTGACCCCGCTTTTCTTAAGAGAGATTCCCTTCTGCTAACCAGGAGAAGGGCCAGCACTGTCCCCAGGAGCAAAATTGAGTTCCCCAGTTCCACATATATTCCCCACTCCCTCCCCAGGATCTCTGATACAAAACCCACCAGAGGTTGAGAATACAGTGCTCCCAGGCTGGTCATGGCGAAGAGGAGTCCAGATATGGCTCCGGAGGCCTGAGGCTTCTGATGGATGGCCAGGGACATACAGAGGGGAAAGATGCCCGAAAGACTCAGGCCGAAGAGAGCAGCAAATATCATTTTGGCTACCACGTTATCCCAAAGGGCGATGATAAGGACAAAGATCAGGGTGGCTACGCTGCCCCACAGGACCAGAGTCAGGTCTTTGTATCTTCTGGAGAGTCCAGCGAAAACCATCATACCCACCGTTATGGAAAGCCAGAAACCGGAGACAGCCAGGGAGCTTATGCTTACCGGAACTCCGAAGGCAGAAAGGTAAGTAGTAAGCCAGGTAGAAAAGGGTGCCGCTACCCCGATGTAGAAAAGCAGGATCAAGCCGCATAAAAGAATGGTGGGGTTGAAAACAGACAAAAGAGTTTCTTTGTTGGAGAGCTTCTGTTTTGGGCTGGGGGCAGTAGCCTCCTCCCTCATGAAAAGAAGCAACAAAAAGAAAAAGAGAAGGGCAAAGGCCAAAAAAGCAAATCTCCAGTTAATCTGCTGAAAGAGGATGAAGCTCAGAGCAAGAGGTCCCATAAATGCTCCCAATCCCCAAAATATATTGAGCCTGATGATCATAGAGCTTCTTTTCTCCGGATAGATATCAGATATGGTGGTCTGGCCACCGATAGCCAGGGCTCCGTTCCCAAAAGCCAACAGGAAGTTGAAGAAGAGGAGAAGAGGAAAGCTCCCGGCTACCGAGAAGCTAAGCAGACCTAACACAGTAGTGGCCAGTCCGAATAGACTAACCAGCCTCTTACCCAACCAGTCAGCCAGGTATCCTGAGATGAGGACGGAGATGGAGAAGCTTATCGAACCTCCCACCAAGATCAGGCTCATTATTAACTTGAGATTAATGTTCAGCTCTTGGGTAATGATAGGAATCAAGGGCCCCAGTACTACCCCGGAGGCTCCCATCATCATGGAGCCTGTAAGGAAGATATTGGTAATGTTTCTTCTGCTTCGGTGATTCACATGAACTTTCCTCCGTGGTGTAGGCTATCCGATGTATGCTATCATTCTTAGTATGGAAAAGAAAAGAGGTCTTTTAATAACTTTTGAGGGCTCAGACGGAGCAGGGAAAAGCACCCAGATCCGGTATCTCCAGGAGTATCTTAGAGAAAAAGGCTATCAGGTAATTGTTTCCCGGGAGCCCGGCGGTACTCCTATCGGGGAGAGGGTAAGGGAAATCCTCAAAAATCCTCATTTCCAGGAGATGACCCCTGTGGCAGAGGCTCTTCTCTTTGCGGCCAGCAGGTCCCAGCATGTTGCAGAAGTTGTACGACCCGCTTTGGAGAAGGGGCATATAGTCCTTCTGGATAGATATATAGACTCCTCCCTGGCTTATCAGGGATTTGCTCGCGGTCTGGGATGGAAGAAGGTCATGGAAATAAATAGTTGGGCCACCGGGGGTCTCATGCCCGATCTTACCTTTTTTCTCTTTTTGGAGGGGGGAATAGGCCTGAACCGCAAAAAAGAGTTACCCACTGACCGGTTTGAAGACGTGGGAGTGGAGTTCCAGGAAAGGGTTATCCAGGGATACCGAGAACTGGCTCGCCTGTATCCGCAAAGGATAGTGACCCTGGATGCTACCATGAAGACGCAGGACATTTTTAGAATGGTGAAAGAAAAAGTGAAGGAGAGGATAAGACAAAAGGGAATGGGTGTCTAGTCCCGACCGAGACGGTTGGCCGGGAAGTTGCACACAGGTTGCCCTCATTGGAGCGATGGTTTTCGAGGACATAGTTGGCCAGGATCAGGTGCTAGATTTCTTTAAAAAAGTTCTAAAGAGCGGGCAGATCAGCCATGCCTACCTTTTTGTAGGACCTGAGGGAGTCGGCAGGAGAAAAACAGCCCTGGCCCTGGCCGCAGCCCTTAACTGCGCCAGGGGAGGATGTGGCCACTGTTCCGTATGTCGGAGAACCATAAGAGGAGTCTATCCTGACCTCAAGCTTATCGAGCCGGAGGGCAACTTTATTACCATTGAGCAGATAAGAGAGCTTCAGGGAAGCATTAAGTTGAGATCTTATGAGGGCTACAGAAAAGTGATAATCATAGACGAAGCTGGCAGTATGAATGCTCAGGCCTCCAATGCTCTTTTGAAGACTTTGGAGGAACCGCAGGATGAGGAGGTTTTTATCTTAATAGCTGCCAGCGTAGAAGAGTTGTTACCTACCATATCATCCCGTTGCCAGGTCGTACCCTTTCGGAGGGTTCCCCGGGAGGCCATTATCCGGGAGATGGTGGACAGGCGTGGAATTGATCAATCCCAGGCGGATAAGATAGCCAGAATAAGTGGGGGGACCTATTCCCGGGCTCTGGAGATGCTAGAAGGAGAAGGTTGGAGGCTGGAGAGGAGAGAGGAGATACTCTCTCTCCTGAAAGGAATTTCCGGTTCCCCAGTAGAGGAGGCCTTCTCCGTGGCCGGCACTCTCCTCTCCCACGCTACGGGGGATCAGGATAGTCTTCAGGAGGTACAAAAAGAGGAGCTGGAAGAGTCCCTGGAGGTGGCTATGAGTCCCAGGCACGGTGCCTTCATCAGAAACAAGTTGAGGAAAAAACATGCCCGACAGCTCAGCCGTAAGAGGAGTTTAGGAATAAATGACATTTTAGATATAATATCTTCATGGTACCGAGACCTCCTGGTCTACCAACTGACAGGACAGGATAGCTATCTGGTTAACCTGGACCACCAGGATGAGATCAGGGATATGGCCCGCAGAGCCAGAATCGAGAAGTTAACCAATGTACTCAAAGAGATAGGGAAAATTCGGCGGATGGTGGAATTCTATGTCAATCCCGGGGCTGCCTTCGAGTATCTATGTTTGTTACTGAGGGAGGTCTAGAGATATGCCTGCAGTGGTAGGAGTTGTATTCAGGAAAGCCGGCAAAGTCTACTACTTTGATCCAGATGGACTGGAACTTTCTTTAAATGAAAGCGTAGTTGTCCAGACTGCTCGAGGACCCGAATATGCCACTGTTGTTTCCGAAGTTATGGAAGTAGATGAAGAGGATTTGGCTGGCCCTCTAAAAAAAGTGCTGCGGCGGGCCACTTACCACGATAGAGCCAAGCACATAGCCAACGAGGCTAAAGAACAGAAAGCCTTGAAGGAGTGCACCAGACTCGTGGACAAGCATGGCCTCAATATGAAAATAGTGGATGTGGAGCTTCTTTTTGATGGTTCCAAGATGATCTTCTATTTCACCGCTGATGGCAGAGTGGATTTCAGGGAACTGGTCAAGGAGCTTGCCTCCCGCTTCAAGACCAGGATCGAAATGAAACAAATCGGAGTTAGAGATGAGGCTAAGATGATCGGAGGGCTCGGACCCTGCGGTCGCAGGTTATGTTGCACCCAATTTCTTTGCGACTTCGAGCCTGTCTCCATAAGGATGGCCAAGGACCAGGATCTCCCCCTCAATCCCATGAAAATATCCGGGGTATGTGGCAGATTGATGTGCTGTCTTAAATATGAACATGATGTCTACTGTCAATTCAAAAAGATAGCTCCGCCTGTTGGTACCCGGGTGGAGACGGAAAGAGGATGGGGGGTGGTAGTGGGATATAATGTTCCCAAAGAGAAAGTGGTGTTGGAGCTGGAGTCCCAGTTGCGGATGGAAGCCCCCCTGTCTGAGCTTGCCAGGGCCGGCAGGCATGTTAAAATGGTGAGGAAGTAGCACTATCAAAGACAGATACCTTAAGAGGGGGACAAGGGTAGAGGCAAAAAAGAGGCAGACATGCCTGAATTACGAGGTATAAGAGCGCGAGAGGCCATTTTGGCCTTTGAGCGGGCGGGTGGCTTACGGCGCAAGGGTAAAGGAGATCACGTGAATCTGAAAATGCCGAATGGCCAAATCATTACCATTCCCAGTACGAGGACACTGAAGATTGGACTGCTTAAGGCAGCAATTAGAAAGGCGGGTTTGACCGAGGTGGAGTTTCTCCAGCTGCTAAGGAGGTAGGGAAGATGGA
>CAYYBB010000146.1:0-2350 GCA_964469465.1 uncultured Actinomycetota bacterium
TGTACTTTGGACGCCGGGGCAAACAATCTCTGGTAGGCAACATTTATTCAGGACGGGTGCAGAACGTGCTGCCGGGACTTAATGCTGCTTTTATTGATATAGGAAAGGAAAAGAACGCCTTTCTGTATATGGATGAAGTTTTTGTGCCCCCCGAGCTGATGGATGATTCTGGACCGGTACCTCACCAGATTCACCGAGTCCTGAAGCCAGGCCAGACCGTGGTAGTCCAGGTGATCAAGGATCCCATAAAGTCTAAGGGCGCCAGATTGACCACCTTTATCTCCATCCCTGGGCGGTTTTTGGTCCTCATGCCCTATAGTTCGGGAATCGGAGTGTCCCGCAAATTGGACAACAAAGAGAGGGAGAGACTGAGGGAGATAGCTCACAAAATAAGGCCAAAGGAGGGCGGCCTCATTGTCCGCACTGCGGCCAAAGGGGTAGATGAGAATACTTTAAAGAGGGATCTCAAATATCTTACCGGTCTCTGGAGCAAGATCAAAAGAAAGATCGGAAAAGTCCGGGGTCCCGAAAGAATCTTCCAGGAGCTGGATCTCCTCAGCCGGGTGCTGAGGGATACCTACTCCGATGACTTTGAGACCATCATCACCGATTCCAAGGATATAAAGAACAAAGCCATTAATTTCTTGAGAAAGGTGGACCCGGCTGCCATAAGAAAGGTAGAAATCTACCGGGGAGAAGATCCCCTCTTTGAAAAGTATAATGTGGATCAGGCCATAGAGCTGGCTCTTAAGAGGAGGGTGGATCTCCAGTCCGGAGGCTATCTCATCATTGACCATACTGAAGCTCTCACGGCTATCGATGTTAACACGGGAAGATTCGTGGGGAGGAGCAATCTGGAGGATACCATTCTCCGAACCAATCTGGAGGCTGCCGAGGAGGTAGTGCGCCAGATTCGCCTCCGGGATATCGGAGGGATGATAATAATTGATTTTATTGATATGGAGAGGCCAGAAAATCGGGATAAAGTGATGGTCACCTTCACCGAGAATTTGAAAAAGGATCAGACCAAAACCCAGGTGGTCGAATTGTCCAAGCTGGGCCTGATTGAGATGACCAGAAAGAACGTCTCCGAGGGAATAGTGGGCACTCTATGCAAAAAATGTCCCTTCTGTGGAGGCTTGGGCCATGTCCTTTCCGAAGAGACCATGCGCCTGAGAGTGGAAAGGGAAATCAAGAAAATTGCTCGATCCAGACCCCATGAGGCCTTCCTCTTCCGGATGAACTCAGCCGTGGCCGCTATGGTTATTGGACAGGGAGGCTCCAACCTGAGAAGGTTGGAAAGAGATACCGGACGCACCATCATCATAAGAGGCGATGATAGTGCCCCCATCGAGACCTTCCTCCTTATGGCAGAAGGAGACAGAGAGGAAATAGAAAAGGCCGCTGTTCCTGTCCAGGTGGGTGAGATCCTCGATCTGGAGGTGGAAGAGCCTCACCTTAACAATCCCCGGGATGCTATCTCCAAGCTGGAGGGCTATATCATTCAAGTCATGGATGGCAGAAAGTATCTCCGTAAGAGAATCAAGGTGAAGATCGTGGAGGTCACCCGTACCTGTGCCTATGCCGAGGTGCTGAGCGATTGACAGAGCTCTGGGGGATGATATAATATCTGGCGTTATGCCAGGCAGTCCAAAGCAAGAAGATCATGGAGGAGTAATGGCCATAGACTACGCCATTGTTACTATAGGCGGAAAGCAACACAGAGTCAGCGAAGGCACTGAACTTTTAGTGGACCAATTGGAAGGCGATGTGGGCAAAACCATCTCTCTACGAGGGACCCAGCTTCTGGTGAAGAAAGATGGGGTGGTCACTGATCCCCACTTGCTGGCGCAGGTGGAGATCAAAGCATCTATAGTAGAGCACCTAAGAGGGGATAAGATTATCGTTTTCAAGTACAAGCCTAAAAAGGGATATAAAAGGAAAATAGGCCATCGCCAGAAGCATACCCTGCTCAAGGTGGAAAAGATAGCAGAGCCGGAAGGATTAAGCTCTGCAAAGGAAACCGAAGAGGTTGGAGAGGTCAATAAGGAGGCTTGAACTCCTCGGAGATTATGTTTAAGATAAGAAGGGCGAAAGAGGTGTATTAAAATATGGCTCATAAAAAAGGTACTGGCAGTGCTAAAAATGGTAGAGATAGCAACCCCAAGAGCCTGGGCGTGAAGAGATACGGTGGCCAACTGGTTACCGCGGGAAGCATTCTGGTGAGACAGCGGGGTACCAGGTTTAAGCCGGGCTACAATGTGGGGATTGGCGGAGACGATACCTTGTTTGCCAAGGCAGATGGCGTAGTAGTTTTTCGCTCCCGCGGCTCGGACCGGATTGTGGACGT
>CAYYBB010000146.1:2450-5381 GCA_964469465.1 uncultured Actinomycetota bacterium
AAGAGAACGGGTTTGATAGATTTGAAGTATTCTTTGGTTATAGAAGCGACAGAGGATCCTAACTTCTTTGGATTCTATTCTCCAGACCTTGAGGGTTTTACGGGCGTGGGCCATTCGATAGAGGACTGCCTGTATAAGGCAAAATGGGGAATAGAAGAGCACATTAGCCTCCTGAAAGAGAGAGGGCTCCCTGTTCCTAAGGCTAATCCTAATCCAACGGTTGTGATTCAGAATGAAAAGCGACTAGAGCAGGTCGCATAATCAACCTGTGGAATTGCGTCACGGGGCTGCAGATACCACTTTTGCAAGATATGGTGCGACTAATGAGGCACTCCCAGCGAAAATAGGTGGAAAGAGATAGGCCATACTTAAGCCTCAGGTACCATTCCTTGGGCCTACCGACTTCAGTTTCCGGCTTACCCCCAACCTGGCTTCGATGAGTTTGTTAATGCTGAAACGTTTACACCACAGTCTCAGGTTATTTTCAGGATCAATCTTGTTAATTTCAACCAGCAGCTAGAGATAGCTTAAGTTCTTCAGAAACTTCGGATCTTCCGCCAAAACTTACTTGAGGAGTGGCTCCTGGATGTTTGTGGACGAGGCTAAAATATGGGTCAAGGCCGGAGACGGCGGAAAGGGATGTGTCAGTTTCCATCGCACCAAGACAAACAAGGTAGGAGTTCCTGATGGCGGTAACGGAGGAAAGGGAGGAGACATTATTCTTAAAGCCAGCAGGGATAAGAGCTCCTTACTGGACTTTCAGAATAGAATTCACTTCAGGGCTGAAAATGGACAGGCTGGCCAAACTCAGGAAAAACAGGGCAAGGACGGCCAGGATTTGATAATCTATCTTCCTCAGGGGACGGTAGTCAGGACGGAAGAGGGGGAGGAAGTACTGGCCGACCTGTGTCAAAACGGCGCGGAATATGTGGTAGCCCGGGGAGGAATGGGTGGCCGTGGTAATGCCAGCTTCGTCTCCCAGAGAAGGAGGCGGCCCAGGTTTGCTGAAAAAGGAGAGAAGGGTGAAGAAAAATGGATAAACCTGGAGCTTAGATTGATGGCGGATGTGGGTATAGTCGGATTTCCTAATGTGGGCAAATCTACCCTACTTAGCAGAATTTCTGCAGCCCGGCCCAAAATTGCGGAGTACCCTTTCACTACCTTGAATCCAGTTCTGGGAGTGGTCAGGGTAGTAGACGATAGGAACTTTGTGGTGGCCGACATCCCCGGCCTGATCGAGGGGGCTCATCTGGGACATGGACTGGGTCTGAAGTTTCTCAAGCATATAGAGCGGACTAAAGTTATTCTGCATCTTTTAGACGTTTCGGGAATCACAGGGAGAGACCCGCTCTCCGATTTTGATGCTATAAGGAAAGAGCTAAGCCAATTTGACCCATCCTTGAATAGTAAGCCCTTTCTGGTGGCAGCTAACAAGATTGATTTGGATGAAGGAGGTCACAACCTTAGACAAGTACAGAGGTTCTTCCGAGAACACTGTGAGCTCCCGGTACTTCCTGTCTCCGCTCTCACTGGAGAAGGGTTGGAAAGACTTGTGGAGACTCTGGCTGATCTCCTCTATACTGTTGAGCGTGAGCGTGTAGTCTTACTAGAGGCCCCTCTCGAACCACCTGAGCTGAAGGAGAAAGTGAAGGTTTATACTGCTACTCCTGAGGAAGATTTCTTCAAGGTGGAGAAAAGGGATGATATATTTGTAGTTGAGGGCAAAAAGGTGGAAAGACTGGCAGCCATGACTGATCTGGATAACGAGGAAGCTGTCCAGTACATGAATGAGCAGTTTGACCATCTGGGTGTGAATGAAGAACTTAAAAAGTTGGGTATCAAAGAGGGCGATACAGTGGTAATCGGAGAAGTGGAATTCGAATTTGTGGAGTGAGTTGTTGCCCAGCAGGTCTTTCAGAAGTGCTAGTTGTTTGATAGGCTAAAGAAGAGATGGCTAACCTCTAACCTCGGGAAGGCTGAAATCTAGAAGGCCAGGTTGGTAAGAGAGATTTTTAGATCGATCTCACATGGCCAGGCTGGTGAAGGAGATTTCAGAGCGAAAGAGGCGAGGGCAAGAAATTACCAAAAGGTGGAGGAAAATTTGGCCAGGACTCTGCCCAATCTGCAAAAAATAGTAATCAAGATCGGATCCAGTTGCATTACCTCTGCTTCCGGAAGACTAGATCGATCCCAGATGGCCAGGCTGGCAAGGGAGATTTCGGAGGTAAAGAAGCGGGGGCATGAAATCATCATCGTCTCCTCAGGCGCCATTGCTGCTGGTGTAGAATCTCTGGATCTTAAGAAGAGGCCTAAAGAGATTCCAAGGCTTCAGGCAGCGGCAGCAGTAGGGCAAGGGCTTCTTATCCATATGTATTCCACCCTTTTCTCCCAGCAGGGGATCGGAGTAGGGCAGATTCTTCTGACTCAGGAGGATACCACCCGGCGCCAGCAGTACATAAATGCCAGAAATACCATCTCCACGCTCCTTAAGTTCGGAGTTATCCCCATTATCAATGAAAATGACTCAGTAGCTGTTGAGGAGATCAAATTCGGCGATAACGACACCCTGGCTGCCCTGGTCTCCAGTCTGGCCAACGCTGATCTTCTGATCATCTTTTCCGATATAGAGGGATTGTGCTCTATAGATCCCCACCTCTGCGATCATCCGGAGATAATTTCCGAGGTGGAAGAGATAACCCCTGAGATAGAAGAGATAGGCGGCGGAGCGGGTTCTGGCCGCAGCCGGGGCGGTATGGTGACTAAAATTCAGGCGGCTCGCATTGCTAGCTTCTCGTCCATTGGGGTGATAATAGCTGATGGTCGAAAAGAAGGAATCCTGGAAGAGATCCTGGCCGGTAAGGAAGTAGGAACCTACTTTAAGCCTCGCAAGAAAAAAGTAGCCAGTCTGAAGAGGTGGATTGCCTTTGGGCG
>CAYYBB010000147.1:0-5375 GCA_964469465.1 uncultured Actinomycetota bacterium
AGTTCAGGATGGCCTATTTCCTGCAGGGTGGGCAGGTTAGCCGGGCCATCCCACACCTCATTCATGAAGGTTATTCCTTCTTTCTTCACTACCTGGTCAACAAAAGCCTGTCCCATAATGTACTGTCTTAGTTTAACCTCCAGGCCGGTCAGCTTAATAAAAAGCTTTTCGGCCTGACTTTTGGCCGTAATCCTTTTCTGAAACCTGCTTCTTATGAGTTGATAGTGAGGAAGCAAAGAGCTGGCCACTTTTTCCATCACATGATTTCCGTACCCCTCAATAATGCACATAAGGGCCTGAAGACGCCGTAGGGCCTCCCTTTGTTTCGGAGTTATTACCAGATCAATGAGGTCGCCCTCTCCTCGGATGATATTCTCCAGCCGGCTTAGTCTTTCCAGTAGATTACGTAAGCTGAATCCGGCCTGAGCTCTAGCTATTTCCTGGATATACAACTCAAGCTGGGCGTTTAGATAATCTCTCAGCCAGGGATGAGCCTCAAATTGCCAGGCGTGGGTTACTTCGTGCAGGACTACCCAGGTTCTGAATTCCTCCAGAGGCAGGGCCAGGCGCCGCTGCCAGATCCTTATATTCGACTCCAGGAAGTACAGACGTCCAGGAGTCAAAAGCTCCCGACCTAGCAGGCTGGGATCGTATTGTCCCAGGACAGAGCTGGCCAGATATCCCATCAAGACTCCCAGGTATCGGCTGGCCAGGGCCCGGTTGGTCAGAGTAAATATGGAGGGTCCGGATCTCCGGCGAAGAAAAGAATCTCTCACGATTTTTTCCAGAGGTGCAAAGAGAAGTTGGTAGTTGGTGATATTGGCATCGATCCACTCGGCTCGGTCCAGGACGTGCACCAGAGCTACGGGGCTAATGTTTTCGGCAGCCGTATACTGCACAACCAGAGGTCTGACCTGGTCGACCAGAGAGGAGTAGATTCTTTCATGGCTTGCTTTCTCAGTGGAAGAGATTTCTTCTGTCATTCTAAGTCTACAGACAGTGAGAGCAATCCTTTTGACTCGATCCCAGTCAATCAACTGGAAAGTTTCAGGATTGTACTTTCTGGAAAGGGCCCAGACCAGTCCCAGCGCGGCTCCCAGGAACAAGCCGACACCGAGAGCCCTTTTGTAGCTGGTGGGGCTGGCTATCCTGGGACTTTTCGTTTGAGGATTTCTACCCTGAAAAATTATGCTTTTCATCCTTTGTGGCGCCGCCTGCGGCAGCATGGGCGGCTCTATTCACCTTCCTATAGGGGGTCTTTCTAGCACATTGTAGCACATTAAGGAGATCACGATCTCTTATTTCGCTTTTTCTTTTTCTTCGAAGATAGCAGAAAGATTTCAGTTGGTGTACAAACCCGTAGTACCGGGCCTTACTCCTGGTAGAGTTTTTATTGGATTAGGAATCCTATCCAGGAAGGGATGGAAGTAGGTCTTGTTCGTGGTGGAATAGTCACATCTTGTAGCTTTTGTTAGAATGTATGAAATTCCGAGGACTAGACCAGTTCCCTGCTACATTTGAGTAAGGAAGAGAGTGAGGTAGAACAAAAATGGGAGAAGAGCTATCATTTCTAGTTGCCTTTGCTCATCCCGATGATGAATCCTACGGGCCCGCTGGCACCATAGCCAGGTACGCTTCGGAAGGAGTCAAAGTTACCCTCATCTGTGCCACCAGGGGAGAGGCCAGCATAAGGTTGAATAGGATTGAAGGTGGTCCAAAGAGGTTGGCAGAATTGAGGGAAGGGGAGCTGCGTCAGGCCAGTCAGGTTCTGGGCATAAAAGATCTGCGCATCTTGGGATATGTTGATGGGAAGCTCTCTCAGGTCGATTCTTATGAGGCTGAGGGTAAAATTGTCAAGATAATCAGGGAGGTGCACCCTCAGGTGGTTCTTACCTTTGGGCCCGATGGCATCTCCGGACACCCGGACCACATAGCTGTCTCCCAATTGACCACAGCGGCCTTCAAATCCTCCGGGGACAGGCAGAAATACCCCGAACATTTCCAGGAAGGACTGGCTCCTTATGAGCCACAGAAGCTTTACTATACTGCTTTACCCAAGTTTATAGCAGAGGCCATGAAGCGGGAAGATCTCCCATTATTCGGATACCAGGATGATCAAATCACCACCATCATCGATATCACCCCTTACCTGGAGAGCAAAATGAAAGCCATCTACTGCCATCGGGGTCAGGGCGATTATGAGCGCTTTGTGGAGCGGCAGAACAGGGGGCTTTTACACAGGGAGTATTTTCATCTGGCCATCTCTCGCCTGGGAGAGCCAGGGGAGAAGGAAGAAGATCTTTTTCAGGGGTTAAGGTAGTGAGGTGGTAGATGGAGAAAAAGGGGAGAAGGCGGGCAAACCTTTTCTCTCATTAATGAGACAGTCACATTGTATTAATCCCTTGTGGTCAATTGACCATTGTGGTAAAATGACCACAAGATTGTATAAAGTCAAAGATTTCTTGGACTGGGAGCAAAGCCGTTGCAGCATCCCTCTATTGCTGAAGATCTCTTTACCAATCGAGAAAGAGAGCTGGCCAGGCTCCGTCTATTAATAGACCAGACCAAGCGGGGTGACGTCCAGCGTCTGGCTCTTCTCGGTCTGCGTCGTACCGGAAAAACCACTCTCCTTCGCCGCTTTCTTTCAAGTATACTTCATGATCCACTTTTAATCCCATGCTACATGGATCTTTCCTATCTTGTGTCTTCTCCGGAAAGATTCTGTATCGGGTACCTCACTGCCGTAGCTCAAGGATATCTTCGGGATAGGAGAGTGGAAGTCAGGCGTCTTTCAGGGCTAGATAGTCTCTATGAAGCTGCTATGGGCTCGGAGAGTCGGACCCTGGTGGAAGCTGTGCGCACCGTCCGCACCGAGCTATCGAAAGATGTGCCTGATCGCCAGGTTATCCTCGGCCAGACATTTGCTCTTCCGGAAGAATTGGCCAGGGAGTCTGGAAGATGGACTATCCTGGCACTGGATGAGTTTCAGGAGATCATGGCTCTAGAGAACTTTCCAGGGCTGGAGAGATTACTCTGGTTTCTGAGAGATCAGATGCAATCTCATAAGAGAGTCTCATATATAGTAGCGGGATCAGCAGTAAGTTATATGTCCCATCTCCTTTCCAATAGCGGGAGTCCTCTCTTTGGTTCTTTCGAGCGAATGGGTCTTTCGTTCTTTGATGAAGAGGATAGTCGGAAACTCTTGCAAAAGATAGTACCGGCAGCTACCGATCCAGTAGTAGGGCGAGTGGTTCATCGACTTACGGTCGGACATCCCCATTATCTTACAGCTGTAGGGCGGAGGCTGGAGAGCATGTACTATGCGTCGGGAAGGGCTCTTGATTCATCAACAGCCAAGGAAGCCTTCTTGCGAGAAGCGCTCTCGCCAGAGGGACGCATCTATGAGTTTTGTCGTTACCTCTATGATTTTTCTCTCCAAAAGGCTAGAGCCTACGCCGTCCTCAAGTCAGTGCTGGCCATTTTGGCAGAAGAAGGTAGGTTGGGAATATCAGCTCTGGCTCGGCGCCTGAAGGTATCCATCAGCACAGCACGTGACTACCTCCGTTGGCTGGCAGATGTCGACTTAGTGGGTGACGAAGCTGGGGAATACTTTCTCCTTGATCCTGTGTTGCGATTTTGGATCGGCCAGGTAGTGCGAGGGGCCACTATGCCCATCCCTAGCGGAGAACTGATAGCAACTACCGAACTCCTCGAGGAACTGGAAGAAGCTTTTCTCAGGGTATCCTCTGAGCTGGGCACGGCCAAGGAGAGTCAGTTAAGGGAGCTAATGCGCCTATTCGCGAATCATAAGGTTGACGGGGGCCTCTTTGGCACCTCCGATCAGATACGCCTTCCACATTTTAAGGAAATCACCAGCTACTGCTCCCCGGATGGCCAGATTGAGATTGACGTAATGGGGCTGGACGAGGAAGTATGGTTGGCTGAAGTGAAGTGGAGGAGGAGTGCGGTCCAGCGCAAGGAACTAGTTTCTTTCTTTCAGAAAGCCAGTCAGGTAGCTACCTCTCAGCAATGGAGGCAGCCTCGTCTTTGGTATGTCTCCAAGGCCGGGTTCACCCGGGGCGCGTTGAGCTTTGCCACAGAAGTCGGAATGCTGGTCACCAATGAGACCGGGTTGCGAGAGTTGGAAAAGAGGCTGAGATCCAAGTCTCCTTCACCAAACTAGAGTCTCGTACTTGAGTTATGTCTCTCGATAGTCTATCAGCTATCGTAGGAGGTGCGCAGCTTTTTCATGTTATATTTTTACTGGCTAAACCCCAACAGACGCCGCATTTCCTCGCTGGATATTCCACCTTCTGCCTGCTGGCGTGCACATGACCGCTCAATGAGAGCAAGAAATTGAGGATTGGTACTCAACGAGACGGTCTCCAGATATGCGTTTTCAATCGCGACGATGGCAGCTATCGGCTTCCCCTTGACTGTGACCACAATTGGCTCCAGGGCTACCTGGCGCGCGTACTCGGCCAGGCTAGCAGTTGCCTGTGTCATTTCTACTGTTTTCAATCCATCCACGTATACTTCGACTTACCAATCCGACAAGATTGGATTCCAAAAGTTTCCGCCGCATCATATGAACTGGGCGCCTCTTAAATAGCGCTTAATCTCACGATAAACCTTTTCGAAATGGGGTAGTTGAGCTACTTGATCTCTTAACCTCTGATCCCAAAGCTTTTTGTATGTTAGCTCTTTAGCATTCAGCTGTGCTTTCAGATTCTTAGAATCCAGATTTTTAAACTCACACTTCTCTTCAAATGGGTGGGCAAGAAAGGCTAGGTCTACTAGCTTAGACTTGAGCAAATACCAAAGGTCGTAGACATCCCGAGGTTCCTTTCTATAACTGCTAAGCAGACTACATACCTTTTCGATAGCTATTTCCTCTAATGAATAGGTTTTCACCTTAATATCATCAGGCTGATCGCTATATTCTTTAAACAGGGGGAGGCTGGGTGTAGGAAACTGAAGGAGTTCTTTTAAGGTAACATCAATCTTAATCTCGTTTCTCTCTATGCTTGCCCCTAATGGGCCCGAATAGTTCACATAAAAAGTAAGACTGTCTTCATGTTCTTCCTCCCGCCGATTAAAGCGCATCGGGATGTTAGCTGATTTTCGTGCTATGCCGTAGAGCGCCTCAAATTTTTGTAGGATTTCCTCCGCAGAAAGATGATTAATCAAGGTAAAATCCAAATCTTCGGAATATCTATAGTTCTTTATGTAGACTTTTCTTAAAGCCGTTCCTCCTTTGAAAACCAAATTATCCTTCACACCAGTTCTACCGAGCCCGATTAAAATCCAGGTTAGAATGTAATCTTTCTCAATCGTTTTATCCCTGACTCCAGTCTTACCAGAAAGTTTAGAAA
>CAYYBB010000148.1:0-5240 GCA_964469465.1 uncultured Actinomycetota bacterium
ATAGGTGAGAAAAAGTAGCTTATCCTCTCTCTATGTGTTTGATAGCAGGCTGTGAATTACCTGCATGTCAAGCGGTGTGCCTTTTGATCGGTGTCGTGTCAAGAGGAACTCTTTACAGTATAATAGAGCTGGAGTAATCACCGATACTGAAGCCCTGGAGCTTCTAGACGAAGCAAAGAGTTTTGTCCAGGATGCCAGGGAGTGGATAAGAGAAAATTATCCCGAATTATGGTAATCTGTATCGGAAAAAGAAAGAAGGCCGTTTCCGGCCCTCTTTCCAAAGTTGCGGGTTTCTTGTCCAGCTTCGTTTAATGGTGCTCCGTCAAGGTAAATTTATTTTGGCCTTTCGAGTATGTTTTTAAATGAGGCAACAGACACGTGTGACTACATCAGGCCGAAGAGAAAGTGAGGCTGCCAACCCGGAAATGATCGTCCACCCTACGGCCCTCACCGACGTGGAATTCCGCCAGATCAATCCGGAGAACTTCTGTTTGAAGGAAAGAGGTACATACAAATACCGAGAGTATATAGCTCTCAAGCATTGCCTCCAGCAGAAGAAGGATATGCTTAAATTATGATAGCCCATCTGATAGAAGTACTTAAATATAGAGAACTTCTGTTTAACCTCACCAGAAGAGATTTAAAAGTCAAATATCGAGGCTCCATTCTAGGGTTTTTCTGGTCTCTTCTCAACCCCATATTAATGACCCTGGTGTATTCTTTTGTCTTTTCCAAGGTAATTAGAGCAGGGATAGAGGACTTCGCCGTGTTTTTCGTCAGTGTGCTTTTGCCGTGGAATCTGCTGGCTAACTCGGTCAACGGAGGAGTTACCAGTGTGGTTGGTAATGGTGCTTTGATTAGAAAGATATATTTTCCCCGGGAAATATTACCTTTATCCGTTGTCTTTGCCAATTTAATCAATTTCTTACTGGAATTATTGGCCTTATTTGTCTTTCTCCTTATTAAAGGCTACCGCTTTTATCTTATGTTTTATTTATTGCCAGTTGCTTTAGTGATTGAGCTTGTTCTGGTTATTGGTATTACCCTGGTGGTAGCAAGTTTAAATGTATTTTTCAGGGATATCCAACATTTAGTTGGGGTTCTCATGATGGTTTGGTTCTTCGGGACCCCCATTATCTATCCCCTTTCCATGGTACCTCAGGAGTTTCATCTCTTGATGATACTGAATCCTATGACTGTTCTAGCCATTCTGTATCGAAACATTTTCTATAATGTGAACTATCCTGACCTTCTCCAATTTCCATCCGCCTTAGCTATCAGTGTTTCTGTAGCGATATCTCTATTTCTATTTGTGCTGGGATACTGGCTTTTTAACCGACTGGAACGAAGATTTGCCGAAGAGGTGTAGAAATGACCAGCGGTAAGCTTTAGTTGTAGATTCTTACCTTATCCATCTCAAAGTCCTAAAGGGAACCAAGGTTATGAGTTTCCCGTGTAATTATCACCCAATGGAGGAATATATATAGAGAACGATGGAAAATTTTAAGAAAATCTTCTCTTCCCATGACCAAAAGAATCTGGACTACAAATTCCCAATCTTTCTCGCCATTTATGTGATTTTGCGGCTGTTCTTGCTCAATTTTAACAGTGCCGAGAATGGAGATTTCTACAATTTTCTGCTTCTAGCTAAGGACATAACTACAGGTAAATTTCCAATCTTTACTAATAGACTGCCTTTTTACCCTCTTTTGCTTGCTATAGGACTGCCTTTCTTGGATGGCATACTATGGGGGAGAATTCTGTCTCTGATTTTTTCGGTAGGCATTTTAATATTGACTTATAAAATTGCTATTTTATTTACTGCAAATAGAAACATCGCTTTTCTAACAGTAGTGCTCTTGACCCTTAATCCCATCTTTGCCCATGATTCTTTGGGGGCCTTATCTGAACCACCTTTCGTGTTTTTCGTTATGTTGACTTTTTACCTGTACTATCGAAAAGATGTGCCCTTGAGAGGTGTATTTTTAGGAACCTCAGCGTTATTGGCAGCCATGACCAGGTTCGAGGGTTATTTATTAATCCCTGCGGTTCTACTCGGTTTGATTGTTCAAAAAAGGTGGCGGGACATATCTGCTGTGTTGGCTATTTTTTTAGTACCTGTGATTATATTGTGGGTAAGGTATCAAATATTGACTGGTGAGCCACCCCTGTTGATTCAGTATCTCCCTCGGATTCTAGTTGGTCCCAGGATGTTTGATCTACTTCCTCTCTATGCCATGCATGTAGTATTCATGGCAGGATTTCCCTTGGGGGTATTATGGGCCTATATGGGACTCAAAGATGGCCTAAGTAAGCAATTCAAACAATACCTTCCTCTCTTAACCTTTTTAGCTCTGGAACTTTTCCTTATATACAAGGTGCACCCAGGATCCAGGTACTTTAATGCCCTGGCTCCCTTCTTTAGTTTTTTTCTCTCCCTGGGATTGCTGAAAGAATACAACTTAAAGAAAATTCATATGCTAGTAATCTCTGTGATCTTGTTGTCATTTTTTATATACGGGTCTTTGAAATTTCAGCCATTTTTCGTAGTAGGTACTATCTTTAGTGCTATAAGTACCACCATTTTTACGCTATTAGTAATACTTCTGATCATCTTGAGCTTCAAGGTAACAAGCTGGGGTTATTTCAAGGCTCTCACCATCTGTTTTGTGGTTATGGCGGGGATTGTTCTCTCTACTTCAATTGTTGTGTACAGGCAGCATGACTATTACACTGTCACTAAGGCTTCAAAATTTGTCTTACAAAAAGAGGGGGTAGTGGCCTGGTCTGATGAGACAGGGGTGTCCACCTGGTATTTGAGAGAAAAGGGAATGGGTCTTTCCGAGGATCTGGATGATGATGAGCAATGGGCCTGGCTTAAGAAAAATGGTGTACGGTATGTACTTTTAACCAATGAGTACAACGAAGGACCCGAATTGACCGTAGTTAGGAATGGTCAATATAGATCGAAGTTTAGATTGGTAAAAAGATTTTCCTGGAACCAGGATCAAAAAATAGCCCTTTGGCTTAAGGAACTGGGGATTTTGGATGAAAAACATATGCCAGTCGTCCATAGAAATTTCTCGGAGGTCTATGAGATAATAGGTTAGTTTATTAGAAAATAGTCAGCATTCTCATAATTCGCATTAAAAAGATGATGGAATTTAAGAAATGAACCAGAGACTGGAGACGTTACAATTTTTTGGTTTAATAACCAAATTGATAATGATCGCTTTTAGTCTGGTTCAGAGCGTCATTATCATCCGGCTGCTCTCCCCCCAGGAGTATGGGTTCATTGGCTTGGTTCTGGCTTTTGCTGGAATCGTAGGAGTATACCAACATCTGGGGCTGGGGGTCGGAACACTGAGAGAGGTGTCCCTGGCCAGGGATGAGCAAGAGGCCTCTAAAATTTTTTTCACCTCGCTCTCGGTTAGAATGCTCATCACCCTCCCCCTCGTTTTTGGGCTTTTGTTATTCTCCTCTTATATTACTAATACCATTTACCACAGGCCAGAAATACTTTTTGGGACCAGACTGGTCGCCTTTACCATTCTGTTTAATGGCCTAATGGAAATAGTTTTTAACGTTTTGAATGGACTTCAGAAATTCAAGCAGGTCTTTATACTACAGATATTGAACTCTGCGGTTAGTATGTTAGTGGTGGTGCCTTTTGTCTTTTTTTTCAGATATAACGGTTACTTTATAGGTAGTTTGTTCACTGTTATCGTTTTCTTACTCATCTACGTCCTTTCTCTACTGAAGGTTTTTGGTTTCAGGCTTTTGGCGCCCAATAAGTCAGAGTTCAAAAAGATATTCAGGGCTGTTTTTGGAATAGGAATATTTATATATATAGCCAAAATTTTATACGGTCTGTTTATGCAGTCTGGCATCTTAGTCTTAGGATACTATTCTACTCCGGATACAGTTGGATACTTAAAATTTGCGATAGGGTATGGATTTTATCTTCTCTCCTTTTCCAATGCTGTAAATTATATTAATCTTCCAGTGATGAGCAGACGTTTTGCCGAAAATATAGTATTTTTCAAGCAAAGTTTTAAAGATAACTTTAACAAATTCTTTTCTTTAACCTTCTTTGCGGCTGGACTCATGGTGCTCTTTTCTAAAGAAGCGATTCTGATTCTGGCTGGAAGGAACTATCTTCCGGCTCAGCCCTTAGTTCTCTTTTCCGTCCTGGCTTTTTTCTTTCTGATGGTTTTTGAGATTCTTTGTGGATGTATTTTTCTCCCCTCGTCTGATACGAGAGGTTATATCTCTTCTTATTCAATTCTGGCAGTTGTATCTCTGGGAGTGGTGTTCTTCTTAGTTTCTCGTGGCGGGGGCGCTACAGGTGCAGTAGCAGGGATGTTCTTAGGGGCAGCGCTAACCTTTGTTTTTGCCATTTTCAGAATATCCCAAAAACTAAGCATCATGGTAGCTGATGGGAAATTTCTGATCATGAGCCTGGTATGCCTCCCACCTTTATTGGGAGGATTGGTAAATATGAGTCTATATGAACGCCTGGCTTTATCAGCTTTCTCTCTTCTCTTGTTTTGGTTTTTCACTAAATACTTGGGGATCTTGGACCTTATTCGGGTTTTGGCTAAGGCTAAAAATATGTTAAAAAGCAGGGTGATAGGACGCCGCACCCAGGAGATAGGATGAAGAAAGCATCTGGTAATTTCCCTGCCTCCATAGATTTAGAAGCTGCCCTTTCGTCGAGGAAAGTTTTAGCCATAATCCCTGCTTATAATGAGGAGAAGAACATCTCAAAGGTGATCCAGGGGATAAGGAAATTTTCTCCTTCTCTGGATATTTTGGTAGTAGATGATTGTTCTGCTGATAGAACAGTGGCCGTGGCTATGGAAGAAGGGGCTGAGGTAGTATCTTTACCCTTCAATTTGGGTTACGGTGTCGCCTGTCAAACGGGTTTTAAGTATGCTGTCGAAAAGAAATACGATTTTGCGGTTCAGATTGATGGAGACGGGCAACACGACTCCTCTTATATCAACACTCTCTTGAAGGAGGTATTCAATGGAACTGTGGATGTGGCCATAGGGTCCCGATTTCTGGGTGAGTCAGCTTACCGGGCTCCTTTGGTCAGGAAATTGGGGATGTTTTTGTTTGGGGTTATCGCCTCTGTTCTTATAGGCCAACGAGTTACTGATCCCACTTCCGGCTTTCAGGCTCTGAACAGCAAAGTCTTAAAATTTTTCTCCCAGGAAGTTTATCCTGTAGACTAC
>CAYYBB010000149.1:0-5212 GCA_964469465.1 uncultured Actinomycetota bacterium
AAAAAATCACGCCGCTGAAGAAAACAATTTTCCTAAGTGGTCGAAAGAAGATATTTGCACCTCTATTGCAATTAGGAAAGTTAAAGTATACTGAAACCCCTATATTTTATAAGGAGGACCGAAGTCATGATTAACAAAAGTGAAATTGTCGAGCAGACAAATTTAGCGTTTGATTTCATTCAAAAAATGTATCTTGAAGTCTCTTATTTAATCAAAGAAATAGAAGGAATCTTACATGAAGAAGAGGAGAAATTCATTATTGGAAGACCTGCTGGTTATGGCATCAGTGCAAGAAGTTCAACAGGATTAGAGTCAACTAATGTCAATTTATGGTTGTTGAGAAAATTTGCCGTGTTTTTTATTCCGGAAGACAAAACAAAAATTGAACGTGGTCAAACCATAACAAGGATGGATGAGAATTTGAAAATCTTATACTTAAGGATTGTGCTTAGAGATAAAAAGATTAATGAACCAACAGTTTATTCAGGGGTATTGTATAAAATTCAGAAAAAACCTCAAGCTAAATGGATTGGAAAATTTGAAAATGTAACGGGCTATCTTGAATATAACGATGATAGGTTTTTCAAAGATGTAGGGGAAATTAATTATGAGGACGCGCACATAAAACTTCAAGGGGAGTTAGTAAAGAATAATTTGTTTGAAATCGACGATAGTGAAACTATCCTCAAGAAGATAATTAAGCCATCGCTTGAGTTATATAGAAAATATTGAGATTGGCACGCAGACAACAGATAACACAGCATATACGCTTCGGGCTTACGCCCTCGCCCTTCAGGACATTGCTCCCTTCGGTCGCAACGTCGTATATGCTGGGACTTAAGTGAAATGCCTAAGCCCGCCTTTGAAAATTAATTAAAGGTTGGAATAGAATTATAAAACAAGGTGCGAATATGATGCCAGAGAAATCACTTGATGAAATAAAGGATGTTCTTAAAAAGCATGAAAAAGAACTTGAGAAAAAATTCGGTATTAAGGAAATCGGGATATTTGGTTCTTATGTAAGAGGCAAACCTAAAAAAAGCAGTGATATTGATATTCTCGTTGAATTTTATCCAGAAGCCGAAATGGATTTAATAAAATTTATTGAGCTCGAAGAGTATTTGTCTGATTTATTAGGAATAAAAGTTGATCTGGTGATGAAATCAGCCCTCAAGCCAAGGATAGGAAAACAGATTTTGAAGGAGGTTATTTATCTATGAAAAGGGAAGCAGGCGATTTCATTGAAGATATTATTAATGCGATGAATAAGGCATTACAGTTCGTCGAGGGTATGTCTTATGATGAGTTCTCTCGAGATTCTAAGACTGTTTTTGCTGTTGTAAGGGCAATTGAAATAATTGGAGAAGCTGTTAAAAACATACCTGAGGATATAAGGGGAAAATATCCGAGAATTCCTTGGAAGGGGATGGCAGGAATGAGGGACAAAGTAATCCATGAATATTTTGGAGTAGATACGAAAGTCGTCTGGGATACGGTTAAAAAGAGAATTTCTGAAGTTAAGCCATTATTTGAGAAAATGTTAAAAGATTTGGAGGAGAAACAGAGATGATGTTAACCCAACTTCCGCACCCCGGGGCCAAGAACAGCCCAAATTCGGTACTTTAGCGATGAATCACCCCAGGTAGTGAACCTGCACCGGTGCAAAAATACCAAAATAGTAACCAAGGATTGGGTCATATTGATTTGATGACAACAAGGGAATAGTGTGATATATAGTGTCCTATGTACATCCGCAAGACCACCAAGCACTACAAGGGAAGAAACTACTACAACTACCTTTTGGTCGAATCGGTAGCCACCCCCAAGGGTCCTCGCCAGAGGATTATCTGCTCTCTGGGGAGCCTTTCTCCCGGCCCCCGGCAGAAATGGCGGGAGCTGGCCAAGAAGGGGGAGAGCCCTGAGGTAGGGCTCATTGTTAAGAAGGTAGAGCAAGAACAGCCCAAGAGGAGCAAGAGGCCGCAGACAAGGGGCGAGATCCTCCCCGTCTTAACCGAGGAGGTTACCCTGGAAGAGGCCAGGGAGGCAGGCCCGGCGCATGTGGGTCACCAGATGTGGCTCCGCCTGGGGGTGGAGCAGATTCTCCAGAGGGCCGGTCTTCCTCCCCGGGCCCGGCTGCTCACCGAGGCCATGACCACAGCCCGCCTGATTTCGCCCTCCTCCGAACGGGCTATGGTGGGCTGGATGAAAAGATGTGCTCTTTCAGATATCCTGGGGGATGACCTCAAGGGGAGCGAGGATACCCTCTACCGCCACCTGGACCGGCTCCATTCACTTCGAGGTAAGATCGAGTCTGCTCTGGCCCAGAAAGAGAAGACCCTGTTTTCCTTAGATGACCACATCTACCTCTATGATCTCACCTCCACTTACTTCGAGGGGAGCTGCACCAAGAACCCCCAGGCTCAGCGGGGATACTCCCGCGACGGCCGACCGGATGCCAAACAGGTGGTGGTGGGCTTGGTCCTTGACGCTGAGGGCTTTCGATAGGGCCCATGAGATCTTCCAGGGAGGGAAGGGAGACTCAACCACACTCTCGGAGATGCTCACCATTTTAGAGAAGCGCTCAGGCAGACCGGAGGGGGCCACGGTGGTGGTGGACCGGGGTATGGCCACAGAAGAGAACCTCTCCGAGATCAGAGCCCGCCGTCACCACTATGTGGTGGCGGCTCGTCAGAGTGAGAGAGGGGCCCCGCTCTCGGAGTTCGAAGGCTCTTGGGCCGACTTTGAGGAGGTGGTGCGCACTCCCTCCCCCTCTAACCCCTATCAGAAGAAGTCCAGAGTAAGGATCATCCGCCGAGAGAAAGCCAGCGAGGTCCTCGTCCTCTGCCTGAGCCAGGCCCGCGCCGAGAAAGATCGCTCCATCCGGGCCTCTCACGAGGCCCGCCTCTTGGCCGACCTCGAAAAGCTCAAAAAGCGGATAGATAGTGGGCGTCTGGTCAGGAAGGAGAAGGTCTTTGAGGCAATCGGACGCCTCAAGGAGCGCTATCCCCGGGTGGCCCGCTACTACCAGGTCACCTACGAGGCCAAGACCAAGACTCTTGAGTGGCAAGAGAGCCAAGAGAAGAAGAGGGTGGCCGAAGAGTTGGACGGGTCCTACTTACTTAAGACCAGCCGCACCGATATGAGCGCTGAGGAGATCTGGAGGACCTATATGCTTCTCACCAGAGTGGAGTCGGCCTTCCGGGACATGAAGAGCCCCCTTGCCGAGCGCCCCATTTTCCATCAGCTCCAAAAGCGGGTCCAGACCCACATCTTCCTCTGCGTTCTCGCCTATCACCTGCTGGTAGCCATCGAGAAAACCTTTCTCGATCAGGGTATCCACACCTCCTGGGAGACCTTAAGAGAAAAGCTCTCCACCCATCAGACGGCAACTGTGGTGCTCCCCTCAGCCGATGGGCGCACCTTGAGAATCCGGCGGGGAACCACCCCTGAGCCGGAGCACCGAGAGATCTACCGGGTCCTCAATATCCCCCAGGAACCCATGACCCCCAAGAGAAGCTGGACCAGAGAGAAAGATAGTGACGGAAGAGAAAAGATATTCCCTGTTCAGAGGGTTAATTCGTCTTCAAAATGAGGAAGCTGGGTTAGAGATTGTTCTTCTACCCTTTGGGATTGTTGGCGCTTGGGGATTGTGGGCATTTCGTCGTAGATGGAAAGGTGTTTACCTTTCAGAGGAGGTGAAAAATGCTGGAAATACAGGCAACTTCCGAAACAGAGCGTATCTGGCTTCGGCTAACACCTTCGCCCAAATCCAGCTTGACGGCTGAACTTCAGATACGCTCGGAACGTTAGATGAAATGCCGCATTACTATGTGGAAAAGGGTTCAAGTTGGAGATAAAGCAGGATATGGTATGAAGAATAGCAGAGAAATGCCAGATTATTATCGTAGGGTCTATGAAAAATGGTATAGTGGGTTTGCTCACATTTACGATCCCTTTATAAAAGCACTCCTTTTCTTTCTTAACGGAGGTTTTGGTGGTGAACGGAGATGGCGGGAGTTAATAATTGAATGGATCAGCCCTCAACCGGGCGAAAAGATACTGGACATTTGCTGTGGTACAGGTACTTTAACCATAATGCTTGCTAAAAGACTTGCAGGAATAGGAGAAATAGTGGGTATTGAACTTTCTCCTGCTCAATTAAAAATTGCTCGGAAAAAGGAAAAACCTGATAGGCTCTTTTTCATAGAGGGCGATGCTCAAGATATTCCATTTTCAGATTGCTATTTTGATAAGAGCGTTATTTGTGGTGCACTCCATGAAATGCCTCAAGAAGTGCGGCAGAATGTTCTATCTGAAGCTTATAGGGTCATCAGGCCGGGAGACAAGATAGTCATCGTTGAACATAACAAACCACACCGAAAGTGGAAGGCACTGTTGTTTGATTTTATGGAGCGTTTTAATCCTGAATACCCAACTTATAAAGATCTGCTAAAATGCGGACTGACAAATGAAATCGAACGAGCTGGGTTTAGGATAATTAGAACTGATACGACCAGCTGGGAATATTTCCAAATTGTTTTGGCAGAAAAATAGATTGAACAGATGATACATAAAGATGCGGCACTTCATCTAACGGTGTAAAAGACTACGCTTCGCTCCGCCCAAATTTCGCCTTACGGCGAAACTTCGCATACCGGCAAAACGTTATACGCAATTCGTTCATGGCGCCAAAGAAATTTAAAGGGAGATGTAGAAAATGAAGGGAAATATGGAAAACAATAAAAGAAAAGTACCCGGTATGCTTTACATACTTGTTTCCTTTATTCCATGGATTGTTTACTGGGTACTGTGTGGCATGGGAAGCAAGTTGGGCATTGTTATTCCGCTTGCAATTTCTTTAATTCTCATAATCCCTCAAATCCGCAAAAGAGATTTCAATCTAATGGACGTTACTTCTGTCCTCTATTTTAGCATAGCCTCGGTGGGCACATTTATTCTCAACCTCAACATATTCATGAGAAGCAGTGGTTTTCTGGGTTATTTAGCTCTGTTCCTTATGGCATTGTTTTCCATAATCATCAAGCAACCCTATACCCTGCAGGTTTCAAAAAAAGACTATCCTGAAATTTACTGGAAAGACAAATCGTTTTTAGCTATCAACAGCATAATCACAATAGTTTGGGTTGGCATCTTTTTGTTAAACGCAATCATATTTTTGCTTCTTGGTATTCCCTTAACTGTAATTCTTTCA
>CAYYBB010000150.1:0-5191 GCA_964469465.1 uncultured Actinomycetota bacterium
AAGAAGTGGCATCTGGAGATGGGAGACATAGGGCTTTTAGTGGTGGACATTGGCCCAGGTATGTTCACTGGGACCAGAGTAGGAGTGGTAGCCCAGAAGACCATGGCCATTGTCTTGGGTATACCTCTTGTAGGTCTGACTTCACTAGAAATCCTAGCTTCTCAGGTGAAAGATAGGAGTGGCCTGATCTGCTCGGTGATCGATGCCCGAAGAGGAGAGGTCTACCTCTCCGTTTTTGAGGAGAGGGATGGAGAGTTGATTCCTGTGACCCAGAATATGGCTCTTCCTCCTCAGGGACTGGTGGACTTTCTTTCTTCTCTGAAGGGCAAGATAATTCTCTGTGGAAGCGGAGCTGCAAAGTACCGAGAATTCATCCAGGCTGGCCTGTCGGACATCTCAGACCAGATAACCATAGAGGATGAGATTATCTTCCCCTCTGCCAGGATAGCCAACCAGAAGGGCTATCAACGTTACCTCCAAAAACAACTGGATGATCCCCTGGGACTCCTTCCTCTTTATGTCCGTCAACCGGTAAGCTGGTGAGAGATATGGATGAAGTAACCATACTGCCCATGCAGGATGGAGATCTGGATCAGGTAACCCAGATAGAGAAGGAGGTTTTTCCCACCCCCTGGACCAGGCGGCAGTTCCAGTTCGAGATTCGGAACCATTGCTGCCACTATTTTGTGGCCAAGATCGGTGATGTGGTCATTGGCTACACCGGATTGGCTGTAGTGGGCTCGGAAGGATACATTACCAATCTGGCGGTGGAGGCAGAACATCGGAGGAAGGGTCTGGGCAGAAGAATGATGCTCACAATTTTCAGGAAGGCTCTGGAAGCAGGAGCTGATATCATCTCGCTGGAAGTACGGAAGTCCAACCTCATCGCTCAGGAACTTTATAGGCAGTTCGGATTTCACCAGGTGGGAGTCAGACACCGCTACTATATGGACAACCGGGAGGATGCTCTGGTTATGTCCACTGGTTACATAACTGCTGGAAAGTTAAGGGAGATAATTGAGAAAAATAATAAATATCTGACGGAGAGAAATCTTGAAAGGCAGAGTCAAGACTATTCTGGGTATAGAGACATCCTGCGATGAGACAGCAGCGGCCGTGGTCAGGAACAGAACGGAGGTCCTTTCCAACATTGTAGCCTCTCAGGTTAAGCTGCATGCCAAATACGGAGGAGTTGTTCCGGAAATTGCCTCTCGGCGACATGTGGAGGTTATAAATCCGGCCATAAAAGAGGCTTTGGAGCAGGCCGGATGTGTCTATAGAGATATAGATGGCGTAGCTGTTACGATAGGGCCTGGTCTGATAGGCGCGCTTCTGGTGGGGCTCTGTGCTGCCAAGGCCATAGCTCTTTCTCTGGGTCTTCCTTTGATAGGGGTTAATCACATTGAAGGACATCTCTATGCCAATTTTCTGGAAAATCCTACTCTCAGATTTCCCCTTCTTTGTTTAGTTGTATCCGGCGGTCATACCAGTCTGGTGGTCGTGAAAGACGACGGGAAGGTAGAATATGTGGGCTGGACGCTGGATGATGCTGCCGGGGAAGTTCTGGATAAGGTGGCTCGATATCTTGACCTGGGCTATCCCGGCGGCCCTATCATAGATCGTCTCTCTCAGGAGGGAGACCCCCAAGCTTTCGCTTTTCCACGTCCCATGATGGATAGTGGTGACTTAAATTTCAGCTTCAGTGGCCTGAAGACAGCTTTGATCTACAAAGTGAGAGACGATCCTAATCTAAGGGAAGAAGATAAGGTCAGAGATCTGGTAGCCAGCTTTTTAAAGGCTATGGTGGATGCCCTGGTAGCTAAAAGTGTGGCTGCAGCCCAGGAATATGGTCTTAGCCAGATTGCTCTGGCCGGAGGCGTGGCCGCTAACTCTCTTCTCAGGTCGGAGATGAAAAGAGCCGCTGAAGCCCAGGGTATGTCCTTCTTCTGTCCCGGGTTGCCATACTGTACTGATAATGCTGCCATGATAGCCTGTCGGGCTTTCGATCTGGCTGGAGAGACCCAAGAGCAGGGGCAACGGCAAAGAAATATGAGTCTTGATGTCTTTTCCACTCTCCGAGTTCCTCAGAAGCGCTGGAGATAAGAACATTATGTAAATCAATATTGGCTGGAGATGGCGTCGTTTCTGTGGATGATGTGGATAAAGCTGTGAGGAAACCAGTCAGGTCACTTGGCTTCTGGGGAAAATGCTGTGGAAAACTCTTCCTCCATGTTCTAGGTTTTACTTTTGATATTTTAACAGAAAGCGTAGATATGCCAGTATAGAATGCTTCATGACTTCGAAGAGTCGAGAAACTCCTTTTAAGCAAAATAGTCCTATAATCAGGTCTCCGGCCGGGCTAGAGCGCCTTCCAGTCGGAGTTACCCTAACCCCGATAGAAGGTGGGAGAATCCTATTTACCATTATGGCCCACTTTTGCCAAAAAAATCTTCCTGCCCCTCTTGACCTCCAGGTTCAAATATTCTAATATCTTTCTGGCACTCTCATGGTGAGAGTGCTAAGTAGGACAATCTTAGAACAGGAGGGATGTGGAATGAAGTTACAGCCTTTGGCAGATAGGGTGGTAGTCAAGCCAAGCGAGAGCGAAGAAGTAACCAAAAGTGGGATAGTTCTGCCGGACACTGCCAAGGAAAAACCTCAGGAGGGAGAAGTGATCGCCGTGGGTCCCGGCAAGTACGAGGAGGGCAAGAGGGTTCCTCTGGACGTCAAAGTCGGGGACAAGGTCATCTACTCCAAGTACGGCGGCACTGAGGTCAAGGTCGAAGGAGTCGAGCATTTGATCCTCGAAGAGAGACAGATATTGGCTATCGTCAGCCGATAAATTACTGAAAAGGAGGGAAATTTATGGCAAAAGAACTTAAGTTTAGTGAGGAAGCTAGAAGATCTCTGGAAAAAGGGGTCAACAAGATAGCTGATGCGGTAAAGGTGACCCTTGGCCCCAAGGGCAGAAATGTAGTTCTGGACAAAAAGTTCGGTTCCCCCACCATCACTAATGATGGCGTGACCATTGCCAGAGACATCGAAGTAGAGGATATCTGGGAGAACATGGGTGTTCAACTGGTGAAGGAAGTGGCCACCAAGACCAACGACATAGCTGGAGATGGTACCACCACAGCTACTCTGCTGGCTCAGGCTATCGTCAGAGAAGGTCTTAAAAACGTGGCTGCTGGTGCCAATCCCATGCTCCTGAAAAAGGGAATCGAAGAGGGTGTCAATATGGTGGTGGAGCAGATCGGCAAAATGAGCTCGCCCATTGCCACCGACAAGAAAAAGATTGCCGAGGTGGCAGCCATTTCGGCCAATGACACCGAAATCGGAGACAAGATCGCCGAGGCTATGGAAAAAGTGGGCAAGGATGGCGTAATCACCGTGGAGGAGTCTCAGACCTTTGGTATGCAGATCGAAATGGTAGAAGGTCTCCAGTTTGATAAGGGATACCTGTCCCCCTACATGGTCACTGATCCTGAGAGAATGGAAGCTATCCTGGAAGACCCCTACATCCTCATCGCTAACCAGAAGATAGCCGCAGTGGCAGATCTGCTTCCGGTCCTGGAAAAAGTGATTCAGGCCGGCAAACCTCTGCTGATTATCGCCGAAGATGTAGAAGGAGAAGCTCTGGCCACCCTGGTGGTCAACAAACTGAGGGGTACCTTTACCAGCGTAGCTGTCAAAGCCCCTGGCTTTGGTGATAGAAGAAAGGCCATGCTGGAGGATATCGCCATTGTCACCGGTGGGACCGTCATCAGCGAGGAACTGGGCATCAAGCTGAATAATGTCACCCTGGATATGCTGGGCTCAGCCCGTCAGGTCAAGGTGACTAAGGAGAATACCACCATAGTTGAGGGAAGAGGTGAGTCCGAGAAGATCAAAGGAAGGATCAAGCAGATCAAGGCTGAGATTGAGCAATCGGACTCCGACTTCGACCGGGAGAAGCTGCAGGAGCGTCTGGCCAAGCTGGCCGGCGGGGTAGCAGTGATAAAGGTTGGAGCTGCCACTGAGACGGAGCTAAAAGAGAAAAAGCACCGCATTGAGGATGCCCTGTCCGCAACCAAAGCTGCTGTGGAGGAGGGCATAGTGCCTGGAGGCGGCGTTATTCTGGTGAATGCCATCCCCATGGTCGACGAGACCAGGTACGGGGGAGATGTCAGGACAGGTGTGGAGATCGTCAAGAAGGCTCTGGAGGAGCCCTTGAAGTGGATAGCCAACAATGCCGGTTTTGAGGGTTCTGTGGTAGTGGAAAAGGTCAAGAGTATGCCCAACGGCGAAGGTCTTGATGCCATGACTGGAAAATACACCAACATGGTCGAGGCAGGAATTATAGACCCGGCCAAGGTCACCAGGTCTGGTCTTCAGAACGCGGCCAGTATTGCCTCCCTCCTCCTTACCACCGAGGTGCTGGTAGCTGAGAAGCCGGAAAAGCCTGAGCACCCGATGCCCGGTGGCGGAGGACCACCCATGTACTAGAAGGTTGTCGTGGACTAAGAAGCCATTGGGAAAAGACTCAGGAAAGCCCCCGGTCCCGCCCCAGGGATCGGGGGCTTTTGCTTCCAGCCACTTGAGTGTTCTCTCATGCCTGTATGGGTTTTGTGGTAAAATCAGTAACATAGTATCCATAATTAATACCATTCATAGCTCATTGGCGGCCTCATAAGTGAATATTTTGGATCGGATACTGCATGTCCCCAAGCAGATTTTCTTGGGGTTCTACGGCTTGTTTCTGAGGGTCAGGGTTTTTGACCATGGAAAGTGCCTGGGAGCTGATCCAGCAATTTTTGTATTCAATCACTCTACCGGCTCAGACCCCATTGTGGCCCAGATAGCCCTGCGGCGCCGAATATTTTTCATGGCCGATGGGAGACATTTTAGCATCACTTTTGGCAACTTCTTTATGACCAGGATGACGGACAGCATCCCGGTGTTTAAAGAGAAGGGCGCCAAAAATACCCCCAGTTTCAAGAGGATGCTTGAGCTGTTAAGGGACGGCCAGGCCGTGGGCGTTTTCCCAGAGGGAGAGCTGAGAAAAAGAATGCCCACCATTGAGCTATCTGACGGAGCTGCTTATTTGAGCTTGCAGTCAGGAATTCCCCTCACCCCCGTCTATATCCACAATATCGCCCCTGGCCCTCATCCTGATAGTCTTCTAGGGAGATCAGATTCCTGGGAGGCCCTG
>CAYYBB010000151.1:0-5174 GCA_964469465.1 uncultured Actinomycetota bacterium
AAACTTCATGGTCTGATATCTGTAGAAAGCAGCGCGCCAGGAGGACAGATCCACATCATGGTGGTAGGTGACTACTAACCTTTTGGAGGACGAAGTCAATAGCCACGACAGTTCAGCCCAGGGAAAAGGGAAATGAAAATGATAGATGTCAGCATCGAACTCCTTCAAGTACCTGCCCATAGAGGGAGCGATGGAAACCGACCCCACTCCCAAGAGACGTCCGGCCCGGGTGACTTCTATACCATCAACCTGTCTGATATCGGTCTTTCCTCTATTACTGACGGTAAGAACCCGAACATCCATGTAGCGGCTTAGAAAGCCACTGAGATCCTGGACATGCCTCTCTATCCCACCTTTGGCAGGGTGATAACCTCGGCAGACCATAACAACCTTCATAATAAACAGGGTAGGCAAGCTGTCGGTTTTAACCGACAGGAGCACTGCCCTTTCCTCCTTTCGGTAGTATAAGTTGAAAGCTGAGGAGCTTTAGCTATCAGTAGTTTGCCGAATCCCCTTTCCGCCACAAAGGTTCGCCTCTTCTGAAAGCATCTTCCTGCAGCTACAGAACCATAGCTGTCGGTGTGTGAGAGCCTTGATAGTACCATAACTCTGCCATCTATTTCAAATGATGGGCTTAAGAGGTATCATCCTCCTGTCCGCTCCCGGCCCTGATCCATAGACGCACCCTTTGGGGTTTTCCCACACCTTTTAAGGTAGAAATTATCCCCAGAAGAGCTCCAGCAATAGCTCTCTGAGCGAAAGAACTCAGGGAGATGCTTCTGCCATTGACAAAAAGAGTGGTCTCTGAAGTGGGTCGGGCAGTTAAGAACTTCTCTTCTAAAAAATCGACCATAGATTTTATGTCCTCCAGGGGAAAACGGGGCACACCATATTCCAGCTCATCGTTGCTGGCCAGGAAGAGGAGTTCCTGAGGCTGGCAGAGAGGGTGTGGGGATAACTCACGGCGGAAAACTTCGATTTTGGGCTTGTCCTCCTGCTTATAGCCCTCCATAAGGACTATATCTACATCTCCAAAATATTCCCCCACCAGCTCATCCGGCTTGAGATCATGATTCACTTTCTTAATCAGAGCCAGCTTCTGGGGAGAGGATATAGCTACTGCATCGGCTCCGGCTTGAGCATGTCTCCAACTGTCCTTACCTGGATGATCCACCTCAAAGCCGTGAACATCATGCTTTACTGTGCCTACCCGGTAGCCCCGCTTCTTAAGTTTGGCGACCAGCTTTTCCAGAAGGGTTGTTTTGCCGGAATCAGTTTTTCCCACTATAGCAATAACAGGAATCATTTCTTTTGCTCCACATCTTCGAGAATTGGAAGCACTCAAGTAATACAGAGATTCCAGGCTGCAATCAAAGCACCCCCTCAGGCCTAGCCATCTACCACAGTCCCCTGTAACAGATCCAGGCCGTGAGGCAGAGCCGGAAGGATAACCTCAAGACATTCTTTTGCTGCCCGGGGGCTTCCGGGAAGATTTATGATCAGAGTTTTGCCCCTTATTCCGCTCACCGCTCGGGAAAGCATAGCATGAGGGGTTATCTCAAAACTCTGGTGTCTCATCATTTCAGCAAAGCCCGGTACTTGTCTTTCGATAACCGCCAGAGTGGCCTCTGGAGTTATATCCCGGGGAGACAGTCCCGTCCCCCCGGTGGTAAGAATAAGGTCTACCTCCCCCCTATCACAGAGCCTGATCAGATTGTCCACGATCTGATCTCTTTCATCCGGAATAATGAGGTACGAGTGGAGAGAAAAACCACGGCTACTCATGGTCTCCTCAATAACTTTTCCGCTCAGATCTTCCCTCTCGCCCCGAGAGCTTCTATCACTGATGGTGAGAACAGCAAATTTTCTTCCCATGCTTAACATCACCGCCGAGAAGTCCCCTTCCGTAAAGAAGGGGATGAGAGGCGGAAAATCGATCCCCTGACTTTGTTCTGATACCATAATATACTAATGTGACTGTCAACCTGCAGGCGTGGGGGGTCGTAATACAAATATGCATGCATCCAGGTATTACGTAAAGCCGAATCTGGTAAGCATGCAGACAGAGTACCGCAGGGATTGCGGGAATTCAAGCCTGTGGAGACACCGCAGGTTGTCTTTGAAGCAGGAAGCTCCGTCCGTTAGGGCGGGGTAGTTCACGGGTTCTTTCCCCTATCCACAACTATTCGGTCTCCTACCTTCACTTCTCCCCCGGCTAACACCTTAGCAAATATTCCCTCCCGGGGCATGACACAGTCTCCAGCCTGATAGAAAATGGCACATCGGTCGTGACAGACCTTGCCCCGTTGGGTGACCTCCAACATCACTTCTTCCCCTAACTGCAATTTGGTCCCAAGAGGCAAAGATATCAGATCCAATCCCTGAGTAGTAATATTCTCCGCAAAGTCGCCCGGACCTACATCCAGCCCCAGATCTACCATTTTGCGGATGCTCTCCTGGGCCAGGAGGCTTATCTGTCTGTGCCACGGTCCAGAGTGGCCATCCCCTTCCAATCCCAGCCTGGTCACCCGGCATTCTCCCACGTTCTTCTTGCGCTCACCTTTATGGCGACTTATGTTTACCGAGACTACTGTGCCCTCTAGGGGACGTTCTTGGCATCTGGAGCTATCCTCGCACATATTCTCCGCTTCTACCCCCCGATTTTTGGAGAAGCTTTATATCTCCCATGACCATATCTCTGTCCACGCCTTTACACATGTCATAGACAGTGAGCAGGGCCAGGGAGACTGCCACCAGGGCCTCCATTTCGGCCCCTGTTCTGTCGGTACAGATCACCTGGGAACGGGCCAGAACTTTGTGATTCTGCTCATCCACCTCCAGGTCCACATTCACCGCATCCAACCTGATCTGGTGGCAGAGGGGGATCAGCTCGAAAGTTCTCTTGGCTGCCTGAATGCCAGCCAGCCTGGCCACAGCCAGAACATCTCCTTTGGCGATCTGGTTGCTTCTGATCAGCTCCAGGGTTTTTTCATGCATGAAGATCTCACCACTGGCCACAGCGATTCTCCTGCTCTCCTCCTTGCCGGAGACATCTACCATCTTCACCTGGCCCTGCTGATTCAAATGAGTAAGGCCTTCCAAGCTAGCCACCTACCTGCAAGAGCGACCTCGACAATGCATTTCTCTGCCAGCTTCCTGACCGCTACCCACCTACCTCGGACATCTCTCGGGTCAGGAATTTCTGGGATCTTTTCTGGGGCTTACGAGCCAAAGAGCTGATCAGAAAAGCTTTAAGCTCCTCCTCGGTGGAGCCATCCCGCAAGTAATTCTTTAGATCTAGCTCCTCAGAACTAAAGAGGCAGGTCTTTAGTTTCCCATCGGAGGTAACCCGCAGCCGATTGCAGCTCTGGCAAAAGCAATTGGATTCAGAACAGATGAGACCTATGATCCCCCGGGCTCCCTGGTAGCGGAAATAGGTGGCCGGGCCAGCTCCCTCCGGATTGGCCATGGGCCTCAGAGAGCCATACCTGGATAGCTTCTCTAGCATCTCCGGATAGGAAAGGCCCCGCATAGAATCCCCCCCGGCCAAATTGGTGCTCTCAAGAGGCATGTATTCGATAAATCTTATATAAACCTCCTCCTCCATGCTCATCCTGGCAAAAGGTTCCAGGTCGTCATTGATTCCGGCCAGGACCACCACATTGATCTTAATGGGATTAAGGCCCCTTTCCTGAGCCGAGCGCAATCCCTTGAGGGCATCCTCCAGTCTGCCCCCGGTCATGGTCCGAAAGAGCTGGGGATCGAGGGTGTCCAGACTGATATTGATCCTCTTCAGACCCGCGGCAACCAGCTCGTCGATGTAATAAGGAAGAAGAATGCCATTAGTGGTCAGAGAAAGATCTCTGACGCCTGGGATCTGGATGATTGCCCTTATCAGATCGACAATGTCCCTTCTGATCAAGGGCTCCCCACCGGTGAGTCTAATCTTGGATATACCCACCTGTACTGCACAGCGAACCAGGCGCAGGATCTCCTCGTAGCTAAGAAGGTCTTTCCTCTCTCGCTGCGCCTTGATCAGGTCCGGACGACAATAGACACACCGCAAATTGCAGCGGTCAGTAATGGAGAGGCGCAGATAGTCTATTTTTCGAGAATAGTTATCGAATAGCTCCATGGTCTTGTGGGAAAGAACTCCGTGATCTACTTATCTTCACCATCAAGAGTTGACCAGAAGTTCTCTTTAGAGAGTTAAGAATTTTCTAAAGAAGAATCTCCCCCCTCTCAAGGACCCCCTCAAGCAGAAGGAAGGCCCCCCTGACCTTTCCTCAATCTCCCTGATCAACATCACCTCTACCAGCTCTCCCTGTTTCCATATCTCTTTTTGGGGAGGGATGGTAACGATTCCGTTGGCCAGAGACATGGAGCGCAAGATTCCCGAACCCTGAGCTCCGGTTGAGGAGGCCCAAAGCACTTCTCCCTTCCTTTCCACAATAACTCTCATAAACTGGGTCCGCTCAGTCTTTATCTTTAAATCATGGGCCAGAGCCGCCCTCACTGTGGGCCTGAAGATCTCTTTTCTGCCCATCATCTTCAATATCAGGGGCCGAACATATCTCTCAAAGCAGAACATCACGGCTACCGGATTGCCAGGAAGACCGAAGACCAACTTCCGCCCGTAGGTCCAGAAGGCCAGAGGCTTGCCCGGCTTCTGAGAGACCTTCCAGAATTTGAGTTCAGCACCCAACTCCTCCACCACCTCTTTGACCAAATCATACTTGCCCACCGATACTCCTCCGGAGGTGAGGACGATATCGCATTCCATCAGAGAGCGCTCCAGGGCCTGTCGGACCAGCTCTCTTTGGTCTGCTACAATGCCCACTCGCACCGGAAGGGCCCCCGCTTCCCCAATTTGGGCGGTCAAAGAATAACTGTTGGAGTCCCGAATCCGGCCGGGCTGAAGACTTTCTTCTATATCTATTAGCTCATCTCCAGTGGCGATGACCGCTACTTTGGCTTTTCTTATCACCGCTACCTTGCTTCTGCCTAAGGAGGCCATCAGACCGATATCAGCAGGATAAACGGTCTTCCCTGCAGCCAGAATTACTTCCCCAGCCCGTAAATCCTCTCCCTTATCTCGGATGTTGGTGTGAGTTTTATAATGCCGAAAGACTAATATTTCTTCATTTCTCATCTCCACATTTTCTATCGGAATG
>CAYYBB010000152.1:0-5112 GCA_964469465.1 uncultured Actinomycetota bacterium
TGCTTCGATTAAAGAGGAAGTTTATGGAGAAAAATCTTTAGTTGCGGAATCGCTGATCGCCACCCTATATGCTTGCCTAAATGCCACTTTTCGTGTATGTCGTTATCGAAAAGGTGGCACTGGCAACTATAAAATTGCTCCTATATGGTCAGGTTCAGTCAATTCTGTATAGCAGACCAGGAAAACTGTATTTGATAAAATAGGAGCATACAGGATATCACATTATTAAAATCCCATAGAAGGTGCGTAGCGGCTTCGTTCAACACCCATTATCGGAAACGCGTTTTTGCTAAGGGTACGCAATGCCAAAAATATCAGAGTTTTATGGCATAATAATAGCGATGTTTTATAATGACCATAATCCTCCACATTTCCATGTTATCTATGGAGAATATAAGGCACTCATATCCATTGGAGCTATGGACATAATTGATGGATTTCTTCCTCCAAGGGCAAAGTCAATGGTTCTTGAGTGGGTCCAAATGCATCAGTCAGAGTTGAAAAAGGAATGGGCGCTTGCAAAAGAGCATAAACCTTTATTCTGGATCGAACCTTTAGAGTGAGGAGGAAAACATGCATACAATTGTCTCTGCAAAGCCTCTTGAAAATTATCGTTTGGAAGTAGCTTTCGAAGATGGGAGCACGAAGGAAATTGATGTTTCTCCCTTTTTGTATGGGGAAGTCTTTGAACCGCTGAAAGATTATGAAGTTTTCAAACAGGTGAAAGTTGATAAGACTTTGGGAACAATAGTTTGGCCTACTGGTGCTGACTTTTGCCCTGACTTTTTGTATCAGTTGAAAACAGAAGAGAATTTAGCAAAAACACACTTCTGATGACACGGCCCAAACGGCAAGTGCCCAAAATGGCCGGAATAAGTACAAATTACTCCACAACTTCGTTTGTGCAATGTCGTTAGCCGAAGCAGCGGCAAAAGGAGAAAGATTATGCCTTCTTCTGTGATTGAGATGAATGGGCTGGTCAAGAAGTACGGCGACCGGGTGGCGGTCCAGGACGTGGGCTTTTCCGTCCTGGAGGGGGAAATCTTCGGCCTGCTGGGACCCAACGGGGCGGGGAAGACCACCATCCTCTCCGTCCTGGCCACATTGCTGTTCCCAGATGAGGGACAGGTGACCATCGCCAGCCACGATCTGACCCGAGAGGCCGACCAGGTCAAGTCCCTCATCGGTTTCGTCCCGCAGGAACTGGCCCTTTACCCTACCCTGAGCGCCCGGGACAATCTGGCCTTCTTCGGCCGCATCTACGGCCTGAAGGGGCCGGTCCTCCGAGAGCGCATCGAGGCAGTGCTGGCCCTGGTGGGTCTGAGTGAGCGGGCCAGGGATGCCGTTCAAACCTTTTCTGGCGGGATGAAGCGGCGCCTGAACATCGCGGCGGGCCTGATCCACCAGCCCCGCATCCTCTTCCTGGACGAGCCCACCGTGGGGGTGGATCCTCAATCCCGCAACTTCATCTTCGAACACGTGGAGCGGCTGAAGGCAGAGGGGATGACCATCCTCTACACCACCCATTACATGGAGGAGGCCGAGCGCCTCTGTGACCGAGTGGCGATCATGGACGAGGGACGCCTTCTGGCTCTGGACACTCCCAAGGGACTCATCAGCCTGCTGGGGGGAGGGGTTATCCACGTAGGGCTTTCTTCGGATGCTGCTGAAGCACTACTGCCCTCCGTCTGGGCCCTGCCCCACGTGCGCGCTGTCTCTCCCCAGGACGGTCGTCTGAAGATCGAGACGGGTGATGCCCGCCAGGCCCTGCTGAAACTCATTGAACTGTGCAATGTCCGCAATGTGCCCATCCTCTCCCTGGAGGTGCTGGAACCTAACCTGGAGAGCGTTTTCCTGCACCTGACCGGCAAGCGGTTGCGAGATTAGGAGGCTCAAAGTGCTGCATCAGATCCTAGCCCTTACCTGGAAAGACCTGAAAGTCTTCTTCAAGGACCCGGGGGGCATGGTGCTGATCTTCCTGATGCCTTTTATGTTTATCCTGGTAATGAGCTTTGCCCTGTCCGGCCTTTTCCGCTCCGGAGAGGACCGCCCCATCCAGCTTCTAGCGGTAAACCAGGATCGGGGGACGCAAGCGGCAGCTATCCTGCGGCAACTGGACAAGATGAGCCCCTTCGCCGTGGAGACAACCTGGGAAGGTCACCCCTTGACCCGCCAGGTGGCGGAGAGGCTTATCGTCGAAGGCGAGCGCAGCCTGGCCCTGGTCTTCCCGCCCGACTTCTCCGAGGTCCTGGAGCAGGACCCGGCGGCTGAGGAGCGCCGGACGACGAAAGTCCTGGTCGTTGTGGATCCGGCCACCTCCAGCCAGTTTGTGGAGCCCATCTTGGGGACCCTCCAGGGCCTCCTCGAGCGGGCCACCTATACGGCGATGATGCCGAAGGGGATAGACTACCTCTTCCAGTGGCTGGGCCCCCAGGCCCCGCTTGAGCGGGAGGCCTTCAAAGCCCAGGCCCAAGAGGCGATGTCCGGTGGCCTGTTGGGTGGCCAGCAGCCCCTGGTCACAGTGGAGCGGACAACGCCTCCCGGGATGCGAGTGGAGGAATTCCCGGATACTTTCCAGCAAAACGTCCCCGGCTACACCATTTTCGGCATCTTCTGGATCGTCAGTCTGTTGGCCGGATCGGTCCTCCAGGAGAAGCGGGAGGGGACCTTCCGTCGGCTGCTGGTGGCTCCGATGAGCCGGGCCATCATGTTGGCTGGCAAACTGGTGCCGCATTACCTGATCAACCTGCTGCAGATCACCATCATGCTGGGGGCGGCCCACCTGTTGTTTGGAATGAGCCTGGGCCCTTCGCCGGCCGGACTGGTGGTGGTGAGCCTGGCAGCGGCGGCCACCGCCACCGGCCTCGGGGTGCTGGTGGCCGCCCTGGCCCATACCGAGGCCCAGGTGGGGGGCCTCACCACCCTTTTGCTACTCACCCTTTCCGCCCTGGGCGGCTGCTTCGTCCCCCGCTTTATCATGCCCGACTGGCTGCAAGCAGTTGGTCTGGTGACGCCTCATGCCTGGGCGCTGGATGCCTATCAGGATCTGCTGGTGCGAGGATATGGGCTGCTGGAGGTATTGCCCAAGGTAGGTACCTTAGCTGCTTTTGCCGGGGCCTTCTTTGGGATCGGCGTGTGGCGATTCCGCTTTGAATGAGGTCGCCGCTGCTTCGGCTAACAGCCAAACCATTGACTCGATTAGTACTTTTATGAAGAAAACCTCATATCTGTTAACCATATTTTTTATAATCGTTTTTTTGGTATTGCCATCGTTGGTTAGGGCAGAAACGCAGATTTTTGTCGATAGCTTTGATATTAGCGATAACGGTTAGGCTTCTTTCCGCTTCTGGCTAGGAATGATCCTCCTTCGATAGCCTGTGAGTCCTGTGGAAAAATTGCTACACAAGTGTGTGCTGAATGTATCTGGTCGGGTAAAGGATGGCTTTGTGATGAGTGCGCTCGGGAGCATGAGTGCGGCGAAGAGATGCTCTTGCCTGTGGTTAATTCTCCACGGGTCGGAATGTGTGGATATACAGGGTAGGAACATGATGTATACCGAACGTCAGATAACACAGCATATACGCTACGGGCTTACGCCCTTGCCCTTCGGGATATTGTTCCCTATGGTCGCAACGTCGTATATGCTGGAACCGTTAGACGTCACGCTAAGCACTGCGGAAGGATCTCACTATGTTTGAACAGCAGCTCTGCAAATTCTTTGAGAATGCAGGCTAACTGCGCGCTCGCAATATACTCCAGGTCCTGCCTCAATATATGCCACTCATGAGGCAATATCCTCACATAGTCGCAAGGGAGATGCATCGGTTCCGCCGGTATTTGACTGACTCTCCAAGACATAATGTTCCTGCCACTCTTCGAAGTCTCCATATGATTGCAAAAGAAGTACCAGAGGTTCGCGACCAAATCATCCAAGATTTAGGCGACATCCTCTATGAGTACAAAGGGCTGATGCCTGACTTGCCCGATGCCCAAATTCTTGACTCTTTGCTAATCACCTTAGAGCTACCGGTTTCTACACGGGATGGCCATCTCAGGAGCTTGGCCCGGTCTATTGTTTCCCTGGGGCAGCCAACTGTTTTAGTTGTGGGTGCTGGATTTTCTTACGATACCATGCCGATAACAACAGAGTTGAGACCTCTCCTTTTAGTCTTACTTCGGTGCGAAGGGGTAGACAACCCGGTACAACTGCTTCAAGAAAATGACCAGGAAGCCTGGCAAATCGTTAAGAGACGAGAAAGCGATTTCAAGCAAATGTTCGCTGGGTGGTGCGCTCGCACCACCCCATGCTTTCAGCATACCATGGCGTGCGAAATGCTTCACGCCGGCCAAATAACACATCTGATTTCCTTCAACTGGGATGACCTCTGTGAGCGAGCATACACAGACCGCTTCGGCGGGTCGATTCCAAAAGTCACAACAAATCAGGCTCTGCCCAGTCAGCCTGCGCTATGGAAGCTGCACGGTGATGTCGAGAATCTAGTGGACCAGTTCTTCCCATATGAACCAGGGAGAGTTTTCGACTCACTGCTCGCATCGCTTGAGCAAGCGGTCAGGGTCAAATCTCCCGCATATGCGCTAATTATTGGCTACAGTGAGTGGGAGCCGGAGGTGAAAAAACGGCTGGTGGAGTGGCTTGAGAAAAATGTGTCCATGGTTCTTCGAGTGAGACCAAACTGGCCGGCACACGATGAGAGCGGAATGTCTGACTCGGCGAAGCGTTTCTTTCAGAGGCTGAGGATCTATATGGAAATCGAAGGGCGTGGCGGACCCCCGCGTAGGGTTCAGCAAGACATCTAACACGGGCTTTGCGGCTCACTCTGTTCACCTAAATGCCTTCAGCATTTCGCAAACACGCAAACCGTTAGGCGAAATCCTCACTATGGGAGGTAAAAATGCTGGTTTTTCAAATCTTGATTAACAGGTGGGAATTGGCATTAGCTCTTACTTCCGCATTTTTGATTGGTGCTATGGTTGGGCTAATATTTCTGGCTGCCAATAAAGATAAAGCACTGAAACTCGGTGAAAAACTCGATCGACTTAGAAAACCAGTTGTAAAGATCATTTTTGAAATTTTAGAAAAGCCTCAAGGTG
>CAYYBB010000153.1:0-5085 GCA_964469465.1 uncultured Actinomycetota bacterium
CAGCGTTTGCGGCAAGTCTGTTTTCAAAACTCTTGCGCGTTATTGACCGTGATATAAATGCTGCTCAAAACATCCTCCTGAAGGCTACCGCAGGAACTGCGGGAAGTAACGCTTGGGGAGACACCTCCAGTGGCGGAATGGCGGTTGTCCGCCAGTTTACGAGCTGTGTGTCGCTGAACCAGGAAGCCCCGTCCGTTAGGGCGGGGTAGTTCACGTATTTGTCCCATGTTTCTCTATCACTTTGTGGCAACTTTTGCAGAAGTCTACTCTTTTGTAGTCAGTATCTACCAGCCTATTGGAAAAGTGCATAACACAAAGGGGCTCAGGACAATGTCCCAGTCCAAAGGTGTGCCCCAGCTCGTGAATTGCTTCCTTCAGAGTTCTCTGGCGTAAAAGGGCGGGGTTTGGCTTATCTCCGTAAAAGAGGGGATTGAGCCTGGCGATGGAGATGAGGCAATTTGTGCCGCCAGCCTCAGCCTGGCCGAAGACGAAATTGAGGCCAGGAGCATAGAGATCTACGTCGGTGACGCCCAAGATCCGAAGGGTATCTTTCTGCCTGATGGTTCGCATCTTTCCCAATATCTTGCCAGCCAGATATTGGTCTCTGGTCGGATTTAGGGCATATGTAGGATGTCCCAGGGCCACTTCCGCAAGGCGGCAGGGTAGGCCTAGATGTTTCTCCAGGTCATTTTGCAAGTCTGCCAGGATCTTCTGGTGAATTTGGCCAATTGGAAGAAGATAGATGTAGCTCATTCCTAAACTTGGGTGATTTCCCTTAACCTGAATAAGTTATGTTATTCTAACTAAAGGGGCTAGGGAGTCTATCTCCTTCGAGCCGCTTTAGGGTATAATGGGGCAGGTTCAGGCTGTAAAGTTGTGCTAGTGTTTCAAACTTTAGCACAAAAAGATGTTAGTGGCCTAGACCCTCAGAGTATTCCAATTAGGATTGTTTTGTAGGAACGGCGTGAGGAATAAGAAAGAATAAATTAGAGAGATTTTATGCTATTCAGGTCTCTACTCTCCAATATTTTTAAGCTCCTTTTCGTAGTCAGTCTTCCTCTAGTTCTGGCATTGACCAACCTCTACTTTTTTATTTCACCATCTTTCGTGGAAAGTCAGTACCGTCAACTTGGCGTGCCCCAGGTGGGCCAACTCAGCGAAGAGGAGATTTTTAACGCCATGAGAACGGTTCTTAACTATTTGCGAAATAGACAGAGCGTCGAGGCTCTGGAAAAACTGAAAGAAGGCCAGGAAGGGCTCTTTGGTCAGAAAGAAATTTCTCATTTAGTGGATGTCAAGAATCTGATTTCCCGAGCCTTCGCTCTCCAAAAGCTTGCTTCTCTGATCATGGGAATATCGACACTAGTCATTCTGGCCGAGAGGAGAGCCAGAAAGAGATTCGGCCACTACTTGTTATGGAGCAGTGGAGCCACTCTGGTGGTGATTGGCCTGCTTCTTCTCTTGGCCTATCTCAATTTCGACTGGCTCTTCACCCAGTTTCACTTGATCTTTTTTGAAGGAGACTCCTGGTTGTTTAACCCTTCTGAGACAATCATCCAGCTATTTTTCCCCAGGTTCTGGGTGGATACTGCTACGAAGTTTATTCTGGCTATAGTAGTAGAGGCGGCCCTGGTTTGCTTTTTCAGCCTGGCCTTCATGGGGTTTCGGGCCAGGAGGAAAAGTAAGACTGTGTCCGTTACTATTCCCAGGGTATAAACTAACACTCGCTTCTTTGACGCCCCGGTCTCCAAAGAAGTGGAGACCAGGATTTCTAAATATTCTATAATGGTAAGAGAGCCGAGCCAGGATCTTTTTTAATATTGGTGGGAGGTCAAGAATGACAAAAAAGGTAGATATGAGCAAAACGGAGAGAGTTAAAGCAGCCCTCAGAGGCGAGCCTGTAGATCTGGTTCCCATTAGTTTCTGGGGGCATAACTATCTCAAAGAGTGGACTCCCCAGGGTCTGGTAGAGGCCATGCTGGACTTTCAGCAGAAATATGACTGGGACTATATGAAAGTCAATCCCCGAGCCTCCTACTTCGTGGAGGACTGGAGCTGTAAATTTCAGCCCTCTGGCGATCCCTATGTGGCTCCCACCAGCATAGATTATGCAGTCAAAAGTACGCAGGATTGGACGCGGCTGCAGGTGCTCGATCCCCCAAAAGGAGTTCTGGCAGAGCATCTGTATGCTCTAGAGTTGATCAGCGAGGGTCTCCGAGGAGAAGTTCCCTTCGTGCAGACCGTTTTCTCGCCCCTGACCATCGCTGATTATCTGGTGGGGCGTCAAAAAGAGAGCCTTCTCACCTATCTTAGAGAGGCTCCTCAGTTTCTACACCAGGGGCTGGCTGTAATCGCTGAAACCTATGCCAAATATGTCCAGCTCTGTCTGGAGAGAGGGGTGAGCGGTATTTTCTTCGCCATATCCGGCTGGGCCAGCAGGGATCTTCTGACCGAGGAGGAATATGCTGAATTTGGCTTGCGCTATGACCTTAAGGTGCTGGCAACCCTCCATGACGGGGCTTTCTTTAACATTCTCCACATATGCGGTAACAACATTTATTTTGATCTTCTGGCCAACTACCCCGTTCAGGCCATTAACTGGGCAGTTGCTCTGCCGGGCAACCCCAGTCTGAGGGAAGGACTTCACAGGACTGACAAAGCGGTAATGGGGGGAGTGGACCAGAATACTACTCTCAAAGATGGGAGTCCTGAGCAAGTGGTGGCTGAGGTATGTCGGGCTATTGAGCAGACTCAAGGACTACGTCTTTTCCTGGCTCCTGGTTGTTCTATCTCTCCTCAGGTTTCTGAGGCCAATTTGAGGGCAGCCAGGAGAGCCAGGGATGATTACGGGGCTGGAAAATGTTAGTTCTAAGGGAGCCGGTGTGGCGACAGGACATAATTCTTGGGCTGGGGAAAAACTGTGAAAAGTGCAAATGGCAGAATGAGAATAAAAGTGCTGGGCATTGCCGCCAGCCCCAGGCGAGGGGGTAATACCGATATTCTCCTGGATCGGGTCCTGGAGGGAGCGGCTTCTCGAGGGGCGGAGGTGGAAAAGGTTGTGCTTAGAGGTCTTAACATCGAGCCCTGCCGGGAATGTAATAGTTGCCAGAAGACGGGTCAGTGTGTGGTGGAAGATGATATGCAGCTTCTCTACCCCAAAATAGAGGAGGTCAATGCTCTCATCCTGGCTTCGCCCATTTTCTTCATGAGCGTAAGTGCCTATGCCAAGGCTTTCATCGAGCGCTACCAGGCTATGTGGGCTAGAAAATATGTTCTGGGCCGTCCGGTGGGCAAAGAGAGTACCAGGTCCAGGCGCCGGGGTATGTTCATCTGTGTGGGAGCCACTAAAGGATCCAGGCTCTTTGAAGGAGCCATTTTGACCATGAAGTACTTCTTTGACGCCATAGATATGCAGCACCATTCCAATCTCTTATATCGAAACATAGAAGACAGGGGAGAGATAAAAGATCACCCTGAAACTCTGGAAGAAGCTTTCAAGGCCGGCCAGGAGCTGGGGGACTTCGAAAAAGTGCCTTCTTCCACAACGGCGGATGAAAGGATGGAAAGAGTAGCGGGGTGAAGGGGATTGAGTGGGCAGTGTACACTATAACCTGGTGCACTTGGCAAGCTACCCTACCCATCCATGGGTCTTGAAACCCTTGGTCAGGTATATGTTTGCATAAGAACAACAATAGAAATATAGGTAAAGGAGTAAAAAGCGGGGGTAAAAGTGCATGCCGTTGTCTGCATCAAGCAAGTGCCTGATACTACAGACGTAAAGATAGATCGCAAGACCAATACCCTGATCAGGGAAGGTGTTCCCTCCATTGTTAATCCCTTTGACATCCATGCCATCGAGGAGGCTTTGCGTCTCAAAGACAGGTTTGGGGGCAGGGTTACGGTGGTCTCCATGGGGCCACCCCAGGCCAAGGAATCCCTGAAGAAAGCCATCTCTTACGGGGTGGATGAAGCGATCCTTATCTCAGATCGGGCTTTTGCTGGTGCCGACACCCTGGCCACCAGCTATGTTCTGGCTCAGGCGATCAGGGCCATCGGAGATAAGGAACCTGTTGACCTGGTGCTTTGCGGCAAGCAAGCCATCGATGGTGATACCGCTCAGGTGGGTCCGGGCATCGCCACCCGTCTGGCACATGGATCTTATCTTCGCCACATAGGTGAGCTGAGAGATACCCAGCGGCAGTTGGAAGGGGGAAGAGAAGTACTCAGGGCGGAGCTTCCTGCTTTGCTTACGGTGGTGAAGGAGCTTAATACTCCCAGGTATCAGAGTCTACCCAGCATGATTAGAGCAGCTCGCTATGATCCTCCAGTCTGGGATAAAGACTCCTTTGATCTGGATCCTTCCCTTCTGGGTTTGAAAGGATCACCTACGAAGGTAAGCAAAGTCTACGTCCCTCCGCCTAGAGAGAAGGGGGAGATCATAGCGGGTGATCCAGAAGACCCAGAAAAGGCGGTAGCTGAGCTGGTGGATAAACTTTTAGAATATAAAATTATGGGGGTATCCACTTGACGCCACCTAATACAATATATTGCGGCCAAGGATATCAAGCTCTTACTATATCTTGTGGTTAGGGGAATCAAGTGCATACCCCAATAAAATTATTGGTTAGTCAAGTTTTGAGTTAAAAAGTTGAGCTAGGCTCTGAGCTGTAATTCGGTCTTTGAAAAGAAAATTGCAAAAGCTAGGAACTGTTATGAGCATAATGATATGTTTTTAAGGTATGGATTGAATCTCATAGGCTAAGAGAGGATCCTGTACATGGTGGACACAGCAAGAGATAAAAATGACCATAGTTCCTCCAACGGCAGCAAAGAGAAGCCAGGTCTTTCCCAAAAAGAGAAAGTGGATGCACCAGAACCTGCTGAATCTCGGGGCATCTGGGTCTTTCTGGAGCAGGCAGGAGGCCAGGTCGCTCCGGTGAGCTTCGAGCTCCTGGGGGTAGGGCGCAGGTTGGCTGACACACTGGGTGTCGACTTGTCAGGCGTACTTCTTGGCTATAATGTTGCCTCTCTAGCTGATGAGGCCATTGCGTATGGAGCGGACCTGGTTTATCTCATTGATGATCC
>CAYYBB010000154.1:0-1780 GCA_964469465.1 uncultured Actinomycetota bacterium
TCCTGAGAGCAGTTATGATAAGAGCCGCCGAGACAACAGTGAAGAGCACTCGTAAGCCGGGCCCCTTCATCCATTCCCAAACGGCAGCCGTGACTTGCTGGTCCATAATGCACATCTCCTTCCAACTGGGCTGGCCTTGGAGACCATGATAGCTAATTTGAGCGGAGACTTCAAACTACCCCGAGATAAAATAGGTCTTTAATCTCTATTGTAACCTCAAGGGGAGCTGCTCTACGGAAAGATTGTAGGGAATATTGCAATTGACTGGCTCATCCAAGATAAATTGGCTTCCTTGCAAGAAGAATTATTCCTTGATCAAATCGGGGAGTTGGGCTGCCTTCCCCTTGACACCAAACCGGGCAACTCAGCCAGCTTCTCCTTTACCAGCCTGGCGAGAGTGCTCTGGGGGTCAAGCTGACAAACTTTTCGGAGCACCTGATCCAGGCCTTCTTGTTCCAGCATACGGGTCAGGGTGCAGGAGACTTCGCCCCGGGGATAGTCATACCGCAGAGCTGCAGCAATACCCAAAGATAGATAGTGGGGTGCGATGCCAAACTCCCAGGCCAGGGTTGCTGGCCCCACCAGCCTTTCCCCAGGAGCCAGCTTGCGCAAGGGATCTTTGGCCACCCGATGCACCGTATCGGCCAGTTCTTTTCTTCTGATGCGGCGAATAAAATCCTCCCCATATTCCCTCTGTTCCACCTGGTCAAAACCGTATTTTTGAATCACCGCTTGTCCTGACTCCCCCAAAGCTCCTCTGACTACTTTGAGCACAGTTTCATCGGCAATGGCTTCATAGATGTAGGTATAGCCCTGCAGATATCCCAAATAGGCCACCACGGCATGACAGGTATTGTAAGTATAGAGTTTGCGGTGCACATAGCCCACAAAGTTGTCCACTGGCTGCATGCCCGTGATCCGAGGAATTTCTCCCCGGAAGCCTTTCTTATCAACGGGAAGGATGGAATAATCCTCCGCCATGATCAGAAGAGGATCTAAGCTCCTCATTTCGGGGCTAGGATCGGGAACCATGCGGCAGATTACCGTCTCCACAAATCCCACTTTCTGCTCAAGTTGATCCTGGTAGCCTGTTCCGATCTCCTGGCCCACTAATTCTTGCATGGTCCGGGCCGGTTGGGGCAGGTTCTCGCAGATGAGAATGTTAAGAGGAGTTCTAACTCCCCGTTCCCATCTCCTCCTCAGCCCCCGGGCGATAAGGCACGATACGGAGGGCAGGGCTCTTGCTCCTGCCGCGGTCAGAAGAAGGTCGGCCGTGGCGATCTCCTCCAGCACCTCATCCTCATCGGTGGCTCGTACTGCCCTGACCCCGGAAACAGTAAGTACCCGCTCCTCATCTCCTATCAACTTTAGAGGATAACCTCCTCTCTGGTTCAATAGGGACACAAGGTCCTCATCTATATCCACAAAGACAATCTCAAAACCAGATTGGCTCAAGAGTTGACCCAGAAAACCCCGGCCTATCTTTCCGGCCCCGAAGATGAGTGCTTTTTTACTCATGAAAATCCGTTCCTTTGAGGAATCTTTTCAATGCAAGCTTTGTCCAGTCCATTAATGAGCTTCTGGTGATACCCTCTACCATATTGCCTGAGATTTCCTATCTCATCAATAAGTACCTGAACGTAGAGGTGGAGCTAAAAATGCTGGAAGATATCAAGGAAGGCAATCTGGCACTGGAGATTCTAAAGCCGGTGGATCTGACCAGGGCCATAGAGGTTATCGCTACATACCGAGATGCTAGAATAGGATTTGTGGATGCCTC
>CAYYBB010000154.1:1880-5033 GCA_964469465.1 uncultured Actinomycetota bacterium
CCTTTCTGTCTCCAGGGCCAGAGTAATTCTGTCTCGGCCCCTGACCCGGCTTTCCGGATTGATTCTGGCTATAGACTGGACTCCGCCGATGTCAGCATACAGATAAATCTCATTGCCCATGGGCTCAATGACATCAGCCACGGTATCTATCAAGCCGAACCTTCTCTCCTCCGGCACAAAAGCGGCATCCTCCAGATACTCGGGCCTGATACCCAGGATCATCTCCCGATTCCTGAGGTTCTTTCTGTCCATTACCTCTCGAACCATAGGAGAGGCCGGGACATCCAGATTGCCGGCTCGCAGATGACAGTCCTCGGTGATCTTGGCCCGAATGAAGTTCATGGAGGGGCTGCCGATAAAGCCAGCCACAAACATGTTCTGCGGATTCTCATAGACCTCCTGGGGGCTCCCCACCTGTTGCGTAAGGCCGTCTTTCATGATAACGATCCGGTCGCCCATGGTCATGGCCTCGGTCTGGTCGTGGGTCACGTAGATAAAGGTGGTGGCCAACCTCGCGTGAAGCTTTTCGATCTCCACCCTCATCTGCACCCTGAGTTTAGCATCCAGGTTGGAGAGGGGCTCATCCATAAGAAAGACCAGGGGGTTTCGCACGATAGCCCTTCCTAGAGCTACTCTCTGACGCTGTCCTCCGGAGAGTTGCTTAGGTTTGCGCTTTAGTAGATCCTCGATGCCTAGAACTCGGGCTGCTTCTCGCACTCTCCTTTCTATCTCCGGCTTGGGGGTCTTTCGCAGCTTGAGGCCAAAAGCCATGTTGTCGTAGACGTTCATGTGGGGATAGAGAGCGTAGTTCTGGAAGACCATGGCAATGTTGCGGTCCTTGGGAGGAACATCATTCACCACCCGGTCTCCGATGACGATTTCTCCGGTATCGGCCTCCTCCAGCCCTGCGATCATTCTGAGGGTAGTGGATTTGCCGCAACCCGAGGGGCCGACCAGGATGACAAACTCCTTGTCCTCCACATCCAGGTTGAAGTCCTTGACGGCTATCACCTCATCGAACTTCTTGCTCACATCTGTTAAGATTACCTGAGCCATTTAAGATTACCTCCTTAACTATATTTCGGCTGTTGTCTGTAGTTCTTCAGATACCGCGCCCCGTATGGATCACGGGACATCAGAAAATCGGAAGCCAAAATGGTCCTGACCACCTCCTCTTTGGTGGGATCGACGATAGCCGAGGCCAGACCGACCATAATGGCCATGGACAGAAAGGCTTTGTTAATAATATTTCGGTTAGGCATACCAAAGGAAATGTTGCTGGCTCCCAAAGTGGTACCTACGCCCAACTCTTCCGTAACCCTACTCATAGTTTTGAGGCAGGCAATTCCGGCATTAGGATCGGCACTGACCGCCATGGCCAGACAGTCAATAAGAATGTTCTCCCTGGGAATACCCTCTTCCTGGGCTCTCTCCACGATTTTTTTGGCAATCTCAAATCTCTTATCAGGATCGGTCGGTATACCCACATCATCCATAGTCAAACCTATTACCACAGCATTATGTTTCTTTATGGCCGGGAGTATCCTTTTGAGAACCTCTTCCTCCCCGTTGACCGAGTTAACTAAAGCCACCCCTGGATAGACCTCCAAGGCGGCCACCAAAGCATCTCGGTTGGAAGAGTCTATGCAGATAGGAAGCTGAGCAGCTTCCAAAGCTCTCAAAACAGCCTTAGGGAGAAGATCAATCTCATCCACTCCTGGCGCTCCCACGTTAACATCTATTATGTCGGCTCCGGCATCTCTCTGGAGCAGGGCTTCCTCTTCCACCAGATCCAGGTTTCCCTTCTGAAGTTCGGCAGTAAGTTTTGGTTTGCTAGTGGGATTGATCCTTTCGCCTATTATTACCGTGGGTTTTCCCATCTCGATGATGACTTGTTTATCCCTCACCGAAACAACTGCCATCTCTCTCCTTTCAGCCCTGGTAAACCCCTATTTTCCTGCTTTGAATATAGCAATTTGAAGAAAAAAAATACAAGCTCACCATACTGCCGATCCACTGCAGTTTGGCACATAGGTCTTCCTTCTGGGACCCGGCTCTCTCAAGGCCTTCTCGATGTGAGGCAAGTTTTGCGCCCACCGAGAGTGACTATAGAACTCCCTTCTAGCAAAGAGCTAAATTGACTAAATGATAAGTACATCGATAACTGAAAAATAGCAGAACATCGCTAACTATGACCCTTGAAAAGAGGAATAAATCCTGGCTATTGATAACCTCCTTCAGAATTAGCCCCAAAAGATTGAACTGCGGGTTATCGATCTTGTGCTACATGCCTTGAGTCAAATAGCAGTTATCGATGTTGTGCTATGTGACAACTAAAGAGCTAGTTCAGCCCCAGAAGGCTCTTGGCTACTTTAACTCCTGTAGGTGCATCTTCGGCATATCCGTCGGCTCCAATCTCATCAGCGTACTTCTTGGTGACCGGGGCACCGCCAATAATGACCTTAACCTTGTCTCTGATACCAGCTTCCTCCAGGGCCGCAATGACGTCTTTCATGACCACCATGGTGGTAGTGAGGAGAGCGGAGAGGCCCACGATCTGAGCCTGGTTGTCCTTCACCGCCTCCACGAACCTATGGATGTCCACGTCCGCTCCCAGATCCACTACAGTAAAGCCCGAGCCCTCCAGCATCATACTCACCAAATTCTTACCTATATCGTGTAGATCTCCTTTAACCGTCCCGATCACGCAGGTAGCTAGTTGTTGCTGCTCTGATTCTACCAGCATAGGCTTTAAAATCTTGAGGGCTCCCTGCATGGCCCGGGCGGAGATGAGCATGTCCGGCACATAGTATTCCCGGTTGGTGAACTTCTCCCCCACCACGTTCATAGCTGGGATGAGGCCCTGGGTGATGATAACTCCCGGGCGCAGGCCCTCAGCCAGAAGAGTATTGGTCAGCTCTACCGTTCTGGGCAGATCACCCGCAATAACGGCCTCGGAGATCTCCTGCAATGTGACCATAACATGTTCCTCCTATCAGGTCGGATTTTTCTACTTTATCAATTATCCACATTGGAGCCGCTGATGGCAAGTGCTTTGTGAGAAGAGAGCTAGAGAGCGGAGTAAAGGCTCTAAGATCCAGGGATCCTGAACCCCCAGTAAATTTGACACTTTCCGTGCTATTTCCCCCGTCC
>CAYYBB010000155.1:0-4937 GCA_964469465.1 uncultured Actinomycetota bacterium
TTATATTCACCATCTGCCTGTGACGACGCAAGCAGCGTATGACTTTGGCGTCGAGATCTGGGGCTACCCAAAGATCCTCGCTGAGATCAGCTTTGAGGACGTAGGCCGGGTGCGCCGCTGCCGACTCCGAGCCGAGGGGAAAGACATTGTGACCTTGGAGGTGAAGAAGTTGGCTACCAGAGCCAGACCCATGAACTTCTACAGCTACACAGTCAAAGACGGCCAACTCCTGAGGACACTGCTCCAGAGCCAAGGACAGGTCGGCATTGCCAGATTCAGAGGAGGCGCGTCGTATACTCTGGGCGATCATCCGATTGCCGAGGAACTGCGGGCTTTGGGAATGGGCAAGACAGCAGTGGAGTGCCTCTATGCACCTCAGGTACAGAGTATGCTCCATCCACCAGGCGAGCGTCTGCCGCTGTAGTATATGCAGCACTCCGCTTACTCTTGCCTCCCCTCCTGAATATGGCAGGGCGGCGGATTAGTGCATACACTTGGCGCATCTTTTGGGACAAGGAACGCGGGCTAACAAGCGCTTGCACCTGACGCCTCGCTGCGCTCGGCGCAGGTGAAGCGCGAGCCGTTAGATGGCGCAAGTGGAAGTGTTTTCGCCAGTAGAAATATTGGACAGATAAATACTAAAGATAACCAATGACGACTTCTTTCAAATTCAGCATTGGAGGGGGGAAATATGAAGGGTGATAAATATGAGTTCATTATCGTTGGGTCAGGAGCAGGTGGAGCTACGCTGGCAATGGAGTTATCCAAAAGGGGCAAGCAGGTTCTGATAGTGGAGAGAGGGAATTATGAGGAGAAAATTGGGACCTTTCGGGATTCCCTGCGGTACTTTGATGGGAACAAACTGACGAAGATGCCCGCAAAGACAAAGGAAGGTGCGATTCTGTGGAGAACCATGATGGCTGGGGGCGCTACTGTCGTTTCCTGCGGTAACGGGGTTCGCTGCCTGGAAGAAGAGCTGGCAGGCTTTGGGATCAATCTCGAGGCGGAATTTACCGAGGCAGAGGGAGAGATGAAGATTGTTCCCTCCGATGAGCGACGCTTATCAAAAGGTTCCAAGAAAATCCTGGAGGCATCCAGAGAGCTGGGTTATCACATGGAACCAATGCCCAAGTTCATCGATCCTGCAAAATGCAGGCGGTGTGGGGGGTGTCAATTGGGCTGTAAGCACAATGCCAAGTGGACGGCCCTGAATTTTTTGGATGAGGCCAAGAGAAACGAAGCCGAAATTGCCTATAACACCAGAGTTCAAAAGGTGATAGTGGAGAATGGGAAGGTGAAGGGTATTAGTGGGACAGGACCCCGTGGAAGTTTCGAGATCCTAGCAGATGTGGTCATCCTTGCTGCTGGTGGAGTGGGGACCCCCGTGATCCTGCAGAAATCGGGAGTTGAGGACGCAGGATCTGGTTTCTTTATGGATCTACTTGTGAATACTTATGGGGTAACTAAAGATCTTAGCCAGACCAATGAGCCGACAATGGCGCTTGTCGATCATGAATTCCACAAGAGCAAGGGTTTCATCTTATCTCCCTTTTTGAATCAACCAAGACTTGTAAGGTACATCGAGTTGGGGGTGAAAGGCATTTTTCTGCCTACAGATCGCTTGCTTGGCATAATGAACAAGACTGCGGATGATCCGGTCGGCCGTGTCTATGCCGACGGAACATTCTCCAAGCCGGTGACTGAGAATGACTGGGCAAGGCTAAAGGAGGGCTCCTCGATATCCAAGGAGATATTGGTCAAAGCAGGCGCAGATAGCAACTCTATTGTAGTCTCGAAGGTGCAGGGCGGTCATCCGGGGGGGACCGCTGCTATTGGCAAGGTCGTGGATAAAGATCTGCAAACCAAGATAGACAACCTTTTCGTTTGTGATGCCAGCGTTTTCCCGACGTCTCCTGGCTTGCCCCCAATTCTTACGATTGTTGCCTTGGCCAAGAGATTAGCGAAAACACTCGCGCCATAATTCATCCACTATGCAGCGATAGCGAAGCGCCATCTAACAAGCGATTGAAGATGGACGTGTAATTCGCTGGCGCTCATTACACGCCACTTAACCGCGACGTCCGGCCGTTAGGCGCGGCGGCCCCACTCGTGCTATAATGCAGAAAAAATGAAACGCAGGAGGAGCATCATGAAGAAGACAATCGAAGCACTATTTGACGGTACAGTGTTGCGGCCCGCTGAACCGCTTACACTCGAACCCAATACCCGCGTATGGATTGTTGTTGAAACCGCACCGCCCCCTGCGGCCACAGCTCCATCTTTTCTTCGTACAGCACGTTCACTCAATCTAGACGGCCCACCTGATTGGTCTGCCAACCTGGAGAATTATTTATACGGGGGCAAAATTCAACATGAAGGCTGAGGTATTTCTCGACGCAGCTTACGCTATCGCGTTGTCTGTAGCGAAAGATAGCTACCACGAGCGAGCAGTCTCCCTGGCTGATGAGTTGGAAGCGTTGAAGACGCTCATGGTAACAACGCGAGCCGTAATGCTCGAAATCGGAAACGCTTTGTCCAGGCAACGGTATCACCAAGCTGCTGTGGAGTTGCTAGAGTCACTTGAGGCAGACCCAAACGTTAAAATCATCCCATTGTCCGAAGACCTTTACACGCGAGCATTTCACCTCTATTGCGAACGACCGGACAAGGAATGGGGGCTGACGGATTGTATATCCTTCATAGTCATGCAAGATCGCAAGATCACCGAAGCGCTAACCACCGATGATCACTTTCAACAAGCGGGCTTCCAGGCGTTGTTACTGGAGGATGATCCCATGTGACTGCGCCTAATTACTAGTTAGGCCGCCAGACATTCCATCCCAACGATGGATGAAGCATAGTCAGAAAAGGAAGGATACTCATGAAGAAGATCGATCTAAGGAAAGAATTGAAGTATCTATATGCGCCATCTGCTAAAAGAGTGGAGATTGTGGACGTGCCAAGATTCAAATTTGTCATGGTTGATGGCAAGATCGAACCTGGGAAAGCACCAGGAACGTCTCAGGAGTTTCAGGATGCAGTAGGCGCATTATATGGGGTGTCGTACACGTTGAAGTTCATGTCAAAGTTGCGAGAAAGGAATCCAATCGACTACACAGTGATGGCATTGGAGGGACTGTGGTGGACTGATACTGGGGAATTCGAAGCCCGTCGCGTTTTCCATCGCGGTTCTTTGGAGGCGGACCGGCTTCATGGAACTGCTCGCTTACACAACAGCTTATGAAGCCACAAAGAGTTGGGCGCTTTGGGAACAGCAAGGTCTCTGGGAGGTCCGACGGCTGACTGATAAGTGGTGGAGACCGCAAGTAGACGATTGGGCTTACTGGATTGCCGGGCTGCTTCTCTTGCTTCTTGCAGTGGCAGGCGAGGTTCAGTAACAAATGGCGCTGGCTAACCCGCGCATGCAGCCGGCCCGCCTCGCGGCAATCCAGGCGCAGGCTGACGCGTTCTCACAGAAAGTATCAAGGAGCTTCTATGGCTGAGATTGAGGGGGCGAAAATCATCTTACAGGCCGTTCAAATATTGATTTGGCCCGTAACAGTTCTCGTCATTCTCCTAATGTTCAGGCGTCAAATATCAGGAAGGTTGTCGAGCTTTACAAAAGCTGAATTGCCAGGCGGTCTAAAATTTGAGTTGAGTGAGTTGAAGGACGCTGTAGACAAGTCGCCTGAATTGTCCAAAAGAAGCTAGCAGGTAAGACTATGTGGCTTCGTCAACTACTCGCCAGAAATCTTGATGCTTGACACCGCCTGTTTTCTGGATACGTTGCTCTGCATCGTCAAACAGGTGACGGAACCTGGCGTATGTGCCAGCACAAAGCGTTCCAATTCTTGTCCTCCTTTTCCCTCCCCTTATAGGCCAAACTGGGATATAATGAATGAAATATAAGATATTTCAAAGGTGGTGAGGAGACCCTTTTTCCATGCACCCAGTTTGTAGAAGACAAATATAGTGTTCTCAGCGTAACTATCATTAGGGGGTCTTCACTCGCTAACCATAAAAATGCTATTGCGACTCTCCGACAAAAGGATGCCGCTACATGATTGAAGGCACGTTTCTGAGGTAATGATACAGGGGGCCGTAGTCATGAAAAACTTCTATAGGCCGGTCTGGGCGGAAATTGACCTGGGTGCCATCCGTCATAACATCGAATATATGAGATCTCTCCTGGACCCCAGGACTCAGATAATGGCGGTGGTAAAAGCCAACGGATACGGCCACGGAGCCTCTCAGGTAGCCCTCACAGCTCTGGATTGTGGGGTTCAACGCCTGGGTGTGGCTCTGGTAGAGGAAGCTCTGGAGCTTCGAGAGAAGGGTATTGTAGTACCCATCCATCTCTTAAGCGAACCTCCTTGGGATTCAGAAGAAGAGCTTTTGAGATACCACCTGATGCCTACTCTTTATACTTATGAGGCGGCTAAAAGAATATCTGATTATTTCTGGCTGGAGAACAGGATCTGCCCTGTCCATCTCAAAATCGACACAGGCATGCATCGGGTGGGGATGGATCCTGAGGAGGCTGAGGAACTCATATTAAAGATCATGGGACTGCCCGGCCTAAAGGTAGAGGGTCTCATGACCCACTTTGCTGTAGCCGATGATCCCTCTAATCCCTACACTATGGATCAATTCAAAACGTTTTGTCGGATAATAGATGCTTTGAAGAAAAAAAAAGTCTCTTTCCGGCTCAATCACTGTGCCAATAGTGCTGCTACCATAAATTTCAAGGAGACCCATCTGGACATGGTACGTCTGGGGATAACCCTTTACGGACTGAATCCTTCTCCCCAAACCATTGTCAGAAGCTTAAAACCAGCCCTATCTTTAAAAGCCAGGGTCAGTTTTGTGAAAGAGTTGGAGGAAGGAGAGGGGATATCTTACGGTCTGACCTATCGCACCGACCGTAAGAGCCTTAT
>CAYYBB010000156.1:0-4933 GCA_964469465.1 uncultured Actinomycetota bacterium
ATTGATCAAGTCTATCATTAGGTACTAAGAAAGGATGTTGAACTAGCTGATAATGGTATCCTACAGTATCACTGGACTACAGATGAAAGATTAGTATATGAAAACTATACCTACCGACACTGCGCAGGATATGGAATCCTGATCCACGTTTTTGCGGGCCACAGGATATATCTCCCAGCCTACCTTAGCCGCCAGGCTGAAAGCATCAATGCCCATTCCCTCCATGGAGGGGCGGGACATAAGGGGGAAGCGGCACCTACCACTATCCAGAAATTGACAGGGAAGGCCTCCGCAGAGAGCTGTCTTACACCCTCCAGCGGCAAATCCCATGGCCAGATAGTAACCATCGTTAAAAGCCAGAGATTCCAGGGTGGAAGCTATCTTATGGGTCATCTTCTGATGCTTTTCGTGGCCCTTTAGCCACTGTTGGGGGTCCACGAAATCTTCCTTGGGGAGGACGTCGTGCTTGAAAAGGATGGCGTATTTGTATCTACACAGGGCCTTTCTGACTTCATCAGGGGTCGGAGTGTAGGGAGGGCAGTTAGGGGAGGAGCCATAGAGGTGGCAGTGAGGCACGGCGCATTTAAGCCTCACTCTTTCATCCACCACCACGTCCTTGGCAGAAACTACTTTGACATCAGAAGCGCCCAGCTCTATTGCTTTTTGGCAATACAGATCCAGGTCTTTTTCTATTCGCTTTTTGATCTCCCTCTGGTTTGTGATGACTCTTCTTGCTTTGACTTTTTCCATCCTATCTCTCTAATCTCATTCTGTCCAGTTCTTTGCAATTATCACAATTGGCGTTAATTATAAACGTACATGACCGCAGATGTAAATTATGACAGCTTGGCCTCTGGCTGGTCTTCTTGAATTTTCTGTCTCTTTTCTATATATTTAATGGAGGGTTACGGAAAGAAAGTGCATCCGGCCTATGGAGGACCTTCTTGTGAGCCCGATTGTTTGTTGTATGCTTCTTAATGGTGGGTTCAAAAAGCAGGATCCCGATCAGGCGGCGTAGCCAAGTGGTTAAGGCAGAGGTCTGCAAAACCTCTATCCCCGGTTCGAATCCGGGCGCCGCCTCCATTATTAATTCCCCATGTTTTCTTCGACCGGCTATGGGTCTGCAACTGATTGTGGGAAGACAATAGGGTCGAATTCTCGGCAAGAAAAGGTGACAGGAGGTTCTTGAAGGATTAAAAGGGGAATAAATCAGGATACTTCAGGATCCACAATTTGGCAGAGTGAGCTTGGCCGGCCGTGCTGGGTCGGCTATTTGCGTTCAAGCTGGAATTGTCTCCAGGAACTCCAGGCCTCCCCTCCAGACCTCTTGGCTCTGAGAAGATAGCCAAACGAGCCGTGCCTTCTTTCTCAGTCGCAGGGAGTGGATATCCAGTACCACCTGTTGCCCAGGCTTTAAGTCAGGGTTCTCTCTCAGTTCGAGTCCAATACCCCGAGGAGAAATATCCACAGTTCTGGCTGGAATAACTTCACTGTTAAGGAGCAACACCAGTACCTCTCTTTCTCTGCGACGGGGTTCATGTCTTCTCTCTCTTTCTGTCTGGAAGAGATGGCCACAATAGGGGCAGGGAACGTTGGCCTGGGGGGACGCGGTATAACTAGCCTTTCCACAATTGGGGCAGATAACTTTTTCCAAATAGTCCAGCCTCCTCTCAAAACAAAAATCGTATCTCGGGTTTGGATTCAGGCCAGGAAGTTCTGCGAAGTCAACATGTGAGGATGCCTGTGTCCTGTCAACTATGCACTTGAGTGTACCAGTAGAATGGTGTTTTGGCAAGAGCTAATGACATCTTTTCAGTTAAGTAATCCTAAGCAGGCAATACCCTATATAAATAGTAAACTTTTATCTGGCAGACGCAGACATTTATTGACATAGATCATGAAGTATGTTATCTATATTGTTGAGGTTAATTTACGATAATGAAGTAAGATTATTGGAAGGAAGGCGATTGTATGCCTGACAGAACGGGGCCGACCCTGGACCTTGATACCTTGAAAGCAGGGGGACTGATCAAGCAGAGGCAGCCGGATCTTTTCTCCGTGCGGGTGAGGGCCCTGGCAGGAAATCTGACCGCAGGACAGCTCGCCAAATTGGGAGATATCTCCACCAAGTACGGAAAGGGCTATGTTCACATCACCATGAGACAGGGGGTCGAGATTCCCTTTGTCCATCTGGACAACCTGGAGATGGTAACAGAGGAACTTGATGAGGTGGGCTTGAAGCTGGGAGCATGTGGTCCGAGATTTCGGGTGATAACTGCCTGCCAGGGCGCATCCATCTGCAACCATGGGCTTGGGGACACCGAATCTCTGGCCAAGAAGATCGATGAGCGCTACTACGGAAGAAGTGGTCTTCCTCATAAGTTTAAAGTGGGGATAGCGGGGTGTCCCAACGCTTGCATCAAACCTCAGGAAAATGACCTGGGGTTTATGGGAGTTGCCCAGCCGGTTCTGGATGAATCCGACGGGGCAGAATGCATAAGTTGTGGCATCTGTGAGGATGTATGCCCGGTTAAGGCTATTCACTTGGTGGATGGGAAACCGGAGATAGACTTGACCAAATGCATCAACGATAGTAAGTGCATAAATTCCTGTCCCACTGGCTCTCTAAGACCAGAGAGGGAAGGGTGGACCGTTTTTGTGGGAGGCAAGTTTGGCAAGCACCCTCAGTTGGGTTGGGTTTTCGACAAATTTGTCTCAGAAGAAGAAGCGGTAGAGCTGGTAGAAAAAATACTGAAAGCCTATTGTCATCTGGCTCATAAGCGAGAACGATTAGGAGAGCTCATAAACCGCATTGGGTTGGAAAAGTTCCGGGAGGCGGTGCACAGTGAGCAGGTCTGATGAAAGTGGTGGAGTAGTATCTCGGAAGACAGATGGAAGAGTGATTCACTGTATGGATCTACGGGGCGAGATCTGTCCCATGAACTGGGTAAGAACCAAACTGAGGTTGGAAGAACTTGATCCGGGGGAGCCTTTGGAAGTTCTTCTGGACGAGGGGGAGCCTGTTCAAAACGTCCCCAGAAGTGCCAGAAGCGAAGGTCACAGGATACTCAATCTCAAGCGGGAAGGTAGCTACTATCGGGTCCTGATAGAGAGAGGAGCGCTTTCCCATGAGGCCTAGAAAGACGAAATAGGCTCTTGGGCTGCCTTTCCCCTTCCCCCTTGAAAGAAGATCCAGGAGCGAATATTGCAAGCTGGCAGATTTCCTGGTATCATTAGTTTTAGTTCTAAAACTGGAGAATGAATACAGGCGGATGTGGCTCAGTGGTAGAGCATCACCTTGCCAAGGTGAGGGTCGCGGGTTCAAATCCCGTCATCCGCTCCATTTTTTACCTGGTCAGAAGCTATTTCCTAAAGGCTGATCTCTTCTTGTTGTCGAATTGACGGCCAATTTATGGCCAAATTTACCATTGTCTCACCCGGTTTCCTTGGTCAGGATGTCTTCAATTTGAGGAAGAAGAGCAGGAAGTTCTTCTTGGGCGATCGCCCACACAATCTCATAATTGATGCCAAAGTAGTGATGGATCATCTTATCTCTCACACCGGCCAGGTCCTTCCAGGGAATTTTAGGGTAAGACTTCCTCAGGCGACTGGATAGATTCTTCGTAGCTTCGCCGATAACTTCAAGATTGCGAATAACCGCATCCTGCGTTTTGCTGTCTTTCATAAACTTCTCAAAAGACAGGTTGGCGGTGTAGGCAATAATTCTTTGGATTGCCTCCTGGATATCTCCGAGATAATCTCCATCCCTTCGCTTAGACATAGCTCAGCGTCCTCTGAATGTTAGAAGCGATGTGTTGGTATCTGGGGTTTTGTAGGCTTCTCTTCAAGCTATCAAAGGTAGCCAGGTCCACTTTCCTGCCCAGCACCTCTTCCAGACGGTAAGCTAGTTCAACGAACTCCAGCCCCAGGGGTTTGGCCAGGTGCACGAGGATGTCAATGTCGCTTTTCTTTGTCTGCTTGCCTTTTGCAAAGGATCCGTAGATGGCGACCTGTTCCACCCCGTACTTTTCGTGTAAGTGCGGCAGTTCTTTTCTCAATATTTGCAAGATTTCTTCCGTGGTCAAAGGCTCTTTCATCGTTCACCACCAAATTAACAGTTTGACGAGTTCCCAGTCTAAATTCTTGATATCCTCTCTTTTACCTTCTTCAAACTCCACAAAGTCAAACGTGATGTGTTTAATCCACTTGCCCTTAAGGTTAGATAACGTTTGGGCGAGGTTATCTATAATATGAGACTACTATATAGCCTTACAGCAATTATAGGGAATCGGTGAACAAAGTCCAAGACTTTTCTCCATGGTCTCCATCACAATATGGAGCGGCATTGCAAAACATGGTAAAATGGCCTATACAGTTTGCCAAGGTGAGGGACGCAAGTTCAAATCCCGGCATCCGCTCCATTTTTTATCCAGGCCAGATATCCTTAAGACTCTTCCACGACCGGAAAGGCCATTGAAGTCATCTTTCTTGGCCTGGTGAACTGGTTTTAGAAGGTGCTTCTGAGGCGAGAAGGGTAGCAGAACATGGTAGAGGAGATAAGCGAAGACAGAAATCTAAACGAGGATAGGAATAAGGAGAGACTGAGTATTCTCAGGCACAGCACTTCTCATGTTATGGCTCAGGCCGTTCAGAGCCGCTATCCTCAGGCCAAGCTGGCCATCGGCCCGGCCATCGAGGATGGATTCTATTATGATTTTGATCTGGACAAACCCCTGTCTGCTGATGACCTGGCCAGGATCGAGATAAGAATGAAGGAGTCCATTGAGCTGGATTACCAATTTGTCCGAGAGGAGCTTCCCAAGAAGGAGGCCATGGAGTTTTTTAAGAAGAGGGGTGAGCCTTACAAGGTAGAGCTTATTCAGGATATTGGAGCCGAGACTGTTTCTATCTACCGACATGGAGATTTTGTGGA
>CAYYBB010000157.1:0-4893 GCA_964469465.1 uncultured Actinomycetota bacterium
TGACAGAAATTCTTGACATGTATATGTCGCCCCTCAAACAAGATTATACCACAATATGTTGACTTGGGAAGTCTAATTTTGTTTCCCAGAGAGATGGAATAACAGATTCTAGAGGGGAAGGGCAAGAATTCGGATCAGAAAGGCCAGGGTTAAGGAGCTATTGAGTATACCCATGGAGACAAGGGACATAAATGCCCGCGTTGAACTCATCCAAACTCTCATCCCTCTGGGGCTATCAAATTTCATCTATGAAAAAGCTGTGCAAGTGTTTTTACGGTGGCCCCCCAGATTACCAAGATTATATGACCATTCAACTAAGAATGGTATTGACTCAGTTCGACTGAGGTATATTGATCCGCATGTCTTGGAGTGCCCCTTCCCAATCGAACATCACACCCAAAAAGTGGTAAGTCTACAAAAATCTTGACAGAATGGATTTCTTCTGAGATGATTAATGCATCAATTAATGATCAAGGGAGGTGTTCAAAATTAAGGAGAGAACTATGAGTAAAACAATTGACGCTCATGAAGCCAGAGTTCACTTCGGTCAGTTACTTGACGAAGTAAGCGACAAAGACTACATCTTCTTCGTTAAAAGAAGAGGTAAGATAGCTGCCGTTATCCTGAGCCCTGAAGATTACCTGGATATGTTAGAGATAGGGGCAGAGTTAACTGATCCTGAGATAAGAGAGGCACTGGCCGAAAGTAAGAAGCAATTTGAACTTGGAGAGGTGGGAACTGAGGAAAACATCTTAAAGATTCTTCGAGGGAAGTAAGGTGGGTAAAGTTTACCGACTTGTCCCCTCGAAAGTCTTCCTAAAGGACCTCGAGAGGCTTCCAGCCGATATGAAGCCTAAGGTTGAGAAGGCTCTTTTAGAGCTTAAAGCAAATCCTCACTCCGGCAGAAACACTAAGAAGCTGGCCTCGGTAGATGTTGGAGTCTGGCGAATGCGTATCAGTGACTGGAGGCTCCGCTATGATGTAGTCGGAGAGGAAATTCGTCTTCATATCATCCGACATCGGAAAGATGTCTATCGTAAAAAGTAAGGGAAGAGATCTACATAAAGAATGGCCGGATAAATCGGGTTAACTACACGGCTGTCTCTGACCGCCTATTTAAACCAGCCGTTTTTTGCACTCTGGTTCGAATAATGATTGTCTGGCTCCCCGGGCAGGACTCGAACCTGCAACACCTCGGTTACAGTGACCCCCAAAATTTCTTTTGGGACTGGACTATCTCATCATCCGCTAGGGATGTCGGGCGCTCACAGGGCTTTATTGGCAGGGGATCCTCAGCCCTTAGTCTCTGCACGTTCCTGCCTACTCAATACCCCTTTCAGCAGGCTTCGCTCAGGGTTACCATGCCCTTCGACTTCGCGTAGGGTTTTAGGCTTCCCTGAATTCACCCGATTTTCCATCCTGATTTTCATCGGGACGCTGCGATTTGGTGTGAACTTCCCGGTGGCAATTTCAACCGTTTAGTTCACACCTCCTTTCACAGCCGAGTGCTCTACCGATTGAGCTACCGGGGAGTGCTTATCGACTAGCAGATTATACTACAACTTCCGTTGCCTCGCAAAATACCCCCCACATTACCGAATTGCTTGCCAGCTAGGGAGAAGGATTTGAGGTCTATCTTCGATTACTTGGGGGCTCCTTACGAGGCTAATTCCTGACCCCCCTACTCCAAAAAATCCTTCAGCCTCTGGCTTCGGGAGGGGTGACGCAGCTTGCTTAAGGTCTTGGATTCGATCTGGCGGATTCTCTCTCGGGTTACTCCGAACTCTCGGCCCACTTCTTCCAGAGTCCGAGGATGGCCGTTCAGAAGTCCAAAACGCAGTTGTATTACTTTCCTTTCTCGCGTACTTAGAGTATCCAGAACACTCTGCAACTGCTCCTGCAGAAGAGTAAAGGAGGCAGCATCTACAGGTACCACAGCCTCCTCATCCTCGATGAAATCACCCAGATGGCTATCTTCTTCCTCCCCGATGGGCGTCTCCAGGGAAACCGGTTCCTGGGATATTTTCAGAATTTCCCGCACCTTGTCCGGAGTGAAACCCATCTCATCGGCTATTTCCTCAGGGGTAGGTTCCCGGCCCAGATCCTGAAGAAGTTGTCTCTGGATGCGGATCAGCTTGTTAATGGTTTCCACCATGTGCACCGGTATCCTGATGGTTCTGGCCTGGTCGGCAATGGCTCTGGTGATAGCCTGTCGGATCCACCAGGTGGCATAGGTGCTGAATTTATAGCCTTTTCGATAGTCAAATTTCTCCACAGCCCGGATCAGCCCCAGATTTCCTTCCTGGATGAGATCTAGAAAAAGCATCCCCCTACCGATATATTTTTTGGCGATACTGACTACCAGACGCAGGTTAGATTCGATAAGACGCTTCTTGGCCTCTTCATCGCCTTGCTCGATCCTCTTGGCCAGATCAACTTCCTCTTCTGCTGTGAGCAAAGGTACCTTACCGATCTCCTTCAGGTACATCCTGACCGGATCGTTGGTAGGAGCTTTGGAGGCAAGTTCCAGCCTTTTCTTTGGTATCTTCTTTTCTAATTTCTCATCAAACTCGGGAATGGCCTCCTCAATTTCCTCGTCAATGACCTCGATGTTCTGGCTGGCCAGAAGAGTATATATGCTCTCAATTTCCTCGGGAGTCAGCTCGACCTCCTGAAGACCATCCATTATCTCTTCTGTGGTCAGAACTCCATGTTCTTTTCCCTTATTTATGAGGTCTCGGACTTCTTTTATGGAAGCTACCGAGAAATTATCTGACACTTACTGTCCCTCCATCAAATGATCCTGGTTTATGCGTTCTTCCTGGAGGGCTCTTTTCTGCCCTTCCAGTCTCAATATTTCCTCAAAAAGCTTATCAGCCTCTTCCCGATCTCCTTGCTGACTTGATCTCTCCATTTTTCGACGTAATATACTTATTTGACGTTTTAGGTCTAATTCCTTGAGCCTATAGAAAACTTCTTGACAAATTTTTTCGTTTTCATACTCCCTTTCTTCGAAAAGGAGGCTGCTGAACAACCTCCTGAGCTCTTCTCTTTCTATGGCACTAAGAAGCTGAGAGACATCTACTTCCTCCGGCCCCTTAAGACCATCTTTTAAGATCCTAAAGATATCTTTATTGGGGCCACTCTGAAAAATATCTTCCTCCAGGTTCAGGAGGATCTTCCTTGCCTCCCCCACGTCGTGAATTATTAACCGGAGAGCCTCCCTTTCTAGCAGATCATAGGGGGAAAGCTGTTTTTTCTGCTCCATCCTCCCCTGGCTAATCCGACCTCTGGCTCTTCTGTTTCTTTCGATGAGCTCTCTCATTAACCTCTCCTCTTCCATAGATAGCCTTTCCGCTACCACCTTGATGTACTCCTCCTGGACCATTCTTGAGGAAAGGGTGGAGAGAAATTCCAGGATTTTGTCTATGGCCGCCAGCTTTCCCTGGGCCGAGGTGAGATCGAATCGTGATATTATAGAATCGATGGTAAAGTCTATCAAGGGCCTGGCCTGTTCCAGAAGTTTAGAAAATTCCTCCCTCCCATGGCTTAATACATAGTCAGCCGGATCCATACCAGAAGGCAATACTACGGCTGACAGGCTAATATTATGTTGGTTAAAGAGAGCAATATTTCCGTTGTATTCTCTGAGTAAATCTATTCCCCTCTCCGTGGCTTTTTCCCCCGCCGTGTCCGAATCAAAGACTAAAACTATGTTATTGGTGAAGCGAGCTATCAGCCGGATTTGATCTATGGTCAGAGCTGTACCCAGGCTGGCTACTACGTTATGAATGCCACACTGGTGAAAGGCCATGACATCGGTATAGCCTTCCACAATCAGGGCCTGATCCTGCTTTACCATGTCTCCCTTGGCCTTGGACAGTCCGTAGACCACCTTTCCCTTCTGATAGACAGACGTCTCCGGTGAGTTCACATATTTGGGCAGGGAGTCATCGATCACCCTTCCTCCGAAGGCCACCACCCGGTCCATGACATCGGTGATGGGAAAGATAATCCTGTGCCGAAATTGATCGTAGAATCCCCGCGAGCTTTTTTCGCTACGGATGGCCAGCCCGGAGGCAAGGAGATCGGAAAGGCCAATGTCCTTGTCCAGGGCATATTCTGTAAATCCCGCCCACTTTTCCGTGCAGCTACCTATCTCAAAAAAGTCAATGGTCTCCTCTGTATAACCTCTTTTCAATAAGTACTGTAGACATTTTTGCCCAAAGGCCGTTTCCTTGAGACTCTTCCTGTAAAAATCTTTAGCTAACTGATTAATCCGATAAATTTTCTCTTTGTTCGCTGCCCCTCTTCCCTCTCCTGCTCTCCCCTGCTGGTATTTAGGCTTATAGCCTACCCGATCGGCCAAGCGCTGAATGGCCTCGGGAAATTCCAGACTTTCCATCTTCATAACAAAGCTGAAGACGTCACCTCCCTCTCCGCACCCGAAACAATGATAGAGTTGCTTGCCAGGGTCCACCACAAAGGAGGGGGTTTTTTCTTTGTGAAAGGGACAGAGACCGGTATAGTTCTTGCCAGTCTTTTTCAGTCTAGTATATTCTGATACCAGAGCTACCAGGTCGTTTCTCTCTCGTATCTCCTCCAACTCACCGTCTGCAAGCCTGGGTGCCACTTATGTCTCCCTATGCTACAGCCAAATTTTGGCCATGACACTCTCTTAAAAGGTTCTGATCGAGCCAAGGAAGAGCCTGAGTCAAAAGGCTTTTTCAGAAAACATGCCTCCAGATAAGGGCAGAGAGTTGTCCAGATCAGAAACTGACAGAAGCATTCAGCGAAAGCGTGTCCCGAGCACTAATGGAGCAGAAAGAATTAGCAAGTCGCAAATAGTTTCTGTGTATCATAAAATGTTTGTTATAAAATATTATACAAGAG
>CAYYBB010000158.1:0-4888 GCA_964469465.1 uncultured Actinomycetota bacterium
GTCTCTCAGTCGGAAGCCGGATTTGAAAGGGTCTACCAGAGTTCCTGCCTGGTGCCTCGCTGGAAGATAGAGCTAGGGCCTCAGGAGATCTGGAGAAATCAAATGCGCCTGGAGATAAAAGCTCTGAAAGGAACTGGTTTGGAGACAGGGGATCTGAAAGTATGGACATAGATGAATTTGAGCGTAGAATATGAATATTGGTCTAAGCCGAAAATATCCGAGAATATTAGAGATGTACTCTGACACTGTGGAGAAGTCCGGCTCCAAGAGAATTTATGAGATCTTTATCTATTTGTGAACTGCGAAGGAGAAGGAAGACGTTTCTTTCAGAGTTTTTAGAGATATCTAACAGGATGTTAATTAGATCCACAGATAGATCTGATCCACAGATAGATCTACTTTCTGTTGGATCGTAGGTGAGCTAGTAGATGGGGTCTCCCTTAAACATAGCCTTCGTCTGGCACATGCACCAACCATACTATCTGGACCGACATACCAGGATAGCTATCTTCCCCTGGGTCAGGCTACATGTCTGTAAGGATTATTTTGATATGGTAACTATCCTGGAAGACTACCCCCATATCAAGCAGACCTTTAATCTGGTGCCTTCCTTGCTGGATCAGTTGAACCAGTATGCCAAAGGAGATGTGAGAGATTATTACCTGGAGATCAGCGCTAAGCCGGCTCGTGAACTTACCTCCTCAGATAAAATCTTCATCCTCTCCCGTTTCTGCCCGGAGAGCTGGCAGCCCAGGATAGGGCCTTACAAGAGATATAAGGAGTTAATACTCAAAAAAGAAGCCCTCGGGTCCAAAAGTTATCCGGAGATGATCCAGGAATTCTCGGAGGAAGAGTATCAGGATCTACAGGTCTGGTTCAATCTGGCCTGGTTTGATCCCCTGTTTTTGGAAAAGGACGACTTCTTGAAGGAGTGTGTGGAGAAGGACCGCAATTTCACGGAGATGGATAAGATAGGGGTGATAGAGAAGCAGATGGCCCTGGTGGAGGAAGTTGTCCCCACCTACCGACACTTCCAGGAAGAGGGCAAGATCGAAATTACCACCTCTCCTTTTTACCATCCTATTGTGCCTTTACTGTGTGATAGCGAGGTAGCCCGAGAGGCCCTTCCGGATGTTGATCTCCCCTCTTCCCCCTTTAGATACCCCGAGGATGCCAGAAAACAGGTGGAAATGGGCCTGGAATGTTATCGGCACAACTTCAGCCATTCCCCCCGGGGTATGTGGCCTCCAGAGCAGGCTGTCTCGGAGGAGGCGGTCAGGATAATGATGGAATCGGGTGTGGAGTGGATAATTAGCGACGAGGAAGTCCTGGCCAACTCCCTGGGCACCAAATTCATCAGAGACGGGCAGGGCAACCTTCAAAACCCAGAAGATCTCTATAGAGCATACCAGCTTCAGAGGGGTGATAGAGAGCTGAAAATTATTTTTCGGGACCATTTTCTTTCCGACCTCATTGGTTTTGTCTATGGATCAAAGCCGGGCCGCCAGGCCGCTGAAGAGCTTTACGGGAGACTGAAGGCCATAAAGGTCTCTCTGGGGGATAGGGCGGAAAAACATCTCGTGACTATCGCTTTGGATGGAGAGAACTGCTGGGAGCATTATGATAGAGATGGTTATGAGTTTCTGACTAACCTTTACCGACTTTTAAACAATGATCCCGAACTTAAGGTTGTCACCGTGAGCGAGTATCTGGATAAAGCTGAACCAAAAAGCCATCTTGATAAGATATGGTCGGGATCCTGGATAAATGCCAATTTTGGGACCTGGATTGGTAGTCGTTCCCAGGCCAGGGCCTGGGACTACCTCTACCATACCCGAAGTTTTTTGACTACCATGGAACGTCAGGGCCAGGTGGATAAGGAGACAGCTCAAAGGGCCTGGGAGGAAATTTACGTGGCCGAAGGGAGCGATTGGTTCTGGTGGTTCGGTGACTATCATCACTCGGGGCTGGATCAGGTCTGGGACAGCCAGTTTAGATCCCATTTGAGAGCTGTATATCGGATTTTGAATGAGCAGCCTCCGGAGCATCTCTTCGAACCTATTATCAGCAAGGACGAGGCTGCTCTGGTGGTTCAGCGTACCGGCCCTATGCATCACCCTAATCAACGAAGGGAGAAGCTATGAAAATCTTATACGTGGCCGCAGAGGTCTCCCCTCTGGTCAAGGTAGGAGGATTGGCCGATGTGGCAGGTTCTCTGCCTCAAGCGATAAAGAGGCTGGGCCACGATATAAGGGTGGTCATGCCTGGCTATGCAAGGATCGACCGGGACAAATATGGCATCCAGCCCCTGGTAGGTCCCTTCCGTATCCCCTTTCAAAAGGATGAAGAGGAGATCGCTATCAGCCAGACCGAAATGAATGGAGAGGTGCCTCTATATCTGGTGGAGAATCAGAAGTTTTTTGGACGGGAAAATGTTTACGGCTATGAAGACGATGGACTTCGTTTTGCCCTTTTTGGACTGGCCGTGGTCAGGATGCTGGAGAAGATTGATTTACGACCTAAAGTTATCAACTGTAACGACTGGCATTCGGCCCTCATTGCTAACCTCGTAAACAAGCTCCCAGGGGAAGATCAGACTTACCAAAGGGTGGCTACGGTTTTTACCATTCATAATCTGGCTTATCAGGGTATCTTTGATCCTTACGTTATCGGCTCAGTGGGCCTGGATGAAAATGATCTTCTAGATCTGGAGAGGGAAAGAGAAGGTAAGATTAACTTCATGGCCAGAGGGATATTCTTCTCCGATGTGGTTACCACGGTCAGTGAGGAGTACGCTAAGGAAATTCAGAGCAAGGAGTACGGAGCGGGGCTAGAAGAGCTGCTGGTAGGCAAGAGAGATAAGCTTTTTGGTATTCTGAATGGGGTGGATTACCAGGTTTTTAATCCCCGAACCGATCCCCATATAGCTATGAATTACGGCATCGACTCCCTTGATAATAAGGGTGTCAACAAGAAGGCCTTACAAAGGGAATGTGGTTTTGAGGTAGGTACAGATATTCCTCTGATGGGCATAATCAGTCGCCTGACCGACCAAAAGGGCCTGGATATCCTTAGTGAGGCCATCAGAACGGTGCTGGAGCTGGGGATGCAGTTCGTGGTCCTGGGTACAGGGGACCTTCGTTATCAGGATCTGCTTACCAATCTGGCGGAAGAGTTTCCCCATAATATGAAAGCTTTTATCAAGTTTGACGCCGCTCTTGCTCAGCGCATTTATGCTGGATGCGATATGTTTCTGATGCCTTCGCGCTTTGAGCCCTGCGGACTGGGACAGTTGATTAGCATGGCCTACGGGACTATCCCCATTGTCCGAAGAACCGGTGGCCTGGCCGATACGGTAAAAGACTTTGATCCCAGGACGGGAACGGGTACCGGCTTTGTGTTCCAAAAGTATAATGCCATGCACCTCTTGGTGGCCATAGTCAGGGCTCTGGAGCATTTCAGAAATGAGGGTCTATGGAGATCTTTGACGGAAAGAGCTATGTCCTGCGATTTTTCGTGGGATAGTTCGGCCCACAAGTACGAAGAGATTTATAAATTGGCTATAGAACTGAGGAAGAAAGGACACTGAAGTATGCCAGAATTGAGACAGGATATTATCACCGGTGAGTGGGTGGTCATAGCTACGGAAAGGAGCAAAAGGCCGGAGAGCTTTACCGCCAAGGCGGAGATAGGTCCCGACGATAGGTCCAATTGCCCTTTCTGCTACGGACATGAGGCTATGACTCCCCCGGAGATCATGGCCTATTCTGAGGGAGAAAGAAAACCTGACACGCCTGGATGGAGAGTGCGCGTGGTTCCCAACAAGTTTCCTGCTTTTTCCCCAGAAGGCATCCTTAAGGAGTTCCAATATGGGATTTACCGGGCCATGACCGGTATTGGGTCTCACGAAGTTATAATCCATAGTCCGGATCACTCAAAGGATCTGGATCAACTGAGCGTTGAGCAGATAGACCTGATCCTTTCGGCCTATCGGCAAAGATACCTGGCGCTTTCCACAGTGGAGGAGTATAAGTATATTCTCATAATTGTAAATCATGGCCCCCGGGCCGGGGCCTCTCTGAGGCATCCTCACTCTCAACTCTTTGCTATTCCCATGGTCCCTCACCTCTTGGAAACGGAGATCTCCGGAGCTGAGCGGTACTTTTGGGAGCATGGGAAATGTGTCTATTGCGAGATCGTTTCCTTTGAAATGGAGGAGAAGGTGAGGGTGGTGGCCGAAGATGATAGATTTGTGGTCCTGGAACCCTATGCTTCACAATCTCCCTTTGAGACCTGGATCATTCCCCAGAACCATTTATCTAACTTTGAGGAAATCACCGATTCCGACAAAAGAAGTTTGGCGGGAATCCTGAAGAGTATCTTGAAAAATATTGCCGACAACCTGGGAGATCCGCCCTTTAACTATTATCTCCACACCGCTCCGCTTCATCAGAAGAACCTTAAGTATTGGCACTGGCATCTGGAGATATTGCCCAGATTGACCATCCGGGCTGGCTTTGAGCTGGGATCCAGACTTATAATCAATGTTACCACTCCTGAATCAGCAGCCGAGTTTCTAAGGGCAGGATATGGACAGGGTAACCTGGAATGATCCTGGTGCTATTTCCTTTAAATAACATGCGCCCGGCGGCTGTTTTTGGAGAGTTTTGTCTACTCTACAACATATTATCTCCTGAGAAGTGGCACTAGCGTTAACCCGTCAACACGGGAATTAGGCTAACAGACGTAAACTACCTCCGGCCCAAGGCCGGGAGGCATTATGGTCAGGCGTAGCCCGCCACATACGGACGGTTTACAGCGCCCGTTGCAACATCGGCAGACATTGCAATCCCCCGATATTTTGTTTCACCTCCATGAGGAGGTTGGA
>CAYYBB010000159.1:0-4882 GCA_964469465.1 uncultured Actinomycetota bacterium
GATTGATGATAAAAGCTTCTGGGTGAAAGCCAGCGGAGTGAGTCTGGAAGGAATAGATTCAGACGGTTTCGTGAAGGTCAGTTTTGAGAAAGTTCTCCAAATGTTGGAGTGGAAAAATATCGGAGATGAGGAGATAAAACAGGGGCTGAAAGAAGCCACTCTAAGCTCGGTGGGGGGAAGACATCCCTCTGTGGAAACTCTTTTCCATGCTCTGTTCCTGGAATTGGAAGACGTCAGCTACGTGGCCCATACTCATCCTACTGCAGTCAACAGGATTCTTTGTTCTAAACAGGCCCAGGAGGCTATCAGGGGTAGGCTCTTTCCCGATGAGATCGTAGTATGCGGCATTGCTCCCCTCTACCTGCCCTACACCGATCCCGGAGTCCCTCTGGCCAGGGCGGTTCAGAAGGCTGTGCTCAAGTATCAAGGCCAATATGGAGTGAGGCCAAAAGTCATTCTTTTGGAAAATCACGGCCTGATCGCTTTGGGCAGCACTTCTCAAGAGGCCGAGAACATAACCGCCATGTATGTAAAGACAGCGGAGATATTATGGGGTACCTTTCTTCTGGGAGGCCCTCATTTTCTGAGCGAGAGTCACGCCAACCGCATATATACCAGGCTAGATGAGAAATACCGGGAGGATGTGCTAAAAGGCTCTAGCAGGTCAGGAAGCTGACCTCGAAGTCACCAGCATTCAAAAACTTCCGAGGAAGATGTGTTCAAGACGAACGGGGTAACACTCAGGAGGGGATAAATTAGTAGACCACGGTCTATAATTACCGGCCAGCTATTACCTAATTTGCCGAGGTTGTCTGTGAGCGGCGGGATCATGATGGTACGACCGCGGTTCTCTGACAGAGCTCAGAGGGCAGGAGGAGACTTTTAGAGACTCCTTAGGATTCAAGATGGAATTTAAGATGGAATTTCCCTACCAGTAATCGGGAAGCGGTCGAGGAAAATGGAAGATATTCTAAAACAATATCAGGCATTAAGTTATCCTTTGCCCGATAGGATCCTGGCCTGGCCCCTTTTTGGAGCGGGTCTGGATAATTTTGGACGGGACGGCAGGCCAGTCACACTGCCCTTACCTTCCTATAGCCCTGACGAACTTCTGGTCCGGTCTGACGCCGTGGGTCTCTGTTATTCCGATATTAAACTGATTACTCAGGGCAACACTCACCCCCGTATTCAGGGTCGGGATCTGGCTGCTGATCCTGTCATACCGGGCCATGAGGTATCCCTGACCGTGGTAGGCGTAGGGGAAAACCTGAGGGACAGCTTTAAGGTGGGTGACCGCTTTATCGTTCAGGCGGACATTTACTACAAAGGGGTAAATCTGGCTTACGGATATGCTCTTCGGGGAGGATTGGCCCAATATGGGGTGGTGGGAGAAGAGATACTTCATGGCGATGAGGGCTGCTACCTGCTTCCTATCCACAGCGACATTGGTTATGCTGAGGCAGCTCTGACCGAGCCCTGGGCCTGCGTGGAAGCTTCCTACAGTGTTCCTCTTCGCTCTGGTCTTAAAGCTGGTGGACTTACCTGGATTTTGGGTGGCGGGACTGGGGAAAGTTGTGGTTTGGAAGGGGATCTGGAAAAGATTTTGGGAGAGGGTCAGGACACAGGTGTTTGGCCCAAAAAGATAGTGCTGACCGACGTGGGAGTCCCGGTGGCCGACTTGTGGAAACGCCATATTCGGTCACTTGAGGGTTGGGAGACAGAAATAGTAGAGACCGGAGACCTGGAAAGGAAACAGTTTGAGAAGATTTTTGTCCAGGAAACGGAGGGCCGGGGTTTTGACGATATCATCCTTTTGAACCCCGACGATCTGCAGATAGTGGAAGAGGCAGCCGGATCTCTGGCTCGCCATGGCATTTTGAATTTGGTCTTCTCCAAACCTCGCCACGGCCAGGTGGGCATAGATGTGGGCAGGGTTCATTATGACGGCATAATCTACCAGGGCTCAGTAGGTCCCTCTCCCCTGGCCCCTTATAGAGATAGGCAGACTTCCGAGCTTAAGGAGAAAGGCACGGTCTGGTTCGTGGGAGCAGGAGGTCCCATGGGACAGATCCAAATTCAAAGAGCTTTGCAACTGGAGAAACCTCCCCGTAAGATTGTGGCCACCAACTTTCGCTCTCCCCGGTTGAAGAGCCTGGAAGGGAGATTTAAAAAGATGGCTCGGGAGCGAGGGGTGGAGATGGTCTTCCTCACCCAGCAGGATATGGGGGAAGAGGAGTTCTACCAGAGGATGGAGGAAGAGGGTGAGGGCACAGGCTTTGACGACATTGTTATCCTCTGCTCCGTGCCCCAGGTTATGGAGAGGACAGCCTCCTATCTGGCCAAAGGGGGTACCATGAATATTTTTGCCGGCGTGCCCAGGGGCACCCTGGCTTATATCGATGCCGACCTCCTCTGTTCCCGAAAGATCAAATTTGTTGGTAGCAGTGGCTCTCTCATAACTCACCTGGAGGGAGTGCTGAGAAAGACGGAGAAGGGTATGATCTTTTCCAACAGTTCTGTGGCTGCCATAGCCGGCATGAGTTCGGTCATAGACGGTCTCAAGGCAGTGAAGGAGGGACGATTTGCGGGCAAAGTGGTGGTCTTTCCCCAGATAAAGGAGCTGGAACTGACTCCCCTCCCTGAGTTGAAAGAGAAACTCCCTTCAGTGTATGAGAAGTTAGAAGAAGGCCAGATATGGAGCAGGGAGGCCGAGGAGGAGCTCTTGCGGCAGAAACTCCATCTATTAGGAGTGAAAGGATAATGAAAGAAGTTCCCTTATCCCATCAAAAAGGACCACTGGAGGACCGGATAGCCATAGTAACCGGGGCTGCCCGGGGGCTGGGTGAGGCTCTGGCCAGGCGTCTGGCCCAGGAGGGTTGCCACCTGGTCCTGGCCGACATTAACCTGGCGGGGGCCGAAAAGCTGGCTGATGAAATTGAGTCTACCTGTGCCCGTCGAGCTCTGGCTTTGGCAGTGGACGTTACCCAAGAGGCTCAGGTGAGGGAGATGGTGGACAGAACCATGGCCCAATTTGGCCGCATCGATATCCTGGTGAGCAACGTGGGTATAGTTGAGGTCCATGAGATTACTGAGTTTCCCACCCAAGTCTGGAGAAAAATCATTGAAATCAATCTGACTGGTTACTTTCTGTGTGCCCGAGAGGTGGCCAAAGTGATGAAGGAGCAAAGAAGGGGAGTGATTATCCAGATAAACTCCAAAGCCGGGAGGCAGGGAAGTCTGTGGAGCGGGGCCTATTCTGCCTCTAAGTTTGGCGGCATCGGTCTTACCCAGAGCATGGCCCTGGATCTGGCTCCTTACGGAATCAGGGTAAACGCTGTATGTCCGGGCAGTCTTTTGGATTCTCCTCTGTGGAGAGAATACCTCTATGATGAGTGTGCTAAAAAATGGGGTCTTTCCCGGGAGGAGGTCAGGAAGAAGTATACCGATGAGGTTCCCCTCGGCAGAGTATGTACCTATGAAGATGTGGCCAACATAGTGGTCTTTTTGGCCTCTGACCAGGCCTCCTACATGACCGGGCAAGCCATTAATGTGACTGGGGGTCTGCAGATGGGGTAAGAAAGCTGCCAGACACTAGATAAGGAGGAATGAGTTGCCTTTAAAAACTGTGACCATCGATATCGGCATCAACGGGGCCTTTCTCACCCGGCGCTGGGAGGAACCGGACAACTTCATGCGCCTCACTAAAGAGCTGGGCTATCCCTATCACGAGTTCTGTTCTGATGTCCTGGATCCCTTCTTTAGCGGAGATAAATCCTTTCAGATGGCCACGGCCAGGGCAGTGGCCAGAGCCGCGGAGAAATACGGTATCATCATTACCGATATCTATACCGGCGTGGCCACCCATCGTTTCCACGGACTCTCCCATTCCCATCCCGCCGTACGCCAGAGGATGAAGGAATGGATTGTCCAGACGATGGATATAGCTCTGGAGATGGGCGTGGACAGGATCGGAGGCCACTGGGATGCCCTTTCGGTGGAAGTCTTGGAAGATGTCGAGAAATACAGAAGTGCAGTAAAGAATATCTATGCCCAATTTCGGGAGCTATCTCGCATCGCTCGAAAGAAAGGCCTTGGGGCCCTCTACACCGAGCAGATGTACGTCCCCAGTGAGCTGCCCTGGACTGTGGCCGGAGCAGAGGAGTTTCTGATAGAGGTAAACCGAGGTAATGACGGGGTGCCGGTATACCTGACCGTGGACACTGGACATCAGGCCGGCCAGGGCTACGGCCTACAGGGAAAGGACACCGACTACGGGGAGTGGCTGAGGAAGTTTGGTGCGGTCTGCGAAGTGGTACACATCCAGCAAACGGTTCCTGAGGCCAGTCACCATTGGCCCTTCACCGAGGAATATAACCAGAAAGGTCATGTGAGGGTAGAAGAAGTTATTGCCGCTCTGGAATACTCCCATCGCCATTTCCCAGAACAACCCTTCTCGGAATTTATGCAGCCTGTAGAGAAAACCGTTTTGATAGCGGAGATCATCCCCGCCTCCACCAAGACCGAAGAGGTTCTGTTGCGAGAGCTGAGAGAGACTGCTCAGTTTCTGAGAAAATACATTCCTGAGGGAGGTCTGCAGATAACGGTAAGCCAGTAAAGGCGCGAGATTTTAGGAAGAGCTAGCTCAACCTCCACACCCTGGGGCCAAGAACAGCCCAAGTGCGTACTTTAGCGATGAATCGTCCCAGGTAGTGAACATGCACCGGTTGTAAAAATGCCAAAATGGTGAGGAAGGTGTTTGTGCTAACCTAAAACAGCACCGATATCAGGGTTAGTGATCATCGTTGCGGAAGATTCGTAACTGGAAGATCTGTCACCAAACTTTTGCACGAATTATAAAATACAGGCGAGTTTAGCTGTGAAA
>CAYYBB010000160.1:0-4813 GCA_964469465.1 uncultured Actinomycetota bacterium
GGCTTGGCGGCTATTTGGATCTGACCTCCTGTGCTGATAATGATGATCTTGCAACCAGGCTGGAGGAGTACCGGAAACTTCAGGAGGACCTCCAGATGCAAAAAAGGTTAAAGGATAGTCTGGAAAAATCCATAGATTATAGTGGAGTAGAGCAGTTGAAGCAGCAAATAGAAGAGATGGAACAGGAGTTGAAAGGATATCTGGAGCTAACCGGGGCTGCCGATCTGGAAGAACTGATACACGGCTTCGAGACCCACAGGGATTTACAGGAAAAGCTACAAGCACAGAGAAAATTTCTGGCTCAACTTCCCAAGAGAGAAAGCGTTGAGGAGGAGATAGATAATCTTACTAACAGGCTGCTGGTTCTGGATAGAAAAATGGAGGAGTGGGCAAAACAGGCTCCTGAGATAACAAATATGTCAGCGGCAGAGAAGTTCCGCATGCGGGATAATCTTGGCCAGCTAGAGAAGAAAATCCAGAGCGATAGGGAGAGGCTAATACATCTGGAAGGAGCCATATCTGGCTTTAGATGGGATGAAACCCATCCTGATCAACTAAAGGAAGAAATTGAAGAGAAAGAGAGAACATTGGGTCGCCTGGAACTGGAGGCGGACGGATTGGCCAGAGCCATTGACATCCTTGAGGAGAGTTCCCGGGAATTTCGAGCCGAGATCGCCCCCTATCTGGAGGAACAAGCTGGAGAAGTCTTTAGACAGGTTACCAGGGGAAAGTACAGCTCCCTGAGCTTTGACCCTGAAACTCTGGCTGTGGAACTACTGTATGAGGAGCGCCTTATCCAGAAAGATAGTCTCAGCACCGGCACGCAAGAGCAGCTCTATCTGGCTATCAGGATTGCTCTCTCCCAGCTCATATCAGGAGAACGGAAGCTTCCCTTCTTTTTCGACGACTCCCTACTCAACTTCGACGAAGGTAGAAAAAAAGAAGCTCTAGCAGTACTTAAGGAGATGGCTACTGAGCATCAGATCTTTCTATTCACTATCGATAGATCGCTTAAAAACGTTGATGCCCATGTAGTGGAGATTTAGTTGCTAAGCATATGTTTACACGAACCGAGAAGAGAGGAGATGAGCAGCGATTTATTCTTGGGAGACCGAGAAAGAACTTTTATTAAATCTTGGTAGGTATGGCTTGCGAAGAAATCAGGTGTTTGTTCCATACAAGTGCAAATGTCAGATGCGACAGTTCGTTTTTAAGCCAAAAGCCTTGTGTCTGTCCTGTAAAAATCCTTATGTTGGAGATACGCCCCAGGGGAGAAACGCGGGGATTGGACGATTTGCCATTGATGTGGCCCATTCTGTAGTCGAGGAGGCGATAGCCGACATGGCAATTCCAGGCAAGAATCTCTGGCTTAAGAAAGATGTTCGCTGTGACGAATTGTCCCTCACTGGCGGGTCCAAGGCTGATATCGCTATTCTCAACAAGGAAATCGATGAAGATGTTCAGCCTCATCATATTGAGTGTATTTTTGAAGTTAAGATATCTCTGGTTTGGAATTGGGAGCTAGTGGGAGATGAAGTTAGATTAGCGGGCGACTGCGATCAACATACCGGGAACCCTAGTCTCCTACGATCCGACAATATCTTAAAAGCAATAGGCAAAGCTGGACTTTTTAGAGGATCTTCGCCCCTTAGTGCGCGCATTCCTTTTATCGTACTGGGAAATACCGGAGTTTCAAATACCTATATGAACAAAATTGACTATTTGGTAAGGAGTGGACTAATTCAGCGATTTATTAATCTTACACCCGAGCTTGCAGTGGCTGATACCGGATATCGGGAAACCTTAAGTCGGATGCAGTCGCCACAAGGGGGCTATGTTACAGCGCGGACAATTTCCGAATTTCGCAAGATGCTGGAGAGCGTTTTGACTGCCGATGCAAGATATTTCAGTAGCATGATGCATCTGGGTGAACTAGGTATCATTATCAGAAGTATAGATTTAGCACAGGAACCGAGAGCAATCGGAGAGCAGTTTCTGGAGAGAATTCTTGCCACAAACAGAGATATGCCGTGAATTTTTTTCTGAAGAAATAGAGCTATTTTTTCAAAGGCAAGTTACTTATCTGTTTGCTAACTTGCCTCCTTTTCGAAAGCCATGAGAGCTCCCCCAATAGGAGTCGTATCTTTCGAAAAAGCGGTCCATGTCCTCCGCTTGTATCGCTTCCCTTCGCTCATTTTTGGACTGGGCCTTGACTACTTTGTATCCTAACTCTTCTCTTATCTTCTTATACGCCTCGGTGGCTTTTTTCTGAGAATTATAGGAGCCAAGTGTTTCACCATTCAGGATAAGATAGTATTTTCCATCTTGGGGAGTCGAGGGAGTATCTTGTTCAAGAGATAGGCCGATCTCAGATATGTACTGCCGATACATAGCTCTCATCTCTCCAGTGTAGCTAACTCAAACTGCTGTTGTAAGATTCGGCTTCTGGCTAGCCGGTCTCTGGCCAATTCTACGTATCCAGGATCTATATCTATGCCAATCCAGCGCCTATTCAATTTATCGGCTACCACACAAGTAGTGCCAGAGCCAACGAATGGATCCAGTACTATATCATTAGGAAAAGAGTAGAGCTTGATAAGCCTGTAGGGCAGCTCTTCCGGGAAAGGAGCCGGATGTCCCACCTGCTTGGCCGAAACAGTTGGGAAACGCCATATACTTTTTGTAAATTCGGTAAACTCCTCGCTGGTGATGTCGGGCTCACACCCGTTTCCCTGCGAGCTTAAAGTATCTTTACTGAATATCAAAATATACTCATGGACATCTCGAAGAGTCGGATTAGTAGGGCTCCTCCAGCTTCCCCAGGCTGTAGAGGTGCCTACGCTGGCCGCCTTGTCCCAAATGACTTCTCCTCGCATGATGAAGCCAAGATGTGTAAACTGTAGAGCAATATGGGCATGTAATGGAAGATAGGGTCTTCGGTTTACGCCAGCTATGTTGACGCAAATCCTTCCACCAGGCTTCAATACGCGCTTACATTCCATCCAGACTTTTTCCAGGAAATTCAAATAGCTTTGTAAATCCATCAAATCATTGTGGCTGTTGTAATTCTTGCCCACATTATAGGGAGGTGAAGTAACGACAAGTGCTATTGAGTCGTCATCAACCATATGCATGTATGTACTATCGGCACAATAGATTACGTTAGTTTTCACACTTGTCTGACCTCACATATGCTTTCTAGAGTTACTCCAGAGACTTCCACATCTAAGGGACTATGCCCATTATTAACAAAGGTACAGGCGGGTTGTTTCTGCCATGTCTCAATACGTTATAGACTTCTCCTTCGTAATAAGCTATTCCTGTCGACATTTCAGATTGCATTGACTTCATAGGTAAGATTTCTATGCCAACATTTATTACCCCACCACTATAGAATAGCAGATGTTTTACAAACAAATCATAGGCAACGAAAGCATACTTGCCAAACTGCACCTCTATGGCAATATTTCCCTTAACAAAACGCAATTATCCCCTCTGAACAAGTAAACCAACGAAAGACCTGTAGTGTCACAATTTAAGTTTAACGAGTTATAGAGAGTTTATAATTCTTAGGCATGCGGATCATATATAGTTTTGGTAATACCAAATACAAGGACAGGGCATCCGCCAGCTCCTCCTCCCTAGATTTTAGGTAAGAGCTTACTCATGTGAGTTGTAGAAGGGCCATAGGACTTTCCTTTGCCAAGTTCATCAAATATGTCCTGCAGATGATCCGTACGAGTGATAATTACACCGACGCTGATCACACCAAGCTCATGCAGAAGACGAAAATTATTGAGATCTCGATCAAAAAACGGATCTTTATTATTCCATTCCATCTCGATAGCAACGCGGTTCTTGAAGTAGTCTACCGAATGCGTGGGGGAGGCGCGCGAAGTGCCATCTACCACAATGGAGATATCAAAATTCTTTTCCTTCCATCCCAACTCAGTGAACATTCCGTTTATACTGGCTGCAATAGGTGATTTGCGTCCGCCAGGTGTCAAAATGGCAGAGCGAGTTAAGCGGAAGTGATGTAGAACGGTCAGAAGATCTTGCCATTCGTTAGGAAAATCTATTTGGAGGATTGCAGAAGCATGTTTCCACTCATGGATTTCATAGTTATCTCGGATTGCTTCGAATAGACTTTTCCAGTTATTGCTCATATCGCTTTGCCTGCTCAGTTAGCCCGATAAGTGACTTTTCTCTAGTTCATCTCCCCATTGATGCCAACCTCTACGGGGATACCGAGCAAAAAGTTCCAAGTAAGGGCCAGGACTACACGCCTCAATGATGTCATAAAGTTCGTCCGGCTTTCTGGAGTGTTCTCGTTTTCGAGCGCAAATAATGTTAACCTGCCGGCGACCCGGCCCATTTGTACGCAGATCTCCTCGAACTCCAAACAAAATGAGTTCTGTTACATTTCGGAAATAAAACCCCACTCCGCGACCGTCAGGTCCTCCATCTTTACGAATCTTATACCATACCAGGTTTCCCTTGTAGGTAAATCCCCAAGCATCTACGACTTCCAATCCCCAAGATAAGAGAGCATTGGGTACCCGGAGGTAGAGGTGGGATTCGGGGGCAGCTATCTCCTTGACCGGGAGACCCTTAATTTCCTCAATGGTTAAAGTCTTGTATCGGTACAACCGGTGATGCTCCGGTGCCATTTTACCGGTGCGGTTTTGGAATTGCCACGGCGGATCCGCCAGAATAGTTCCGTAAGCAGAGCAAATCGGCTTTTGCAAGTCTCCAAGATACAAAGTCGCACGGTTTTCCTTAGAGAAAGATGTGTTAATCTCTAGCTCTTTCT
>CAYYBB010000161.1:0-1769 GCA_964469465.1 uncultured Actinomycetota bacterium
ATGACCAGAGTAAAGACTAGTGTTGCCAGCAGAAAGAGAAGAAAGAAAATTCTCTCTATAGCCAAAGGCTATAGAGGGGGGAGGAGCAAGCTATACAGAGTTGCAAAACAGGAAGTGGCCAGGGCTCTCAACTATGCTTATCGGGACAGGAGAGCCAGAAAAAGAGAGTTTCGAAGACTGTGGATTCTCAGGATCAATGCCGCAACCCGAGAGCATGGACTGAGCTACAGTAGCTTCATGAATGGACTGAGGAGGGCCGAGCTGGGAGTCGACAGAAAAATGCTCTCAAACCTGGCTGTGAATGACCCCCAGGCCTTTGCTGAGTTAGTGAACATCGCTAAGGAAAAGTTAAGTGCTTGAGGAGAATAGGCTGTTCTCTAACTTGTTTACTAAATTTGGAGAAGAGCCAGAAAACAGTTGAAAAAAGAAAATAGTAAAGGCTGTGAAGAAGAGAGTAGATCCGGTAGGTGACAGACAGGGAGGGGATGCCAGAGACTGAGAGCTCCCCTGATCCACGGATCGAAGTTCCCTTCTGAGCCGCCATTCGGAACAGAGTTTGCTTGGGGCGTCTGCTTATGGCTAAATTCTCCCAGTAGGAATGGCCGTCAAGATCGAACGTTACTTCGATCCAGAGTTGAGCTACGGCAGGCTGGATTCCTTCCGGTAAGCTGCTTTTAGCTAAGTTGGGTGGTACCGCGGAAAAATCTTTCGTCCTAAGAAGTGGCGAAAGATTTTTTGTTTCGGAGGTTAATTTCTAAAGACTCAATTGCAAAGCTAATTACTAATTCGGGGACCGCACCCGCGAAGGATGGAAATATCGGCTATTTTCTAGCTAATTGCCCATTCGGGGACCGCACTGTCGCCCGATGAAAATGAAGAACTTATTTTCTACCTAAACCATAAGCAGGGAGTGATAAAAGAGTATGAGCAATGGTAATACAGGCAGCCTGGCCGATAGGATCGGGGAGATTGTCTCCCAGACCTTAGAGGAGATAGATAGAGCGAGCACCCTGGCGGAGTTGCAAACTATCGAAATATCCTGTCTGGGCCGAAAAGGCCATCTCACTGGCATTTTGAGGACTCTTGGTTCCCTGGACCCCCAGGAGAGACCCCGGATAGGAAAATTGGCTAACCAGGGCAAGGAGAGGATAGAAGAAAGGTTACGTCAGAAGCAAGTCGAGCTGGAGCACAAGGAGCTCCGAAGGGAACTGGCCAAAGAGGCCATCGACATCACTCTGCCGGGGAGGCCGGTCAGAAGGGGAGCCAAGAATATTATTACTTCGGTGATTGAAGAGATAACGGAGATATTTGTGGGCCTGGGCTACAAGGTAGCTGAGGGTCCTGACGTGGAGCTGGACTACTACAATTTTGAGGCTCTCAATATGCCTCCTGACCATCCCGCTCGCTCTCTATGGGATACCCTCTATGTGACCGATAAAGTACTGCTGCGCACCCACACTTCCCCGGTACAGATCAGGTACATGGAGGAGCACGAGCCTCCCCTATATATAATAGTGCCGGGCAAAGTTTATCGCCGGGACTACGACATATCCCATGCCCCCATGTTCCATCAGATCGAGGGGTTAGCGGTGGATAGAGACATTTCCATGGCTGATCTAAAGGGTACCCTGGAGACCTTTACCAGAGCCGTTTTCGGTCCGGAAGCCCGCATCCGGTTCAGACCTTCCTACTTTCCTTTCACCGAACCCAGTGCTGAGGTAGACGTTTCCTGTGTCATCTGTGGAGGAAAAGGCTGTCGGGTCTGTTCT
>CAYYBB010000161.1:1854-4765 GCA_964469465.1 uncultured Actinomycetota bacterium
GGGCTGTCGGCTCTGTTCTGATAGTGGATGGCTGGAGATCCTGGGAGCAGGTATGGTAGACCCCAATCTCTATAAGTACGTGGGTTATGACCCGGAGGAAGTTTCCGGATTTGCTTTTGGAATGGGCGCCGATAGGATAGCCATGTTGAAATATGGCATAAGTGATATTCGGCTGTTTTTTGAAAACGACCTGAGGTTCTTAGAACAGTTCCGGTGAATCTTGGAGGTACTATGCGCGTTCCTTATAACTGGCTAAAAGAATACGTAGATCTTTCGGGAATCTCCCCCCAGGAGCTTGCTGACCGCCTGGCCATGACCGGCACTGCGGTGGAGTCAGTCCAGAGACTGGAGCCCAGCTTCCAGCAGGTGATAGTGGGAGAAATAAGAGAGATGGTGAGACACCCTCGGGCTGACAAACTTTGGGTCTGCCGAGTTTCCTTAGGTGATGAACTTGCCACTATTGTCTGTGGAGCTACTAATATTAAGGTGGGGGACAAAGTGCCGGTAGCCCGGCCCGGGGCTATTCTTCAAGGAGGTATTCTGGAGGCCAGAGAGATCCGAGGAGTTAAGTCCCAGGGTATGCTCTGTTCAGAGGCGGAGCTGGGCCTGGGAGAGGACCAAAGTGGTATCCTGATTCTGGATCCGTCCTGCCAGGTTGGGCTACCTTTGGGGGAAGCTTTGGGTCTGAGAGACACGGTTCTGGAGTTGGAGATAACCCCCAATCGGCCAGACTGCCTGGGTCTGATTGGCATTGCCAGAGAAGTGGCGGCCATATTTGCTCGTCCTTTAACCATACCTTCTGGGCAGGTGGAAGAAGGTGAGCTGCCAGCCTCCCATTGGATCAGGATATCCATTGCGGATAGCAATCTTTGCCCTCGCTATTCAGGACGACTGCTAGAAGGGGTGGAAGTAAAACCCTCGCCTCTATGGATACAGGTCCGGCTAAGGGCAGTGGGCCTCAGACCCATAAACAATGTGGTAGACGTTACTAATTACGTGATGTGGGAGACCAGCCAGCCCCTGCATGCCTTCGACTATGGCAAGGTCGAAAATCAACAGATAATCGTCCGCCGGGCCAGAGAGGGCGAGAAAATAGTGACCCTCGATGGCATAGAGAGAAATCTGGAAAGCGAAATACTGGTTATCGCCGATGCCCATGATCCTGTGGCCATTGCCGGAGTCATGGGTGGTGAGAGAACCGAAGTCTCGGAGAATACCTCAGTTACTCTTATTGAGTCCGCCAATTTCGATCCGGTGAGCATACTGCGGACTTCTCAGAAGTTAGGCTTGCGCAGTGAGGCTTCTAATCGCTTCGAAAAGGGCCTTGATCCTAATCAGAGCCTCTACGCTCTGGATAGAGCGGCCATGCTCATGAAGGAGGTGGCTGGAGGAACCATTCTTAAAGGGGCAGTCGACATCTATCCTCGTCGGCTTGCTCCCTGGAGGTTCCAACTCAGGCCGAAGAGGGTGATCCAGATTCTGGGATGCCCCGTCTCTAAGAAGGAGATCAAGGATATTCTGGGAAGTCTGGAGCTAGAGGTCTCCGGAGAGGAACCCCTTGAGGTCACTGTGCCCACTTTTCGCCGCGATCTGGAGCGAGAGATCGATCTTATTGAGGAAGTGGCGCGCCTTTATGGATATGATAGATTTCCCTCTACTCTGCCGGCCAGTAGCGGCCGGGTGGGAGAGCTGTCTTGGGAGCAGAAGAGGATTAATCTGGTCCGCGAAGTTATGATCGGATGCGGTCTCTGGGAGACCATCAACTACTCCTTCACTGACCATAAGTCTATGGACAAAGCCGGCATAAAAGCGGATGATCCTCGAAGACATTCGGTGGCCATAGCTAATCCTATCATCGAGGACTTCTCTATCCTGAAGACTACCCTTCTGCCGGGCCTTCTTCAGGTCATAGAAAAAAATTGCCGGGTGGATAAAGAAAATGTCTTCATCTTCGAGCTGGCCAAGACCTACCATCCCAGGGATGGTCAGGACTTGCCTCACGAACCTCGCACCCTTGCTGCTGCCATAACTGGCCTATCGTTTGGCAGGTTCTGGTCCGAGCCAGCACGAAAAGTCGATTTCTACGACTTGAAGGGGATTGTAGAGGAGCTGGCCAGAGCCCTCGATCTTCAGGAACCCCAGTGGTTGCCCACTTCCTACGATCCCTTTTATGAAGGGAAATGTGCTGAGGTAGAGATCGGAGGAGAGAGGGTGGGCATAGCTGGACAGATTCATCCTCTGGTAATCAAAAGATACGAAATTCCCAATGAGGTTTTTGCTTTTGAGCTGGACCTGGATCGTATCCTGGCTCTACCAAGCCGGAAGAAAGAATTCAGGGAGATACCTCGTTATCCCTCCATAACTGTTGACCTGGCTCTAATAATAGATGAGGAAGTAAGTTACCTTCAGATCAGGGATGTCATCCAGACAGGGGGAGGGAAAGGGCTAAAAGACGCTACTCTCTTTGACGTCTATAGAGGGAAGCAAATACCTGAGGGCAAAAAAAGCCTGGCTTTCTCTCTGACCTTCCAGGAGGAAGATCGCACTCTACGGGATGAGGAAGTGCAGGAGAGGGTGAACAGGATAGTCCAGAAGCTCAAGCGAGAGTTAGGTGCGGAATTGAGGAGTAGATAGTGGTGGTTGTAGCCTATGGCAGGTGCTTATTTGCTCATGAATACTGAGCAGTTGCTCGTTTGGCAAGACAATGTCTACTGCTTTTGATTGATAAATAGCAATACATCGATAACTCAAAAAATAGCACAACATCGCTAACTAGGACCCTTAAAAAAACGAATAACTCCTGCTTGTTGATAACCTCTTTCAGAATTAGCCCCAGAAGATTAGTAGTTGGTATATAAGGCTCTTCTCCCTAGAGTATGGACCATATGAGTGACCACCGTCTATCCTGTAT
>CAYYBB010000162.1:0-4728 GCA_964469465.1 uncultured Actinomycetota bacterium
CCTTAACCCAGCGCACTTCCTGTCGGAAACGTTCCTCCCCCAGCAGCATAACATTGGTTCCATCCAAAAAGACCCCCCCTGTGTAGACGGCGACGTTGCGGGGAAGCAGGCGTAAGATAGCCCGGGCCAGGGAGCTCTTGCCGCAGCCCGACTCGCCAATGACTGCCAGAGCTTGGTTGCGACCAACCTCAAAGCTGACGCTATCCACCACCTGTACAATCCCTCTGGAGGTACGGTAGTGGAGGCACAGTTCTTCGACTCGTAGGAGCACTTCTTCCATCACTCTACCCTCAGTCTGGGGTTGAAGATTCGGTCAAGCGTGTATCCGAGCATGGCAAAGCCGAGCCCGGTCACGATCAGGAAGATGGAGGGCATCACCACCCAGTGGTAGTAGCCCTTATACAGCGCGCCGCTTTGGAAAGCGTCGTTCAACACCTTGCCCCAGGTGGGGAGGACAGGGTCGCCCAAACCCAGGATAGCCAGCGCTGCTTCCAGAAACACCAGAGATGGTATGAGAAGGACAAACTGGGGAACAAGCACAGGAACAACCTTGGGCACCATGTAACGGAAGACGATCCGCAGGTTCCCGGCCCCGTAAGCCCGTGCCGCCTCGATATAAGTTGCTTCCTTCACCTGCAGGAAAATCGACCGATAGACCTTGATGCTGAGGCTGAAGATGCCGAGAAGGACGATTACTCCCAGCATTACCCAGATGCTGCGCGAATAGAATGTCCCCACCAGGATGAGGATGGGCAGCCCCGGCAAGATGGCATTCACCTCAGTGATGCGCTGGATGACAGCATCGACCCATCTCCCGTACCAGACGCCTATGGCGGCTATAATTAAGGTAGTAATAGTTGAGCCAACAGCAGCCAGGAGCCCGAATGCCAGCGCGATTGGTGTCCCCCACAGGAGCGCTATCCATAAGTCACGCCGCCGGTCATCTGTCCCTGCCAGACCCTTCACCTTGCCGTAAACGACAAGCTTGGCATCGATGTCAGATGCCTCCTCAAATACCAGTGCCTCAATGACCAGTTCATAGCGACCTTTCAGCACGATGGTCTTTTTAGTCGGGTCGGCGAACAGGCCTACCTCTGGTAACTGCCCTCGCAGTCTCTCCCTCAGGCGTGGATCAAGCGAGATGCTATAGCGCTCACTGGCTGAGAGGCTGCGCTCTCCGAGCTGTATCTGCCGCCGATCCGGAGTCAGCCAGAACATAGAGACCTTTGGTTTCCACCGGTCGAATCGGGCTTCAAAGAAGAGCGCGAGCTCGCTGGGAAAGTCATCGTACCAGTAGTCGAATGGCATGGCGACCCCTACTGCTTTGACGCCTGCTGGTAACACCTCTACCGATTTGCTCACTCCATTCTTTGTGCTCAGAACCAATGTGTTGGGCAGGTTGGTTCCCGGTAGGAGGTTGACCCATCCTGGCAGAGCGTTTCGGGGGCTTTCGTCCCAGACACCCTCTCCTCCTCGCCACAACCTAATAGCCTCGCCGTAGGGAATGGTGGTTACTGCGTAGATAGCAAGGCAAATAAGCCCAACTATGATGATTCTTCCAACATCGGCAGACGGATGCCGTCCTAGTTGTTTTAACCCTTGCTGCAACGCAGTCATGGCTTCCCCTCCCCCCCAACCTTCACTCGGGGATCGACGAGTGCATAGGCGATATCGAGGAGAAAGACGGTGAGCGCCAAAAGGTAGGCGTAGATGACAACAGCGCCCACGATGACCGGGGTATCAAAAGCCCCAATTGCCTGAAAGAGAAGCCGTCCAACCCCAGGCCAGTTGAACACGATTTCGAGGATGATTGATCCAGTCCAGATACCAATAATCCCCAGAGAAAAGGTAGTGATAATTGTGGGCAGGGTTGGTCGCAGGATATACCGCCGCTCAATAGTGCCCGACGACAGCCCTTTGGCTTTTGCCATCTCTACATAGTCCTCAGCTGAGTAGATGAGGAAAAAAGTTCGCCACGAGTAGATAGTAACGAAAATCGCTCCAATCAGGATAGCACTCACCGGCAGGATGAGATGCTTGAGCACGCTAAGACTATATAGCAGCGCCGGTCCAGGGGGCGGTGCTGACACCATACCCCCGAAGGGCAAGACTTTTAGCAGAGCAGCAAAGATAAGGATGAGAAAAATCCCGTAAAACCAGGAGGGCGCTGCCGAGACAGGAGCTAAGGCGACCACTGCCCGGTCAAGAAAGCTGCCATACCGTCGGGAAAGGAAGAGACCAACGAATATGGCAACGAAGAAGAGCAGAAGGTTAGCGGTGGCAAAGAGCAGGAGTGTCGCTGGGAGACGCTCAACCAGAATTAATCGTACTTGTCTCGAGCCGCTATCACTGGTCAGGACTTCAGCGCGCCCAAGAGAAAGCGAGAGGGCATCACTGAGATAATTGAAGCTGCGCAGCATGAATGGCTTGTCCAGCCCAAGGCGCTGGCTCTCAAGGTTCACTTGTTGCTCAATGCGCTTGTGGATCTCACTTGCCGGTAGTGCTTGTACCTGTGGGTCAACAAGGAGACGTGCTCCTACTGCTTCCCGAATTTGAGCAATTCTAATCTTATCGATATGACCACCCATATTAGCAATGACGATGGTAAGATACACGCCTACGACAACAGTTAGGAAGAGGGTAATAGCTCTGTAGAGAGTATATTTTGTAACCCTGCTCAAGGCAGGAGGCAACGCTAAACGCCTTCTCACGGCAAAGTCTTCTAAGGATGTTCCTAAGGTAGCGTCACGAAAGCAAACGACTCGAAGGAAGGAATGCTAACGACTCGAGATGAAACAATCACCTCAAGCCGGTTGGAGCCAACCGGGAGAAGTCTGGTCTGTTCCGAGGTGAGCCTGGTCCGCCATAGTCCGTCCCGAACAACCTCAGCATCCCCCGTGATCGCCAATTCGCCGCGAGCATCAAAGACAAGGAATCTCACGAAGTCCACATCCAGCACCGGGTAGCGCTCGCCGTTAAAGGTGACCTCCACCAAAAATTCAGTATCTGTCCCGATGCGAACCTGGGCTGGTCCCGAGACCTTGAGCTGGGCAATTTTTGGTTTGGTGAAGGCGAGCCACTTCGGCTCTATTTTGAGATATTCCCCCGACCGCCGCAAGACAATGATCTTCTCAACAGGATGCACTGAATGCACATAGAAAGGACCGTTGCCCACCCAGAAGTGACCTCTCTTTCGATACCATTCGCCAAGAGCCTTATACTTTTCTTTAGCCGCCTCGGCACTTACATACTTTCTTAAGGTGTTTGGATAAGGAATAAAACCCTCGGTCTGCGCCCGAACCCGGTGTCGCTCAATGACAGGAAGGCTGGGACCAGCAATGTAACTCATCCATTCTACCTTAAGTCGCTCTGCCTTACTGGAGGAGAAGGCAAGCTCACGGTTTGTCTCAGCCAGAATTCCGATGGCAAGCATGTGCCACGGCACAGTGGTATAAAAGTAACCGACGGCGCTGGTAGCAATCCATTCCGCATCCAGAAAGATGAGGTCACTATACACCTCAGTTACAAGCGGATTCTCCTGCACGATTCTGGCGCCGCGGAAGTGGCGGATGAACGTCTCGAAAGCTGGCTCTTCAGCCTCATCAAAGAGAGCACTCTCCTTCTTCGCCCGGTCAAAGGTGAGAATCAGCCCCAACACGAAGTCAGCAAGAGATAATCTGGTGCCATCATGCCAGTGCCTTTCATATAGGTCGTCAGCATAATGGATTACCGTTTTTGTTCGCGCCGTCAAGCCGCCGGGATGCACCTCTCTGACGGTAAGGAACCTCTGCGCCACAGGCTCCCAATCAATCCAGGCATCTTGGGGGACTGGAATTGACGGCAGGAAACTCAACTTGAGCCAGTCGTGTGTCCTGGTAACTGGTAGACCCTCCTTCACATAAACTTCAGCCGATTTAATCCGGTGGGACCAGAGGAGTCCCGTAAAAGGATCCGGTAGTACAGCACTGCCGCCGGTGGCGCGGATAACCATGACATCAAAGATCCAGTTCGTGCCGGCGACGGGGTTCCACGGTTCAGTCAGGATACTCGGAGACCCGAACTTAACCGTACCGCCTTCCCTATTGAGAAACCGCAGCGTGTATGGCCAGAGGTAAGAGCCGGAGATGCCCCCGGCTAAGTCGGCTGCCAGGGCAACCTCAGCACGCCGTGGCCAGACGTCGATGGCGTCCACAAGCCAGATGCGCACAGAATCCGTCATCGTTAGCCTTAGCACCTCCGCCATAAGCTCTTGCCTCTCCTGCCATGTGCCATAGTCCCGCCTATGGAGGATATCGGCGATTCTGTCCAGTTCGGGGGAAGGTGTGTAGGCTTGCCAGAGCAACTCTGGTCGACCCCTCGGTGTGTAATAGAAATTGAAGTTGCCAGCCTGGTCCCGACTGATCACAGTGCTGATCCAGCCACCGGTGTAAAGGTGCCAGCGTCCTTCGGCTGGGTCGCTGCCAATCCAGATTGGTGAGGCCTCGGCTGCCCTCTTGTACTGGCGATCGACGACAAAGCCCAGGTCTTCCAGCAATCCGGCTACATAGTCACCAACCTCTCGTCGTTTATCCTCGGGGCGGATCAAAAAGATTAGCTTCACCGGCTCTCCCCGGTAGTGCCATTTCCCGCCCACCAAAGTAGCACCCAGCTTCTTCATCTCTTCGGTAATAATCGCCTTTGCCTTCGCCGGATTGTGCCCGTATTTGATTTCCAGAGCGCGGGCGATAT
>CAYYBB010000163.1:0-4714 GCA_964469465.1 uncultured Actinomycetota bacterium
GGGGGGAAACTTACGCAGGAGGTGGTGGCCTATTGTACCGTTGAGGTTGAGCGTGGCCTGAGTAGAGAGTTACAAAGTTGATGCTCACCCTTACTAATCTTATACTGTAAGGGTGAGGGGAGCTAAACGCTCCAAAAACTACAAGGAGGTGTTTTCTGTGAAGAAAGGTACAACGTTGATTCTTGGAGTTTTGTTGCTACTGGCGACAATCTCTTTCGTGGTGGCTTCGTGCGTGCCTGCAGCTCCCGTAGTTAAGAAGCCAGGGGAGGGCATGTATTTTAGGCTCGTTACCCACGGAGGAGACGACCCATTCTGGGCTGTGGTACGGAAAGGCATGGAAGACGCTGCTGCAGAATTGGGTGCCAAGGCTGACATTGACCTGGCTGGGGGTGATTTAGCCAAGCAGACAAAGATGTTCGCCGAAGCGGTCGCTGCAAAGCCCGACGGAATAGCCCTTGTTATCAATGACGACACAGCTTGGGACAAACCAGTAGCAGATGCACTTGCAGCAGGAATCCCTGTGTTTGGGATGAACAACGATGATACTCAAGGTGCGGCGGGCAATCTCAGGCTGGGCTACATCGGCCAGATGGAAAGGCGTGCGGGCTATATGGTAGGAAGTCGACTGTTTGAAGAAGGGAAGAAAAAAGGAATTGATTTAACCAAAGCCCATGTCGCCATGCCAGTAGAAGTCCCGGGGGCCATGTACGGAGTGGTAAGATCTGAAGGGATTAAGGATGCAATGAAAGAATACGGCATAACTTCCTTTGAAATAATAGATGCCGGCGGCCTGGAGATGACCGTAGTCGAGGCACGTGAGACCGCCTATCTTGTTGCGCACCCTGAGACAACCTTCATGATAGGTCTGGGTGGCATCGTTACGGACAGGCTCACTGACTCCTTGAAGGCAGCAGGGAAGAAGCCAGGGGAGGTCATAGCTGGAGGCTTTGATACTACACCCGCTACCCTGACGGGAATTAGAGAGGGCTATGTCACCGCAACGATTGATCAGCAGCAGTACCTCCAGGGTTACTTCGCTGTCTATGTGCTTTACTTGCACAAGAAATATGGCCTTACCCCAAACATTGATACAGGTGGATTCCTGATTGATAGCCCGGACGAAATCGGACTTATAGAAAAGCTTTCGCCCGAGCTCATTAGGTAAGCTGACGTAATACGCAATATAGGTAGTCAGCTCCAAGGGGGACAGAGTTACTTCTGTCCCCCATTGTTAACACTAGCTCTGTCAGTAGCAAGCGTAGGGACAGGAAAGATATGAAAGAACTGGCTGCAAAAATTACGACTTACCGAGGAATCAGTACTCTGTTGGTCTTTGTTGTCTTAGTTATAGTGTTTGTCTTCTTAACGCCCAATCGCCTTTTTGTAGACCCCAGGAATTTAGCTTTATTGGCTAAGCTCATGCCAGATCTCGGGATCGTAGCCTTGGGAGTTGGCATATTAATGATATGCGGAGAATTCGACCTTTCGGTCAGCTCGGTTCTTCCCCTGTCCTCTTACATTTTCACGCTCTTGCTGGTTGGGGGGGCGAATCCCATATTGGCGCTTCTGGTTGCACTTGCGGCGGGGGCCATTCTTGGTCTTGTGAACGGCCTGATTACGGTAAGAACAGGAATCTCCTCTTTTATTACCACCCTGGGAACCATGATGTTTTGGCGCGGTGTGCTCTACGTGTGGTCCCGTGTGGCCCCGGTAAGCATTCGGGCCTACGTACCAACAGGCTCGGCTCTGGAGAGGGCCCTTACTGGCACAATTGGTTTTGTGCCTGTGCAGATCATCTGGTTTGTGCTTTTTGCCGTGATTCTTGGCCTTTTGCTTCACCTGCACAAGTTTGGAAACTGGATATATTCAACTGGCGACAACAAGGAAGCAGCCAGAGCTATGGGCATCAATACCAATATGGTCAAGACTCTCTGCTTTGTAATAGTTGGCGTTTTGTGCGCGTTTTCAGCCGTTATGCAATCAATTCGACTCGGATCTTTCGCTGCAACCCAGGGCATCGGGTTTGAACTCAGGGCCATAGCTGCTGCGGTCGTGGGCGGCACCTCACTGTTCGGAGGAGTGGGAACCATGGCGGGTGTTTTCCTGGGAGCACTTACCATACCAATCCTAGATAACGGTCTCATACTAATGGGGGTCCCAGTTTTCGGTGTGGGGGCATTTATAGGTTTGGCGACCATTTTATTTGTCATGTTGAATACCTTTGTGGAGAGACGTGTGGTATAAGATAAGTATAAGGATTGTAGAGAAGCATTGAGGAAATCCTGTGACCTGATCAAGGGAAACAATATGAAGCGAGAGGTGTTTTCGAGATGGTGGTAGCGCAACCGATTAGCGATTCTGAAGAGCTGGTTAAAATGGTAGGTATTCATAAGTGGTTCGGCAGGGTTCACGCTTTGAGGGGTGTCGACTTTGAGGTAAAGCAACCTGAAACGGTCGGACTTGTGGGGGATAACGGCGCTGGCAAGTCAACGTTGATCAAAGTGCTATCTGGATACCATCAAGCTGATAGAGGAGAGATCTACTTCGAAGGTAAAGAGGTGAGAATGTCATCCCCTCGAGATGCCAGGTCGCTGGGCATTGAAACCGTCTATCAAGAACAGGCGCTGGCTCCCAATCTAAGCATATCAAGGAATGTCTTTATGGGCAGAGAACCTGTCACCAGGGTAGGATTTCTTGACAGGAACACGATGGACGAAGAAAGCATGGGGGCACTTCGGAGCATAGGATTGCAATTGAGATCTCCGGCTGTACCAGTATCAACCCTTTCAGGAGGAGAAAGACAGGGAGTGACAATAGCCAGGGCACTACATTTTGAAGCAAAGTTGGTAATACTTGATGAGCCCACGATGGCCCTTTCGGTTAAAGAAGTTCAGGAAGTGCTTGAGTTCATATCCCAGTTGAAAAAGAAAGGCATTGCTGTAATCTTCATTACTCATAATCTTTATCACATTTTCTCCATTGTTGATAGGATTGTCGTCCTGGCGCACGGCGAAAAGATCGCCGATGTAAAAAGGGAAGGCACCTCTGTGGAAAATCTTACTCATCTTATAGTAAGGGGAACTCTAGGCTGATCGTTTTTAATCTTTCGGAAAGGAGGGCCTTTGGAAGAAAGCGCCAACAAGAGAAGGATGGGAGGAGTTTTTTCGACCTTCCCCTCTCTAGGTGTTCTGATAGTACTTGCTGTCCTCCTGGTTCTCACTGCTGCTATCTCTCCCGGGCATAATTTTATACGCCGCGAAAATATTGAAATTCTCCTTTCTCTGGGCCCTGAGTTTACTATCATTGTACTTGGAGTTGGCTTGTTGATGATTTGCGGAGAATTTGATCTTTCGGTTGGTTCCATACTAGTTGTCGGCTCTTTTGTTTTTATGAGGCTCTTCGAGAGTGGGATAAACCCGTTTATTGCGGGTCTTGTCGCGCTGGCTGGAGGCGCCATTGCTGGTCTACTGAACGGCCTGATTACTGTAAAAGGACGGATTCCATCGTTTGTTACTACTTTGGGAACTATGATGTTTTGGAGAGGGTTGACCCTCATGGTCTCGGGAGGATTTACGCGCCCTGCCGATACCGCAGGTTTTCCGGTCTTCACCACACTCCTTACAGGTGAACTGGGAGATTTATTTCCAGTGCCGGCAGCCTGGTTTGTGCTATTTGCGGTCGTTCTCGGCCTTTTGCTTCACCTGCACAAGTTTGGAAACTGGATATATTCAACTGGCGACAACAAGGAAGCAGCCAGAGCAATGGGCATCAATACGGATATGGTCAAGACCCTTTGCTTTATCATAGTGGGGCTCTTGTCTGCTTTTGTGGGCGTGATGCAGACTGTTCGGGTTGGAACATTTTCGTCGAGAGCGGGAGAGGGCTGGGAACTCAGGGCCATAGCTGCGGCTGTGGTGGGTCGTACCTCACTGCGCGGGGGAGTGGGGAGCATGACCGGGATTTTCTTGGGTGCGTTGATCATCACGGTCATAGAAAACGCATTAGTTCTATTAAGGCTTCGTTACGAATGGACGCACGCGGTTTTTGGCTTAGTAATTGTCCTTTCTGTGCTTTTGGACATGTTAATGGAGAGAAGAAGGATGAGGTATGTCTAGGTTTCTATCGAGCGTTTTTGGCCAGAAACATGGACCCAGGAGTAGCGCGCGTGGATGACTCCCTATCACAGATTTTTCTCAGCACTTAAATTTCAGAATTCCGCAGTGCCAGTTGCGGCAAGGAGTGCATCATGACTTCAAGAGAGCGATTTATCAGGACCCTAAGTCACCAAGATCCAGGCAAGGTGGTGATTGACCTTGGAGCTACTGTTGTGACGGGCATTGCTGCCAGCACTCTTGCCAAGCTCAGGCGCGCCCTTGGGTTAGAGGAAAGACCTGTAAGGGTACATGAGCCATTTCAGGTACTAGGGGAAGTTGAAGAGGACCTGAGAAAAGCCCTTAGCCTTGATGTTGTTTCAGTTTCGCCTCTTGAGACATTTTTTGGATATAGAAACGAAAACTTTAAGTCCTGGGAGCTTCAAGACGGGACAGCCGTATTGATTGGTGAAGGCTTTGTTACTACGGTCGATGAACAAGGCAATACCTACGTATATCCTAAGGGAGACATCACCGCCCGCCCGAGCGCCAAGATGCCAAAGGGCGGCTTTTACTTCGATAGCATCGTAAGACAAGAACCGGTAGATGGGGCCAGCTTGGAC
>CAYYBB010000164.1:0-4710 GCA_964469465.1 uncultured Actinomycetota bacterium
GAGGAAGAGGCTCGGGAAGCCCTGGCTGGAGGAGCTGATATCATCGATGTCAAAAATCCCCTGGAGGGCTCCCTGGGGGCTAATTTTCCTAAAGTCATTCGAAGAGTAGTGGAGCTGTCCTCCGGCTTGGAGGTGAGTGCTGCAATAGGAGACATGCCCAATCTGCCGGGAACCGCTGCTCTGGCCGCTCTCGGAGCAGCTAGCTGCGGAGTGGACTACATTAAGGTAGGTCTCTTGGGTCCTCAGAATGCTCGTGAAGCTATCTATCTCTTGCAGCGAATAACCGAGGCTGTCCGAGAGGCCAATCTTCGAACCAGGGTCATCCCGGTGGCCTATGCTGATGCCAGGAGAGTGGATTCTCTGGACCCTTTGCTCCTTCCCCAAGTGGCCCAGGCTGCGGGTGCCGATGGTTGCATGTTGGACACAGTAGTAAAAGACGGCAGCTCTCTCTTTGACTTTTTGGACTTCGATACTCTGCGAAGATTTGTCAGAGAGGTTCATGAGGGAGGCCTTCTCTGTGCTCTGGCGGGCTCCTTAAAGGCCGAGGATCTCGCCCTGGTCTGCGAACTGGGCGCTGATATAGCGGGGGTGCGCGGCGCGGCCTGTATCGGAGGCAGAAGAGAGGCCAGGGTCACCAGAGAGAAGGTCTTATCCTTAAACTCCTGGTTGCCCAGGAGGTGCTGACCTGGAGCATATTCTGGTTGTGCTCTGGTCGGATGGACACCCAGGTCTCTCGGCTATATCTTCTAGGGCTGCAGCTATCCTTTGCTGAATAAATAAGTTATTGGGGTATACACTTAACACCTCTAACCACAAGATATAGTAAGAGTTTGATATCCTTGGCTGCAATATATTGTATTAGGTGGAGTCAAGTGGATACCCCATATAAGTTAATGGGCATCCAGGTATTCCGACTGCATCACAGCAGCCGGTCCGGAGGGCTTATGGTCCTACGGTTATAGGGCGAAAAATAGGGCAAAAAGTTCCTTATGTTATAATGAGCAAAAGCGAACCTCCGCTCAGGAGTGAGGAAAAGGCCTATGAAGAAGATCGCCTGGGGCATCACTGGAGCCGGCCATCTCCTGAAAGAGTGTGTGGATCTTGCCCTCAGTTTGGAAAATGTAGATCTTTTTCTATCCAGGGCAGCAGAAGAAGTCCTGCGAATATACCATCTGGAGGGCTTGATCCAGGACAGTGGTGCTCGGGTCCACAAAGATATTGGCTACAGCTCTCCCATCTCAGGCAGATTTTCCAAATCTCATTATAAGGTCCTGGTGGTCGCTCCTGCGACCTCCAATTCCGTAGCCAAGTTTGTCCTCGGCATCTCTGACTCTCTTATCACTAATATCTTCGCCCAGGCCGGTAAATCTCTAGCCCCCATTATTGTCCTCCCTACTGACATAAGCGAGGATATAAACTCCATCAGCCCCTCCGGTCTGGTGAAGGTATATCCGCGTCAGATAGATCTGGACAATGTAAAGCGGCTGCAGGATTTTCGGGGTGTCACCCTGGTCACGGATGTGGACATGTTGCGAAGAGCTCTGGAATCATATCTGGAGTGAGCCCTGAAAGATCCACACCTCCGCATTTCATCTGGAGTTGAATTTTCCGGGAGTCGCACCGGGGAGGGGGGGCGGCTAACCTCGAAACCTTCATGTCCCATGTGGCACAAAGGAGCATGAAAATTAACGCATTTTCAGAGGAAAAATCAGGGGGCGCGCATGATCATCGAGGCAATCGTCTCCACTATGAACCGAAAGGGACAGGTTAACTTTGCTCCCATGGGAGTTCTCTGGAAAACCCAGCCCAGGATTCGTCCCTATCGGGACACAGCTACTTATCGAAATCTGGCCGCCACCGGTGAGGGAGTCATAAACATCACCGATGATGTTCTCATTTTCGTGCAAAGCGCCCTGAGTGCTGTAAGTTTTGATTATTTCCCCGCCAAAGTGGTCAGGGGAGCCGTGTTGCGGGAAAGCTGTTATTACTACGAGTTTGTCGTCCGGAGGGTGAGTGAGGAAGGGGAGCGGGCGGAGTTCTGGGTAGAAGTTGTCTCCCAGGGTCGACTGCGGGATTTCCTGGGCTTCAATCGAGGCAAAAATGCGGTCATTGAGGCAACTATTCTGGCCACCCGGATCCGGCTGCACGATCCTGACTGGATTCGGGAAGAGCTGGAGCGACTCTCCACCATAGCTCAGAAGACCGGGGGACCCAAAGAAAAAGAAGCCATGGAGTTGGTTAGGGAGTATGTCAGGACCCACACACCGGGTAGGAGCCAGGAACAACCGGGGTCGAGCAAGGGGGTGGTCTCTCTTTGAAAGTAGTGGTCAGGACTCCATCCCGCCTCCATCTGGGGATGCTGGATTTAAGCGGTCAGTCCAGGCGGCTCTTTGGAAGTATAGGCGTGGCCATCGAACAGCCTGGTTTGATTTTGGAGGCCTGTCCGGCAACCGAGTTGAAGGTCGAGAGTCCACGGGAAGAGAAAGTGAGGAAGCTGGCCAGCCAGTGCCTGGAGCATTTCCGCATTGGCAAGGGTGTTTATATTCGGGTTCTTTCTTCTATTCCAGAACATGTGGGTCTGGGTTCTGGTACCCAACTTGCTCTTGCCGTGGCCCTGGCTATAAGTACACTCTACGATGTTCCGGCTGAAATCGATGAGCTGGCTACCATTACCGGCCGGGGGCTTCGCTCGGGAATTGGGATTGGGGTATTCAAAAAAGGCGGGTTTGTCGTAGATGGTGGCAAAAGAGTGGATATGGAGTATTACTCTGAGAAACACTGCTCTGCAACAGGGACCAGCGGGGCACCCCCAGTTATATTCCATCACGCCTTCCCCCCGGACTGGATTTTCGTCATTGCCATTCCTCAGGTTAAAAAGGGTCTCAGCGGAGAGGATGAGGAAAGGGTCTTTCGAGAACTGCCTCCTATGTCTGAAGATAAAGTGGGCCAGATCTGTCGATTACTGACCATGGAACTCCTGCCCTCCCTGGTGGAAGAGGATCTAGCGGGCTTCGGTCTGGCTCTGAGCCACATACAAAGATTAGTAGGTGATCATTTCAAGCCCATTCAGGGAGGGAGGTTTGCCAGTCCCATCTGTGAAGAACTCGTCTCTCGAATGTTAGAATGGGGTGCCCCAGGAGCCGGGCAGAGCTCTTGGGGACCTGCTGTCTTCGCTCTGGTGGAAGGGATGGACAAAGCTATTGAGCTGGAGACAGAAGTCCGGAATTACCTGGCCAACCGAATAGAAGCCACTGTCTTTCTCACCAGGGCCAGCAATGTGGGGTGTGAGTGGCGAAGGGAAGATTAGATAATGCTTCCTTCAGATATATACTTCCTTCACTCTCCCACGAACTGGGCTCCTGGGTTTTGGCCCATGACGATGGGATAGGGCTTGCCATCCTCACCGATGGTGATGATGACAGTGAAAGGCTGCTTCTTCACAAATTCCTTAATCTCTTCCTTGAGTTTGGCCATCTCGCTTCCTCCTATACCTTTTCTCTCCTTCGTACTGGTTCTCTTCCCTACGACTAAGGGAATTAATTAGTTATATTGGGGTATGCACTTGACTCCACCTAATACAATATATTGTGGCCAAGGATATCAAATTCTTACTATATCTTGTGGTTACGCCAGTCAAGTGCATACCCCTATTAGTTATTTTGGTCGCCTGAAAACATGCCTGCTTACCCTGGCCATCGTAGCAGCTTCATATATTCTACGTCCTCTCCGACACTCCCGATGGCTAACCGATAGTAATGACTATCCACCTTCTCCAGCTTTCCTCTGGCTAAGATTCTATCATTAGCCTCAAAAGCATCGCAATATAGTTCCACATAAGAGACTATTTCCTTTAGAAACTCGCCTCCAGGCTGCTCTGTGGGCTTCTCTCCAGGCGATATGATAGCCTCGCCGGCTGGCCCGCAGGATGCCTTTTCCCCTTCTCCCCGCATTTCAAGTTCCAGGACTTTCACCTCTTCCATCTCATAGCGGGCTGGAAGAAAAAGGGATTCCTGGGAGGAGGAGATGGTGGCCTGAATCGTGGCCTGTCCCACATTCCGATAGAAGTGATCCCCGTAGTCCTCTTTTATCTCGGCATCCTTTCTTACCGGACGGATAGAAAAATACCTGCTACCGTAGAACCCGTGGTTCCACCGCCTGCTGGCAAGGTAGAGGGCCTCTTCCAGGGAGAGGCCAAAGTTTCTTTCTTTTTCCAGACACCAGCTTCTTCTTCTCTCCTCGTCCTCAGGTCTGAGCTCCGCTCCTTGGAGCCTACCAAAATCCCTACCGGCTCTTCTGGTCTGATCTGGCTGGTGAGTCTGGCTATAGCTCAAGATCTCTCTGATCCGGAGAGCATTTTCCAGACCATAGAGTACCAGGTCTATGTCGGAGAGATGTGGATCGTGAATCCTCAGAAGGACTGATCCAGTGACACCCAGATCTCCCCTGGCTATCCTGGCGGTCTCCATGAGATGACTGGCAAACTTCGCTACCTCCTCTTCCAGGGAGTCACGGGGAGAGGTAAGGATCTCTGCCAACCTCGTCTCTGGACAGTAGTAGCGGCTAATTTTTTTCTGAGGAATGAAGCAGAAATGGATGTCTTGCACCGGGCAATAGCCCAGATAGTGGGGGAAATAGCATTTCAAGTAAGCCATAGATCTGGCCAGGTCCAGGGGTGTGTGAGTTACCAGACCCTTGTTATACCTTCTTCCC
>CAYYBB010000165.1:0-4644 GCA_964469465.1 uncultured Actinomycetota bacterium
ATTAATTCACGTAGTTGTCGATAATGAATCAGATAAGACATTGCAAAGCTTTCTAGAAGATAATAGTAGGCTAATCGGCCCGAATCGGCAAAGTCGGCGCATTGATTACGCATTCGGTACGTTTCTGAATGTACCTCCAGATTCTATTGGAACTGGATGGATAGGGTGCCCTCCTCTCCCCGAGAGTAGTCCTAGTTTCCGGCTCTTCCTAGACGCATTCCATGATGGTGAAGGCTATAAGTGGTTAACTTTTGATTTGCAAATAGATTTGGGAGCATGACAAAAAAAAGGGGACAAAAATGAAGAGGTCTTTAGTTAAAGCACTCTTAACTCTTTTAGTTCTAGCAGGTCTATTCTTTTCCGCCTGTGCTTCACAACTGTCCAGAGAAACTGGTCCAGAAACAACCGAAATCTCGACACCGCAACCTGTCGAGGAGACAACTGAAACCAAATCAGCGCCAGTGGAGACAGAAGAAATCCCTATAGAAGCCTCAGTCGGAGGCACTCTTGATAACTATCCCGATATTCCGATTCCAGAAGGAGCGAGGCTAGTTGAATACCGGGAAAAGGAAGGAGATCAAATAGATGAATCTTTCACCTTTGAAGTTAGTTTGACCCTAAAAAACCTCAAGAGTTTTTACCTCAACCAGATGCCTAATTATGGCTGGAGACTGAAAGCAAAGCTAGTAGATACCGAAGAGCATATGGCTTTCGATTTCAAGAAAGGCGAGCGCGAAATACTTATTGGGGGTGATGCTTCCGCTGGTAAATCGAGGTTCTTTATTATGATCGGTGATGCTGAGTAGCTAAATGTTTTGAAGATTGATGAGCAATATATTAACGTGACCGATTTTGCCAGAGGAGACTGTCAGGATGGTTGAGCAAATAATTGAAGAGATTAGAAAGGAAAGAAGGGCGAGACGGGAGACTGAGGAAAGGGGCCGTTCCAAATAGATTGTAAAGAGAAAAAAATAACTATAAAATGGATCGCAGGACTCATTTTTATTCATTTCTCTTGGGCAAGGAAGGCGTAAGATAAGGAAGTTAACTTTACATAGAGAAAAGAGAGGTAGTAGATTTCAATGTAGCCTATCTCGTATACTCAAAGCATAATTGGCATAGGTTGGTCAACTATGACTGCAGGCATATTCAAGATAGCCGGACTCTCAGAGATGGAAAAGAGACCTAGACCAATGTTTGGATTTGAGACTCCCCTGAACATATTGCAAGATCCTACGAGGAGAGAGCTTGCGCTTAAGTTGATCAAGATTGAGAGAGAATATGCTATTCGAATGAAGGCACTTGCTAGAAGAGAGGAATATTTTTGTCTCTTCCGAGCGATAAAAGAATTCGCAAAGAAGATATATCCCGGTGCGACTGACATGGCTCGCCAAAAGAGCAAACTCGATTTACTAGAAAGCCCTCTCCCCGCTGGCATCAAGGGAGTCTGCTACTCCGTAAGATAGGAGACTGAAAGCAAAAATAACTGATAACCATACTCACCTTTCTTATCTGGTTGCAGACTTGACTCCGTGAGATAGGAGTTGATGAACGATATATTGATGTAACTGATATTCCCGAGGAGACCCGCAGGGCGTTAGAAAAGATTGTGGAGGAGATAAAGAGGGAGAGGAGGGGGGCTGAGAGGAAGGGACATAACGAGTAAGTGGGGCTATGTTGTCTGGATAGGAGGCTTTTATTATGGCTCAATGTAAATATTGCGGGCGCTCCGGATGGCTCCTTGCCATAACAGCAAACGGGCTTTGTAACAATTGCAATCCCATCGTGGTAATGGATCTGGTGCAGAGGGTTCGCATTATCAATGATTCGCTAAAGCTTGTAAGAGAGTCGAAGAAGCTCGATACTCAGCTCTCACGCTGTGATCTTATTATTGAGCATGCTTCTGCTCTCATGAAATATGAGCAGCTCGGAATTCCAACACTCAATCCGCTACCATCAGCACTAATTAAAGAATTTCAACCCATGCATGACCAGATCATTGTAGACGCCTTGACTAGCGAATTTGAGAACGCCCGCTCTAAGGCTGAGGTTGCCCCAAGCGTTACAATTAAAGTCAATTTGCTATCCAAAGTGTTACTAAAAGTCCGGGAATATAAGCCCAAAGCAAATAATCCTTCAATCCTCGATTCGCTGGAACGACAAATATCTCAGTTAATTCAGGATACACAACTAGCGGGCTATCTTGATTCGGCGAAGAAGGCGGAGTTCAAGGGTCAAAAAAAGAAAGCCCTCGATCAGTACTATGAGGCTTTGTATTTTCTGAAGCACGACGACATTGATGACTCACTTCAACAAGAGCATATCAGTTTGATCGAATCAAAGATTGCTGAATTGGGCGGCAGCGCTATATAACAGTCTGTATTGGTTATTGATGGTTAGGCAACATTATTTCAGGAAGGCAAAAATATGGATAAATTTGGCAGACAAGCTGAAAGGAACCTAAGGGGGATTGAACTAGAAAAGGCTGGGCAGGTTGATTTGGCCATTCGATTATATGAAGAAAATGTAAAAGAAAATTTTGAAGGAAGCCATCCTTATGATAGGTTGGCAATAATTTATAGAAGGAGAAATCTAATAGACGATGAAATTAGAGTTTTAGAAAAGGCCATATCGGTTTTTGCAAACATTGTACATAAAGAGCGAAGTGATAGATTATCAAAATTGGAAAGATTTAAAGAGAGGTTAGAAAAGGTAAAAACATTAAAGCTGAAATAACATTACCTAACAGCCCGTATCTGGTTCGGGACATGTCCTTGCCCAAAATTGCCCCGCCAAGCGCTCTATCAGTGTAGCGGATTTGTCGGGAAAAACCATCAAGGCCATTGAGCAAATCATTGAAGAGACCAGAAGGAAAGAAGGGCGAGGCGAGAGGCAGAATCTTAAAATAAACCAAAGGAGATAGAATGGCAGAAGAAGGCAAATCTAGAGAGCCCGTTTTAAATGTGGTAACGGAAGAGGGGGTGCGACAATATAAACTTGTTCTTCCTCCGATAGAAAAGATGCCTCCTGACATTTACTCCAATCACATGGTAGTTAGTCACGGCCCCCATGAATTCACACTATATTTTTCACGCATGGAGGCGCCAACCTCGATGCACCAATTGCCGCAAGAGAGCGACATTATAGAGCTGCCGGTCTATGCAAAGATTATCATTCCTCTCACTCTTATGCGTTCAGTCATCAGAGCCTTACAACAAAATTTAGAGACGTGCGAAAAACACTACGGGCCAATTGTAGAAAGAAAAGAGCAGGAGTGATAAAATGAATTCGAGAACAGATCTTCCAGTATCATATCGATTGATAAGGGCTGATAATTTCGAAATCGTACGGCCAGAGCGGCTTACGGCCAGGCTGGATATAGCTGATGCTATTTGCAAGCTCTGTACTTATATCAGCAATCAAGTTGATACTAAAACGGCTATGAAAAGTCAATTGGAGCAGAGGCAAGCTTTAGTTGAGAACTGGCAAGAAATACGCCGTCTGCGGGAAGCCCTCGTAAACTCTACTATTCCTTCCACGGCTTCTACAGAAGAAAGAATATCCAAGCTTTTTGATCTTTACCACCAAGGCTTAATTTCCCGCTCCGACATAAAGAGATTTGGCAAAGTCAATGAGTGGGAACTAAGAGAATGGAATAGAAAGCTAGGCGCCACCAAAAAGGCACTCTTCCCGGATACAAATTAGGGGTTAGCCAATGATGGTGGTGGCAGACTCCTCTACTCTGATTGGCTTAGCATCAGTCAGCCACTTAACTATTCTTCGTGAGCTTTTTGGCGAAATTTATATTCCTAATAAGGTCTATCAGGAAATTTGCATTCAAGGCAAAGGCCGTCGAGAATCTTCCCAAATTTGTAATGCTAGTTGGATAAAATCGGTCTTTAATCAGAATCAGAAGCTGTTAGAGTTCTGGTATAAGCGAATGGATGCTAAGAATTGGGGAGAGGCAGAAGCCATAGCGCTGGCGGAAGAGAACTATCCGTCTGTGCTGCTAGTAGACGATGAGGATGCCATCCGGTTTGCCACAAATCTGGGAACCTTCGAGGTTCTGGATAGTGTTGATATTCTTTTTCGGGCGCAGAAAAGGGGTTTGATTGATTCCGCTTGTAGGGTTCTCTATGAAATGGTGTTAAAAGGTCAATGCATCAGTGCGGAAAAGTTCAGACAGTGGTGCCCCAACTTCAAGCCATAGATGTTGTCTAGAGAGTCTGAGCTAACTCCCTTAACTATGAAGACCCTTGACTCAAGGCTAAGAGCCGAGAAGCTGAAACTCGATATCTACGAAAAGCACCTCCCCTCTGCATCGAAGGCTCCTACGTCTCCGACGGTCTAGATAAATTCATTGTGATTGATTCCAGTCTCACCGAGATCAAGAAAAACTGCACCATCACCCACGAGCTTATCCATCACCAAAAGACTCCAGGCCATCAGACCGTGGCTCACTTCAGTGTCACCGAGGCCATTCCGGTACAAAAAGCAGAGCGCAAAGTAGAAAAGGAAACCGCTCTGGCCCTGATTTCTGATAGAGAATTAGAACAAGCACTTGCCAAAGTAGGAGATCAAACCGAGTGGGAAATAGCAGAAGAGCTGGGAGTGACGATGGATGTTTTGAGATTAAGAATTTTT
>CAYYBB010000166.1:0-4603 GCA_964469465.1 uncultured Actinomycetota bacterium
GCTTCGATTAAAGAGGAAGTTTATGGAGAAAAATCTTTAGTTGCGGAATCGCTGGGCCGCCTCTATCTCGTTGAAGAGGGCGAGCATGGTCCGCCTGGCCTCAGGCATGGGTATCAACTTGAGAGTTATCTTGGTGAAGAGCCCTAAGGTGCCTTCAGAGCCAACGAATAACTGCGTCAAGTTATACCCCGCAACATCCTTCACACATTTGCTCCCAGTGGTAAGCACCTCCCCGGTGGGCAGTATCACCTCTAGACCTAACACATAATCCTTGGTAACGCCGTATTTTAGCCCCTTTAAGCCGCCAGCGTTCTCCGCCACATTGCCCCCGATGGTGGATATAGCCGAACTGGCTGGGTCAGGAGGATAAAATAACCCCCTACCTTCAACCTCTTGCTGCAGCACATCGGTTATCACCCCGGGCTCAACGGTCACCGTCAGATTCCTCTCATCCACCTCCAATATCCCATCCATCTTGACCATATTGATGACCACACCCCCGGGAGGAGGTATGGTTCCTCCGCTCAGATTGGTCCCCGAGCCGCGAGGAACCGCCTTAATCTGCATCTCGTTAGCCAAACGCAGGATGGCCACTATCTCCTCTACTGAAGTGGGGATGACTACCGCCCCTGGTAACTCGTCCAAGGTGGGCTGAGAGGCATCGTAGGAATAACAGACGAGATCCTCGGGCGAGGTAAGAAGATACCCCTCCCCTACGATCTCTCTTAGGCGACTCAATACTTTACTCTCCAAGTCGCCTCACCTCCCCTCGCGAAAGCCCTGATGGCAATGGTTCTTGGTTTAGGCAAGAGGCCGAGTGGCCTCCAAATAGGGTATGGTCTGAGGACCCTCCGGGAGCACGCAAATGCTTGCCTGAGGCCCGTACCTCTCCAAGAGCCGCTCCACCTCCTCCTCGAGGCTATGACAGGGGACGAGAAGGGCCTGGCAGATCTCCTCATCCGAGAGGTAGGACGTCTTCAGATATACGTCAGCTTTGGTTTGAATCAAGGCTTGAATCTGTGCCTCCCATTGATCTTGCATCGAGAATCCGGGGGTATTGATGATCTCCAATAACTTTTGAGGACTGCTAGCCATGTGCAGAAGTTCCTTGTACTTACCGTGATCGGGAATCCCATCCCGACATTCGGCCGCTAGGATGATGCTGCCCCCAGGCTTCACCACTTGAGCGGCGGCTGACATCCCCTTCACTGTTTGATACAAATTTAAGTCGAGTGGGTAGCCTGAATTAGTTGTTATGACGATATCGAAGGGGTGAGGTACGGGCACCATGGCCAAGGCTTTGACGAAGGTAGTGCCTCGGGCGTGGGCTTGCCCGAGGTCTCCAGCAAAGACCCCCGTGATCTCGCCTCTTTTGTTGACCGATACATTGAGGAGAAAGGTGCACCCCGCCCTCTCGGCCACCTCCTTGGCCTCCTCCCATATGGGATTGCCAATTGTCAGGCCCCAGGTGGCCTTAGGATGGGCGATCATCTTAGCGCTATGGTTTCCCAGTATGGTCTTCTCTCCCGCTATGCCCGGCAAAATCGCCTTCGGCCCACCGGAGAAACTGGCGAAGAAGTGGGGCTCAATCAAACCGGTCAAGATCTTGAAATCCGCCTCTATGTAATCCTTGTTGACCCATGCCTCATGCCCATGGCTGGTCTCACCCAGGTAGACGAGTTTCTCGTAGTCCCAGCAATCGTGCTGGACGATGCGATACTTCTCCATCACCTCTTGGCCCAGTATGCGGGTCAATTCCTCTCGGGTGTTCGGGCGATGGGTGCCCAAGGCATTTATCAATAGGATGTTCTCCTTGGGCACATGCCCTATCTCCTCTAAGAGGATAGGCAGCACGCGGTTGCTGGGCATGGGGCGGGTCAAATCGCTGAAGACGATGGCAACCTGATCTTCTGGGGTGACCAGATCTCGCAGGGGAGGAGTGCCTATGGGATGGTGCAGGGCATCCCGGAGGGCAGCCTTCTCATCTAGGCCCTCGACAAAGCGAGGCTCCACTACGGTGGTGTTCGCGTCGGGCAACTCAACTCAAAGCCCTTTCTCCCCATAGGCTACTCTGACCCTCATTTCTTACCCATTTATTCGGGTATTGGCTTTGTTCCAAAGTTGAGAACTCCTCCAGACACCGCCGGTAGGCCGGAAGAGAAAGTTCCTACTTTAGTGACTTTGAAACAAAACCCAAAATTGCAACAGTTAATTAATCTGTCCCCTTTTTCATCTAATTTCTTTTAAGGCTTCTTCAGCCGAGGCATCGTCATGGACAATCCGGCAGATAGCCCGTGTGAGGGCTACCGGATCCTTATAAGCCCATACATTTCTACCTACGGATACTCCACCAGCTCCACAATCCATTGCTTTTCTAATAAATTCCAAAAAAATTTCCGGGTCTTCTGAAGCGGGCCCTCCCAAAACCACATAAGGTACCGGGCAGTATCTAATTACTTCTTTAAATGTTTCTGGGTCCCCGGTATAGTAGCCTTTGACAATATCCGCTCCTAATTCGGCTGCTACTCTTGCGCTATATTTTACTATTTCCGGATCACTGGGCCACTTCCGTTCTGCTCTGCTTTTAAACTGGTGTTCTAACACATCTTTTGGTACCATTTCCACCATCATTGGCATTTCCCATTTTTCACAATCATCATTTACTTTACCAATCTTTTCAGAAAGTTGTGCTTCTCTCGGCACACCGATAACTCCGAAGGTAGCTACAGCGTCTGCTCCCATCCTTAATGCACCCCCTACCGAATAGATAAGGTTATCATTGGTCAAGTCAGGACCAATTGAGGTAGCGGTCCCATCTATCCGCAGCATAAGAGAGATTTTGCCAGCCAATTCTTCTGCTACATGACGGGCAATGCCTGGGGTTAACAAAACTACATTTGCTCCACCTTCAACTATTTGGCTGACAATCTTGGCCATATTTTCAAGTTCATTCATTGGGTCTATACATATGCCGTGGTCTGCAGTTACCAGAACCATCCTGTTGCTCTTTTCATCAAACAACCGTGCCATCCTTAATTTTTTTCCGATGCTCATATCTTACCTCCCGTGAAAGTTTACTTTGTACAAGATAATTAAAAGAGGAAACAAATTCTCCTTGAAGACCCCCTTTCTTTATTTCTTCCTCTGTTAATATGTTTGTGGATTGAAATTTGAAAAAATACATCATCAATGTTCATGGATATCTTGTCAAAACTGGAAAATTTACATTTTGATTTTTTACTTCTTCACAGCAAAAAACGTGACCTTTTAAAATATCACACAATAAGCAATGATTCTTATAAAACTAAATTATTACTACATTCCATTTCATCATCTTCCCGAAGCCGGCAACCTCATGAGCCGCACCGCCATACACCAAAGCAGAATGATGCGTTCCGCCTGCTCTGCTATATTCTTCAAGAAACTCTGCAACTGGCATTGATGGTCGAAACCAGCCCCGTACGGTATTTACCATTGTATCCTTGCCATTGGCATCAAGCATGGTGATCGCAGAAATGATTAATGTGTAGGAATCACCTGGAGCTGGCGCCAGGTTTGCTAGCACAGCCTGCCCGGGACGAAAACGTCCAACTGCGATAACAGGCTTGGCTACGTCCGTAAACGGAAATGTAGCCTCAACGAGCTTCGGTTTGCCCGCCAACAAATTGATGTTCATTTCCCCTATGTGGCTAACAAAAATGCTGTTATTTTCCCAGTCCGGGCAGAACATCTCAACAAACGTTGTTTCTGGATAGACTGAAAGAAGTGCTGCGGTTAGGGCAGCTGTAAGGACGTCTCCTTCACCGGCATACCCAATTCCTCTTGCCATCGCCTTACTAGCTTCAAGAAATGGTATTGTCGGTAAGCCTGAAGCTTTAGTAAATGCAAGAAAATTCATTGTAATTGCTGAGAGCTTTTCCTGTGTTATCCATCTGCGAAGCGCGATTCCTGTTTGCACAGAACGAAGATGCGACTGTGGATCCAGCCCACCCGTTTCAAATCTTGCAACATCGGCTGCAATTTCAGACTGTACTTCTTGGCTATCAGGTTCTGGCAACAGCGCGCTGAGTTCTTGCGCAGAACCATGGACTATCTCAACTCCAATTGTGGCACTCAATAGCTCTGATGGTACATAAAAGTCGCCCATACCCTTAAATGGTTCACCTACCAGGCCAATGCGCGAACGCCTCATAGCTGTAGATAGGGCAGCCTCACGCACACGCAGAGCTACCCTGTCCAGTACATCAGACTTTTCCCAGTGGCCTGCTTCAATAGCAAAAGGTTTCCCACTTCGAATGAGGAGATTACACATGTCCTGCACGCCATGAATACCATGGTTGTAAAGGATTTCCGTGGCGTCCTGCTCTGGCCCAAATGCAAAAGTTGGTGTTGTGTCCAAAACAATGATTGGTAGCTTTGTCTTTAAGAATACTTCAGCAGATTCCAATGATGGTGAATAGGCAAGATGCAAGCTCACTATCGCATCCACCCTGTCTTCTTCAAATGACTTGATGGCTGCATCAAACTCTTGTTTAAGCCGGCAAACAGGGCCAGCCACGACCTCAAAGCCGTTCAGCGGCGTGCCGCATGCGTCGAACCTGCT
>CAYYBB010000167.1:0-4599 GCA_964469465.1 uncultured Actinomycetota bacterium
TAACACGGCCTGCCCCGCCGCTTTTGCGGTGATTTTTTGCAATGCGCCTGGAATATTTTACGCTGGCGAGGGCTTCCGCCAGCAACCTTCTATATTCCGTTGTCAAAGTGCTAGCTCAATTATAGCGCCTATCATCCCCTAAAGTCAATTGCGAGGTTTTCTCGGCGTAGTTGACTAACTGCCGGCCCCCCGAATGACAATTAGTCTCTAAACCGTAAGCTCTCCGCCATTCTATTAAAATCAGCAATGGCCAGATCATAGGTATATAGGTCAGCCATGCCTGCCCAGGTAAAGCCCATTTGCTCTCGGAGAAAATAGAGATGAAGGGCCTTGAATACTTCTTTCTCTCCCTCTGCCGGATTGGCTTCCCAGGTAAAGATCCTCTTTATCATAGAAATACCATTAATGATTACCTCTTCTTCTGATTCCTTCTGGTAGCCAACACCGCTTTCCTTCCACTGCTGCTCAGTAAAGGTAGCATAATCAGTTAGAGTGACCCCTTCCGGCAAGGGAGTGACGAAGACGAAGACCAGGGCATCTCCGTATTCAAAGGCCCTCTTCATCTCCAGCAGTGCTCCTTCCGGGGGAGTCTCCTGTCGCCAGGAGGCTGGATGGTTCATGCTGAAGCCATATTCTTTATCTTGATAGGTAAGAGCTCGACCTTTATACCAGAGCACTCCTCCCACTGCTGATCCAATGAGGACGGCCACAGCCATTACCGCTACCAATGCTCGAGGAGAGAGAATCCACTGCTTCCTGTGAAGGCCGAGGGAGAAATAGAGGAAGATCAAAACCACCAGCAGGGGGATTGAGATATAGAGCCAGATGAGATGGGTGGATAGCAAAACATCCTTCTGACTTCGGAGAACTGCCTCATACAAACCACGAAAGAGGATAGCCAAGAAAAGCCCGCTTCCCAGAACTACAAGTTGACGTACCACTCTTAGGGTCGTGCTTTCCGAAGACAGTCCTCGGATAACTCTCTGCCGAGCCAGACCCACGAAATAGCCCAAAACTGCAGCAGAGGCCAGATGGGTGAAGAAAATCAGAAAAACCTCATAGTTCTCGCGCACCGGAGCTAAAAAGTACACACTCTGCCATGATCCCGGAAGGAAGGGAATTAAAAGAGGGTGATTATAGAAAGTGGCAAAGCCCAGGCCTGCTGCTCCCACGCAAGCCAGGCCGTCCATCACTTCGGTAAAACCAGGAGTCTTATAGACTGTCAGATACACAGCTAGAAATTTCAAAGATTCGGAGACCACAATAGCCAGGATCAAAGCACCAATGACCGAAATACCGGTCAAAAAAGGGCTATGCTCTACCATCAGAGCAGGGATAGCTACGACTGCCCCCAGGACAAATAGAGTGAGCAATTGCCTCTGGGGCACCGGCGTGTAATAGCCCTGTCGGTAGAGAAAAAGGTAAAGAGCGTAGGGCAATCCCAGATAGATGATACCCAGGAAGGGTTCCAGTTGGGTTAACTGAATAAACTGGGGATCACCAGCTACCAGCTTCAGATGAGAGACCGCGGTCATAAGGAGAATCACACCCAGAAAGAGCAATAGACGACTTATGTGAGGAAACCACTTCCCATCTCCTTCTACAAAACCCGCTCCTCCTAGAAAAGTCTGCCAGGTCATCCCAGCCAGATAGATGAACAGGGTCCACAAACCCAGCTCCTCCACCTCCGCAAAAGAAAGGAGGTTGGAATAATAGCCCTGGATTAACAGAAAAGAGAGGAGATAGAAACTAAAAATGTACAGAAGCCTTTCTGTATTCAGCTTCCTTTTCCACACTAAGATAAAAACCAGAGCCAGAATTCCCAAAAGAAGATAAAAATGAATTTCCAAAGAAACTAGCAAATCCGGAGACAGGGTAAAAGACAGGAAGCTCACCTTCATATCTGCCGCCCGCAAGACAAAGGGAGTCAAAGCCAACTCCAACATCCAGACAACGGCGATGGAGGTCCTCACTATCCTTTCCGAAAAAAGCATCCTGCCCAGATCCACTGCCCAGTCAGTCACTCTTAATGACATCTCTACCAGTTCGACGCCCAAAATGAACCAAAATACAGAAACCAGATACATGATCTCCTTGAAAGAAAGGAAAACACCTGACCGGGCGGCCTCTTGGTCGGCACTCAGACTGAGACATAATAAGAAAAAGAGTAAAATGACTCCAGCACTAACGGAGAAAACAAACAAAGGTTGATGCTTTCTCTCCCGGGCCAACCAGGGAGAGGTAATAAGATAGTAGACGATGAGTCCGAGGGGGAGTATCCCCACCCAGCGATAGTCTCTCGGTATCATCGTCTTAACAGGGGTCGTGTATAGGATAATAAAGGCGAAGCCGAAGCAGAGGAGAAAAAGAGGAACGGATCTCCTCCATTTATGAGTCCTAAGGGTGGCCAAAATGATAACCAGAAGAGCAGGAAGAGCAAATAACCATTTGTTAGTCAACGCGAATCCGAGAGGCCCCACATAGTAGACAAAGGCAACTCCAGCCACAAGAAAAGCCCAGGCATTGCTGTAGAGTGCGCCAGCCAGCAAGAAAGCCCACCCCAGAGCATAGCCCAGAAGGGCAAAGTAGAAGGAGGTGGATGGTACAGAGAAAGTGGTGCCATTAACCTCATCGATAATATGAAGAGAAGGAAGTCCCCCGCTGTAGAAATACAGATAAGTAGTTAGCAGGAGGTTAAGCAAGACAATTATTACCCCTAGCCACCCCAAGAATTTGAGATCGCTGGTCAACTTCCTTAGCTGAAGACCACCCTCACTGATCTCCTCCCAGTAGACCTTTACCCAGTAACTTTTCAAGATGGCATAGGCCCTGGCCAGATATTTCTTCATCACTCTGTCGCCTCTAACTTACCCCTCCCAGCCAACATAGGTAAGTACCCTCGCATAGCCTCTATAACAGAAACTACTCCCTTGATCGAGCGACAGCCTCTATGGGTCCAAGGGGTAACCATAGTACTTTCGTATTTGTGAGGTCATGAGCGCATACCAGTAATCACCTAGATAAAGAGTTGTGCGCTTGTCGGCTTCTGTGACCAGCTTTTTCATAGACTCTAGCTTCGCCCCCCCCCACTGTCTACCCTTGACACATCTCCCCACCGACCTTCCTCCTGTACAGAGTTCTCCTCAGGACTCCCTTTGGACATACAGATCTTCTTGCTATACATCTCTTTATCTGCTTCCTCGACAATGGTCTCCACATTGTCAGCATTGGCTGTCTTACATCCTATAGATAGACTCAGGCGCACATCCGTTATGTTAGGAGACATATTCCATATTCTCAGAGCTCTTTCTATTCTTTCTGTGACCAACTGCGCTTCCTCCTGGTCAGTTTCGGGCACGAGGACGACAAATTCATCACCCCCGTACCGGACGACCACATCTGCTGCCCTGACGTTATTCCTTAAAATCTGAGCTACTTCCTTCAGTATCTCGTCACCCATCAAATGGCCCAGACGGTCATTGTAGGCCTTAAAACCATCTACGTCAGCAAAAAGCAGGCTCAAGGGTTTTTTGTAGCGCTTGACCCTCCCCTTCTCCTGTTCCATTATGTAATTGAAATAGCGCCGGTTAAAAAGGCCGGTCAGAGGATCCGTTACGGAAAGTCTTTCCACCTCCTCAAAGAGCCTGGCCCTCTCAATGGCAATGGCAGCTAGGGAGGCGAAAAGGCTGGTCATCTCAACCTCTTCTTCGGAGAAACTTCGCTTTTGTATGGAGTACACGGAGAAAACACCGATAACTCCGCCCTCCGTTTTCAGGGGCACAGTAAGCAAAGAGGTCATGCTTTCTTTTTGCACTACCCCTTTTGAAGGGTAGCTGGCTTCCTCGGTGATGTCCAGAACAGCAATAGGTTTGCCCGTGCGCAAAACCCTGGCGGCCACACTGTCCTCCCTCACCGGAAGCTCCTGTGGCCTGTTCTCAGCATCGGTTCCGTGAGCAAACTTTAACACCAGGGTATCTCTGGTCCGGTCCCAAAGCCTGATAGTGTTAGCATCTATATTCAGAATCCTGTTTGCCGTCTCCCCTATCTCCTCCAACACTTCATGGAGAGACATAGCTGAAACTATGCCCTGAGCAATTTCTAAAACTGAGCTGAGATCTCTGCTTCCTGGCACTGGGTCCTCCCATAGCATTGCTTCATAAACCTACCAACTACACACTAGGCCACTACTTTGGATCAAATAGGCTCTCTTTACGGATCTGAAGAACTTCTCCTATCCAACCAAAACTGAAGATCAAAATTGTAAATCTGGCAAGACATTGTTAAAGACATTATAAAGTAGGGTTATTGGTTTGTATACGTTTTTATCAAATAAGAAGCGAGAATTGATACATCCGATATCTCTTGAACAGAAATGATCTTGTGACATACCCCCGCTCCTTCTAGTTCCTTTTTGAAGAGGGTCAGGTCGGTGTCATTGGACAAAATAGGAAGCCTCTGCTCTTTGGAATAGATTAGTAATATCATATCCGCTCGGCTCGGTTCCGGGGTACTACGCTTCTTCATTCTCAGATGAGCCTTCATTTTTGCTGTATTTTCAAGAGATCTGTAAACTGATCGAACCAGGTCCACTTTTTCTTC
>CAYYBB010000168.1:0-4584 GCA_964469465.1 uncultured Actinomycetota bacterium
TTAGATACAAGCGATCCCGAGCTAAAGTAGTCGCTTTGAAATGTCCGTGGGTAACAAGAACAATTTTCCACATTGGTGAGCCATGGCCACCTCGTAGTGATAAGCAGGCTCCTTCAATCACACCTCAGAAGTAGAAGAAACACAAATCTCTCCTACCCAGGAAGTTCCCTTCACCATACCGGAGCCCCCTAGAACCCGCGCCAGATATGGAGTCAGGCTTATGTTTAGCCTAAACCTGGTCACATACGGCGCCTTTCATGTCCTGGTAGTCCCTCTACCTCCATCCACCGTCTTACAAAATTCTCCTCTTCTTCCCTGTTGCGCACCTGCCCGTCGATCCTGGCCAAAAGAAGATCGGTAAGGACTTTCCGAAAGACGGGCCCCGGCCTGTAGCCCATCTCTTTGAGATCCCGGCCCGAAATCTCCACCTGCACATCCTTCAGGCTTTTAACGTACTTCTCTATGGATTTTGAGGTTGCTGGTTTCAAAGCATGAAGCGGCACCAGGGCCTCTCGACTCAACCCTTGACAGAGGAGATAAATCTCGCTGTCTTTCAGATTCCTGGAGCTCAGATTTTCAGCCCTATCGGCAAAGTTACGAATAGATTCCGCCATCTTGCCAATATCTCTCTTCCTAAACTTCATCTTCAGAGTCCAGGCGACCACTTCCTGAGGAGGAAAATCCCTAAGCAACCCCATGAGCAGACATAGCCATCGCCTGGGACTCTCACGGAATAATCCTTCCAGTTGGGCATAAGAACGGCCGATCTTCTCGAGATCCTCCAAGCGAATCTCGTCTACGGTCAGTCGAGGGTGAAGGATCTTGGTGACTCCCAGCTCTGCCAGACGTTTGACCGCCTTCCAGGGTTCCGGCTCGGAGAGAATAAGGATAATTTCATCCCTGACCCGAGAAGAGGTAAGTTCTTCTACCAGCTCCATACCTAGAGCTCTTCTTAACAAGATCTCCGTGCTACCGTCCATCTGAAAACCAAACCTCTGCTCAAACCTGACCGCTCGGAAGATTCTGGTTGGATCATCTATGAAGCTTAGATTGTGAAGAACCCTGATTTTCCTCTTAGCTAGATCCCTTTGGCCGCCAAAGAAGTCCAGGATCTCCCCAAAAGTGTCTTCGTTCAGGGAGATGGCCATGGCATTGATAGTGAAATCTCGTCTGTAGAGATCCTGTCTGATTGATCCTCTCTCCACCGAGGGCAAGGCAGCTGGATACTCGTAAAACTCAGTCCGGGCCGTAGCAGTATCCACATGAAAACCATTCTTCAGTATCAGCACCGCTGTTCCGAACTTTTGATGAGTTCTTATCCTTCCTCCGATAATTTCCACCAGTCTTTTGGCCAAAGTGATGCCGTTCCCTTCAATAACTATATCCAGATCAAAATTGGGTTGATTGAGCAGAATGTCTCTTACTATCCCCCCCACCAGGTAAGCTTTCATATTCAGCTCTGAAGCTATCTGTCCGGTCTTCTCCAGGATCTCCTGGATAAAGTGGGGTAGCAGATCCTTGATCCGCTTTTTTATCTCACTTGTTTCGATAATAACTCCCGATGGGGTAAGCTGTTCCCTGCCCGAGATATAATCGGATCCATGGAGAGCTCTGAGAAGATCAGTTCTGGTGATGATACCCACCAGCTTTCCTTTATCAACTACCGGTATTCTACCTATGTTGTGCTCGATCATCATGGCCCGAAGTTCCATTATACTAGTTGCGGGATCAGCCGTAACCACTTCTTTGGATAGGAAGCCCTTTACTGGTGCATGTCCCAGGCCGTGCCCAATGGCTTTGTCCACGTCCTTTCTGGATATCACTCCTATTAACTTATTTCCCTGGACTATAGGAAGACCGGCATGACCGTATTTGGTCATGATATTTCCTGCCTCCAAAATGGTAGTCTCACTGTCTATGGTCTTGACCGGCCGTGACATTATATTTCCGGCCACCTGGGGCTTCCTGACCTCCTTCTTCAGCACAGAGATTAGTTTTCTTTCCACCCGGGTCAGGGAGGAGTCTCTGACCACAGCAGATGCAGCCTGGGGGTGACCGCCTCCTCCAAAATGAGCCAGCACCCTGGAAGCGTCTACCTCTTCCATTCTGCTCCTTCCCACCATATAGATCCTGTCCTCGGTTCCGGCTGCGGTAAAGATGACCCTGCTCTCCTCTATCTCACCCAGCTTATTAGTCAGTATGGACAGACCATCTATATATTCCTCCATTTCTGCTGTGGAAATGAGAATGTCTACATCATTTATCCTGACCTTATGGGATGAAAAGATAAGCTTCTCCAGTAATTGGTGCTGTTCTCGGGAGAGAGGAGCACCTAGAAAGGTCCTCACTACTTCCAGATTAGCTTTCTGGGACATGAGAAAAGCCAGCATCTCCACATCCCTGGCTGTAGTGGTGGAATAGGTCAAAGAACCCGTCTCCTCGTAAATACCTAGGGCAAAGGTGGTTGCCTCCAAAGGGCTTATCTCTATCCCTTTCTCCTTGATCATCTCCAACAGGATAGTAGTTGTAGTTCCCAGCATCTGGGAGAAATCTTTCTCTACCTGGAGATCTCCCTCAGCCACTGGATGATGATCGAAGACGAATACCTCCACATCTTTCCTCTCCGCCACACTCCTGAACTCTCCCAGACGGTGAGCGCTTCTGGTATCCACCAGGATCAGCCTTTTGATTCGGCTCAGGTCGATCTGGTCTGGGTCAGCAAAGACAAGCACATCGGCATGAAGGGAATAGAAATCTCTTACATTAGGATTTAGAGACCCGGGAAAGGCCATAATAGCATCAGGATAGATTTTCCTGGCCGCTATCATAGCCGCAAAGGAATCGAAATCTGTGTTAGTATGGCTGGTAATTACTTCTATGGTCATTCTTATTGTCCGAAAGCCAGGCTAAGTCTTATTAGCGGAGCTCTCACCAGGAACCTTAAAAATGGTAATTTCTCCAGGTAATTGGCCATTATAGCCTCATCACCCGTCAATCATGAAATCTGACTATTTTCTACATAACATCATTTGTCGTGCGGGGGGCCGCACTCGAACCATAAAAACAGGGGAAACCTGTCTTTTACGCAAGCATATTATATAATACCCTTAAGGGCAAACTTTGTGAGTGAGGTATCTCTCCTTCAAATCTGCTTACTCCTAAAATATCAAGGATACAAAATGGCCCAGGTACGCATTGGAACATCAGGCTGGAGCTATAAACACTGGCAGTATGGGGTTTTTTACCCGGAAGGCTTGCAGACCAGAGATCAGCTTCCTTTTTATGCCCAAAGCTATGACACCGTAGAAATCAATAACTCCTTTTATCATCTCCCTGCCAAGACCACTTTTGAAGGCTGGAGATCCAAGGTGCCCCAAGAGTTCCTCTTTGCGGTTAAGGCCAGCCGCTACATGACTCACATCAAAAGGTTAAAGGAGGCAGAGGAAGCCTGGAAGAAATTTCTGGCAAATGCCCGGGCCCTGGAGGAAAACCTGGGTCCTATCCTTTTCCAGCTTCCTCCTAACTTTGCCAAAAACCTCTCCCGACTGGAGGATTTTATAGAGATTCTCCCTTCTAACCTCCACTATAGCTTTGAGTTCCGCCACCCTACCTGGTTTGATGAGGAAGTGTACGAAGTCTTGAAGAACAAAAATATAGCTTTGTGTATCCCTGATTCTCCCGACTTCCCTACTGCCCAGGTGATAACGGCCGACTTTACCTATCTCAGATTCCACGGAGGTCAGATTCTTTATGGGTCTGACTATTCTGAGGAGGAGCTTGAAAAATGGGCCAAGAAGATCTCCGGATGGCTGAAGCAAGACATAGATGTGTTTGCCTATTTTAATAATGACGCCTATGGATATGCCATAAAAAATGCCCGGCAGTTGAGGGAATTGGTACGTTCTAACTTGACCATTGTGTTATAGTCATAAGTATAATATAAATGCCCTAAAGAAAGGGGATGATCTTCTACGGCTAAGACGTCCCGCGACCAATACGTTTTCCGTTGCATCGCCTATCCTACAACTGATGGCTTTGTGTCCCTATGTATAGACCTAGATATTGCTAGCTGTGGAGACTCATTAGAGCAAGCTGTAAACGGTCTGAATGAACAGGTAAGGGAATACATGGCTTATGCTAGGGAATCGGGTAAATTTGACGAACTTGTGCCACGTCCATCTCCCTTGCTGGTAAAGTTCAAGTATCATCTTCTAGTTTTCCTCTTTCGAATTCTCAATACCATTCGCCGGCGGCGAGATGATAGAAATCGTCTTCTTCGTGGATGGACTGAATTGTTCCGTTCTCCGAAACTTACACAAATCTACACAGGGGTAGATTGATGTTCGGTTCCTGCTTCTGCGAGAACTGCCTGGATACCAGGTCTTACACTCTCTCCACAGGCGTCACTTCCCGGGGAACCCCCGGTAATCAACTGTTCCAAATTTAGCGCCGCGTTCAAGTCGCGGTCAATCGTTAAGCCGCAGCAGTCGCACTCATACATGCGGGCGCTCAAGTCCATTTCCGCCTTGACCCAACTTCTACAGTTCAAGTCCCTAAATAACCCCTCTAATCCCCATTTACCAG
>CAYYBB010000169.1:0-4503 GCA_964469465.1 uncultured Actinomycetota bacterium
TGATGAAAAATCTGGTTTTTGCAGTTCCGCCATTCTTAACTTTTGATCCGCCTTTCTCACCTGCTCGAAAAACTGTCTCATTTTCTCCTCATCTTTTTTCCCTGGCTGGCGTTCCAGACCGCTGGAGACATCCACAGCATAGGGCCTCAACCTCATAATAGCCTCCAACACATTATCCTCATTCAGTCCTCCTGAGAGAATCACGGGTCGGTCTGTCACCAATCCTTCTGCCAATCTCCAATCGAAGGCCAGCCCGGTTCCCCCTTTCTTCTGGGGATGGTAGGTGTCAAAGAGAAAAGCATCCACATTCTGATAGTGTATTAAAAGATCTGCGAGCTTCCTTTCTGAATTCTCCCCTATCCTGATGGCTTTTATGATCTTAAAGCCTCTACCCCTCAGATCCAAGCAATAAGAGGGACTTTCCTGGCCGTGAAGCTGGAGGGTATCGAGTCCACACCGGTCTGCCACTTCCAGCACGATGTCCTCTTCCTCATCTACAAATACACCTACTTTGGAGATGAAGGGGGCCAGTTGAGCAATTATCTCCGCCGCCCGCAGGGGGAGCACTGCCCTTGGGCTTCTGGCAAAAAAGACAAAGCCTATAGCGTCGGCTCCTAACTCCTGAGCCAGAATAGCGTCGTCGGAGTTAGTTATGCCACAGATTTTGATCCTGGTTCTGGAGGTAGAAATCCTATTCACCAAGTAGTTCTTTCACTTTCTCTTTAATATCTCCACTTCTTAACAGACTCTCACCCACCAAAATAGCCTTAACTCCGTACTCCCTCACAAAACGTACATCCTCAGCGTTATTTATACCGCTCTCACTGACCAGTATCTTATCCTGGGGCACAAACTGAGAAAGCTCGGCCGTGATTTTCAGATCTACCTGAAAGGTCTTTAAATCTCGATTGTTGATTCCAATGATGGTGGCACCACAGGATAGGGCCCGCTCCACATCACTCCTGGAATGAACCTCCACCAGAGCATCCAGGCCCAACACCTGAGCTTTCTCCAGGAGAGAGATCAATTTTCTTTCTTCCAGAATGGCCACGATCAGGAGAACAGCATCAGCACCATAAGCTCTGGCTTCGTATAACTGGTACTGGTCAAAGAGAAAATCTTTGCGTAGGAGGGGTTTAGAAGTAGCCCGTCTTACCATCAGCAGGTCTCCCAGACTACCCTGAAAGTACCGCTCTTCGGTCAGTACAGATATGGCTACCACACCAGCCTCTTCATACTCCAGGGCCAGGTCTACCGGGTCAAAGTCTGGGACGATTACGCCCCTGGATGGAGAAGCCTTTTTGATTTCACCGATTATGGCCAGGCCGTCCTTCTTTAAGGACCGGGAGAAAGACTGGCGTTCCGAGAGGGGAGGCATCCTCTTTTCCAGCTCAGCCAGGGGAAGAGCGGCTTTTCTTTCCTCCAGATCCTTTTTCTTATGAGCTACTATCTCATCCAGGATATTCACAATCTTCTCTAGGCTAGGCCCGGCCGTAGGAGTTGGTGAATTGGATAAGATTTTCCAGCACCTTTTTGGCCCGCCCGCTGTCTATGGAAACCCGGGCCATCTCCAGACCATCGGCAAAGTTAGTAGTGGCGTCGGCTGCGATCAGGGCAGCCGCGGCGTTCAGAAGAACCACGTCTCTCGGTGCTCCATCTTCTCCCTCAAGAACACTTTTCAGAATAGCTACATTTTCCTCTACCGTACCTCCCTTGATTTCAGCCAGGGAAGAGAGCCCAAGCCCAAACTCAGAGGGATCGATGGTGTAGGTGACTACTTTTCCATCCTTGTACTCCGATATTTTGCTCTCTCCGGTTATGGAAATCTCGTCCAGGTTATCCGCTCCGTGAACCACCAGGGCATGCTTTACCCCTAACTCCCCCAGGACCGAGGCCATTATCTCAGTAAGCTCAGAAGCATATACGCCCAGAACCTGAGCCGTGGCTTTAGCAGGGTTAGTAAGAGGACCCAGAATATTGAAGACTGTTCTTATGCCCATTTCCCGACGAGGACATATGGCATATTTCATGGCCTGATGGAGAAGAGGAGCAAAGAGAAATCCCAGACCAACCTGGTCGATACATTGGGCAATTCCTTCCGGAGGCAAGTCCATCTTTACTCCTAGAGCCTCCAGAACGTCAGCACTGCCACAACGGCTGGAGACAGATTTATTGCCGTGCTTGGCCACATGAACCCCAGCCCCGGCCACCACGAAAGCAGCCGTAGTAGAGATGTTAAAAGTACCAGCCAGATCGCCTCCCGTCCCACAGGTATCCACCAGGAATTCCTGTTTCGGCCTCACACTAGTAGCTTTGGCCCTCATAACCCGGGCAAAGCCGGTGATCTCCTCTACCGTCTCTCCCTTTATCCGGAGAGCGGTGAGGAAGGACCCGATCTGGGCATCCGTGGCCTGGCCACTCATGATCTCCTCCATGACCAAAATAGCTTCTTCTTCCGTGAGGTCGGATCCGTTGACAAGCTTACTGATAGCTTCTCTAATCATGTGGAAACCTCCAAAAAATTCTTCAAAATCTTCTTCCCCTCCCGGGTCAAGATGGACTCCGGGTGGAACTGGACTCCCTCGACCACCAGTTCTCGGTGTCTGATACCCATGACCAGCCCGTCCTCGGTCCAGGCGGATATCTCCAAAACCGGTGGCAAGCTCTCCCCCCTGACGATAAGAGAATGGTACCTGGTAGCAGTAAAGGGGTTCTCCACTTCCCGGAAGATGGTCTTCCCATCGTGTCTTATGGGGGAAGTTTTTCCGTGAACAGGGAAGGGTGCCCGTATTACCTCTCCTCCAAAGGCCTGCCCGATAACCTGATGGCCGAGACATACCCCCAGAATGGAAACTTTGCCCGCCATCCTGGCTACCAGCTCTAAGGAAATGCCGGCCTCATTGGGCGTACATGGTCCTGGCGAGATGACGATGTGGGAGTACCCTTTTTTCTCGACCTCATCTACAGAGATCTTATCATTGCGAAATATTTCCATCTCCACACCCAGTTCGCCGAGGTATTGCACCAAATTGTAGGCAAAGGAGTCATAGTTGTCGATAACCAGGATCATTTAAGACCTTCTTCCGCCAGTATTATGGCCTGGACCAAAGCTCGAGCCTTATTAACTGTCTCCTCATACTCTTTAGCAGGCACAGAATCGGCCACAATTCCCGCACCTGCCTGGACATGGGCCCGCCCATCTTTAACTATGATGGTACGAATAGTAATGCAGACGTCCATGTCTCCGGTGAACCCAATGTTGCCCAGAGCCCCGGCATAGGGACCCCGTCTGACTGGCTCCAGCTCATCAATGATCTCCATAGCTCTGATTTTGGGAGCACCTGAGACGGTCCCGGCCGGAAAGACGCTCTTCAAAGCCTCAAATACGGTTTGGTCACTCCGCAGTTCACCTACCACGTTGCTGACCAAATGCATAACATGAGAATACCTTTCCACAGCCATGAATTCATCTACCTTCACCGTGCCCGGCACGCAGACTCTTCCCAGGTCGTTTCTCCCCAGATCAACCAGCATGACGTGTTCGGCCAGCTCCTTCTCATCGGCCAGGAGCTCCTTTTCCAGCGCCATATCCTCCTCCCTGGTGACACCCCTTGGCCGCGTTCCAGCTATGGGTCTGGTAATGACCCGAGAGCCCACCACTTTCACCAGAGGTTCGGGTGAAGAACCAATGACAGCCATATCATTATGCCTCAGGAAATAGAGATAAGGTGACGGATTCAGAGTTCGTAGAACCCGATAGATATCGAAGGGATCGACCTCCACATCTACGGAGAAACGTTGGGAGAGAACCACCTGTAGAACATCTCCTGCAAATATATACTCTTTGGCTCGCCGCACCATATCCTCAAACTGATCCCTGCTCAGATTAGACTGTACTGCTCGATCCATCCGGGCCCCATTGATGCCCACTGGCTCATAGGATATGGTCCTCTTCAACAGATCCACTATCCGGTTGATCTTCTGAGCGCCCTTCTCGTACTCTTCCTCCGCTTCTCCCGCAGTATGGACATTGGCTACCACCTTTATTCGATGCTTCAGATGGTCGAAGACCACAATAGTATCGGTGAAAAGAAAGACCAGATCGGGCAGACCCAGATCATCTATGGCTCGAGCTGAAATCTCCTCAAAGAACCTGATCATATCATATCCCAGGTAGCCCACGGCTCCACCGAAGAAAGGGGGTAAATCAGGGTCGGGATAGGCTCGGTAGCGGGAAAGGATCTGGGCAATGACCTTAAGTGGCTCCTCTCGGATCTTCTTCTGCTCTCCGTTCTCCTGGATGACCACCCGATCTCCCTTGGATTCCACGATAATGAAGGGACTGCTGCCGATAAAGGAATAGCGCCCCCATCTCTCTGCCCCTTCCACGCTCTCCAGAAGAAAGGCGTTCTGGCCATCGTTCATCTTCTTAAAGACCGAGACAGGAGTATCCATGTCTGCCACGATCTCCTGGTAGATGGGGATGAGATTATAGTCTCTGGC
>CAYYBB010000170.1:0-4498 GCA_964469465.1 uncultured Actinomycetota bacterium
TGCCCTACCTATGCCTACTAACTGATACCTTTCCACAGGTTATTGAGCAGTTACGGGAAGAATCCCCGAAATTACAAGAAAAAGCTGGAAAGGCTACTAAAGCTGATAGGATTGGAGGAGCGCCGTCACCATAGGCCGGATCAGCTCTCGGGAGGAGAACACCAGAGAGTAGCGGTAGCCCGGGCTCTCATTACTGAGCCAGCCATCCTCCTGGCCGATGAGCCCACAGGGAACCTGGATTCCAAAAATAGCCGGGATATCCTAAATCTTCTAGAAAGGTCCTGCCATGAGCTGGGGCAGACCATAGTGATGGTCACTCACGATCCTATTGCAGCATCCTATGCTCACCGGGTGATTTTTCTGCAGGATGGAAAGATAGTAAGAGAGCTGAAAATGGGGGGCGATAACGATAAGGAGGCTATCATGGCTTGCCTTAAAGAACTTGAGGTCTAGGAAACTGCGTTCCCTGCTCACCGTCCTGGGCATCATTCTGGGAGTAGCCACCATATTTGCCATAAGCATTGCTAATGAGAGCACCAAGCAGATCTTTCGGGATATGATCGAGGAGTTCTCGGGCCAGGATGATCTGTGGGTGGAAAGCGACGGCTCAGGAGGGTTTGACCAATATGTTGTAAACAGAGTCCAAAGGATAAAAGGGATAAGAACAGCCAATCCCATCTCTCTCCGCACCACGACTTTGAGAGCTCCAGGGGACACAGAGGGATCAAGGATACTTCTAAGCGGAGTGGAGCTCAAGACATATCTTGAGGTCCACGACCTCAGGATGGTAGAGGGTCAGTTCTTCCGAGACAAACCTTCGGGGGATATACTTCTGACCACTACTTTTGCCCGGGAGAATGGCATATCCTTGAGAGAAAAGGTGGATGTGTCCACACCAGTTGGCTCTGAAAGCTTCAAAGTGATCGGGCTTTTGAAACCTGAGGGCGCGGCCAGATTCAACAATGGAGCAGTAGGATATATCTATTTGAAAGATTTCCAGGCTGCTTTTAATGAGCCGGATCAAGTGAGTCTGATCCAGGTGTCTCTGGAGGATGAAAGAGAGTTAAAGAAGGTAAAGGCGGAGATCGAAAAAGTCCTGCCCACTGGACTCTACGTCCAAGAGCCCTCCCAACAGAGTGAAGAGCTGGAACAGCTTCTTTGGGGAATCCAATATGGTCTGTCCTTCTTCAGCGTGATAGCTCTATTCGTAGGAATGTTCCTCATCTACAATACCTTTTCTATGACTGTCACCGAAAGGACCAGGGAGATAGGCATTCTCCGCTCCCTGGGATCTACCCGATGGCAGATAGCCAGGATGGTCCTCTTTGAAGCCTTAATCATGGGCACCATGGCTACTTTTTTGGGACTGGCCCTGGGTCTATGGCTGGCCCGAGGGCTTTCCGTTCTCATGGCCACAATGGTTCAGACAGAGCCCACCGCCTTCGTGATCCCCTCAGCAGGACTCATCACCGCTTCTATAGTGGGAATACTGGTCACCCTGGCTGGAGCTGTTTTCCCGGCGGTGAAGGCCAGCCGCATCTATCCCCTGGATGCCATTCGCATCTCCGCCCGGCCGGAGAGCTCCTTTTTCCAGCGCTATGGCCCGATCGTGGCCCTGCTAGTCTTCTCAAGCGGAATCTACCTGGATCTCTTCCCACCCGGTCCCACAGAAGAGATCAGAAGCAACATCAGCAGCTTAGGAACTTTCGTCATGTATCTGGGTGGCGTCATGCTGGTGCCTTTCCTGATCAAGCCAGCAGCCAGAATATTCGAAGGACTCTTAAGTTGGCTGTCCCCGGTAGTTGGAAAACTGGCCCTGGGCAATCTGGTAAAGGCACGTCTAAGAAGTGCCATCTCCATAGGGACCCTGATGATCTGTATAAGCATGCTCATGGGTATCAGCGCTATCGAGAATAGCATCTTCAGCTCAGTAAACGAATGGGGAAGAAAGGTCATGGGCTCCGACCTGGTGATCTCTCCCCGCCATGGCTCTATCAGCTTTGGTCAGGATTTTGAGAAGAAAATATCCCGCATTCCGGGAGTCCGATACGTGGCCCCCATGTACTATAGCTGGACCCGCCTGGATGAAAAAAGTCTCATGATCCAGGGAATAGATCCTCAAAAGTTCACCAGGGTAGGAACTCTTGACTTCTCCCAGGGAGAAGAAAAGGAAACCTTTGCCAGCCTGGAGAAAGATGACGACTTCATAATTATATTCGCCGTGGTGGCCAAGAGAGAGGGACTTTCCCTGGGAGACGAGCTGAAACTTCCCACCCTGAAGGGACAGGTGAAATTTCAAATAGTGGCCATCGTAAGGGACTGGGGAGGACAGATGGGAGACACGGCCTATCTGTCAGATAAAAACATCAAAAAGTACTTCAATGCCCAAGACCCCATAAATTTCCTGGTGGATGTAGAGGAAGGCCTTGCTCCCGAGATAGTCAAGAACAGAATTGAATCGGAGCTGGGAGACCGTTACAGTATGGACATCCTGACCAACGAGGACATGAATGAGCTCATCCAGAGCAGAACCGGCCAGTTCTTTGCCGCTTTTCGGGTAATAGTGGGTATAGCGGTGATCGTAGCCCTTTTGGGTATAATAAACACTCTGGTTATGGGAGTTCTGGAAAGAGTGAGGGAAATAGGGGTCCTACGAGCTATTGGCTCCACCCGCTGGCAGGTGCGCCGCATGGTGATAGTCGAAGCACTCATAATGGGCATCATGGGACTTTCTTTGGGAGTACTGCAGGGATTATACGGCTCGGTCAGGGCAGTGGAGGGCATGCAATGGGCTACAGGCTTCGATGTGGACTACATATTCCCTTATAATTCCATTTTGATCGGCATCATCATTGCCCTTATAGTTAGCTCCCTGGCCTCTCTATATCCTGCCCATAAGGCCGCTCAGATCGAGATAACCAGGGCCATAAGTTATGAGTGAGATAGGCTATGAATAGAGGTGGTTTATCTCCTTGGGCTTGAGGATGATCTCGGAATCCGTAAGCCATGGATGAGAGAGTTAGTTCCCCGTCCACAACAAGAAGCATCTAGCCGAATCATATCTCCCTGGAGGAAGGATATGAGTTTTTTACCACGGGCATATCAGCTTCAGCGGATGTTTTTTCAAACCTATCACCAACCTGTACGTGGTAACCCCGGATAAAATCCTCTCCCCCCATCCTCTTTCTGCCAGCCGGCTGAAGCTCTGTAATCCTGAGAAAGCCCTCTCCGGTAGCCACTATCAGGCCCTCCGGGGAGGAAGTACCCACCACTGATCCGGGCTCAGCAGGACTCTTTCTGGTTGCATATTTTTCGTGACTCACCACCTGGGAGCCCCAGATCTTAATCAGGTTGCCTTTTAGAGTGGTCCGGGCACCGGGGCGAGGATTGAGAGCCCGGATCAGATCATGGATTCTCCTGGCCTTTTGCTGCCAGTCGATATCAGCCATTTGGGGAGTTATTTTTGTGGTATAGGTAGCCTGAGAGTGATCCTGGGGAATCGGAACGAGAGTACCCTGAGCAATCCCCTCCACGGTCTCCAGCAGAAGACGTGGCCCTATCCGCATCAACTTCTCATAGAGATCTCCGGCTGTTTCATGAGGAAGGATATCCACTTCCCCCTGGAGAAAGACGTCTCCCTCATCCAGAGCAGGAGCTATGAGCATGGTGGTTATTCCAGTCCTGGTTTCCCCTTTCATTATGGCCGTCTCTATTGGTGAGGGACCCCGATATTTGGGCAGAAGAGAGGCGTGAACATTAACGGACCCCCGTTGGGGGATGGCCAGCAATGGAGGTCTCAGTATCTCTCCGTAAGCTACTACTACAAAAAGATCTGGCCTGAGAGAGGCAAGATATTCTAGAAAGTTTTCTTCGTTTACCGATGAAGGCTGAAGAAGAGAGATACCCTTTTCCTGGCAGAACTTTTTTACTGCAGAAGGCCTGACCTCCAGGCCTCGGCCGGAAGGCCTGTCCGGGCGGGTAATAACACCAAGAAGTCGGTGGCTGGATTCATGGAGGACCTGGATGAAAGGGGTGGAAAAGGATGAGCTGCCCAGAAATAGGAGATCCAAGGCTAAAGACCTTCCCCGCTCTGTCGGGCCATCTCCATTTCATTGATGGCCATGAGGACCTGTCTCCGGTCAACTGGGCTGGCCCGGTCGATGAAGAGAATCCCGTCCAGATGATCTGTCTCATGCTGGATGACCCTGGCCAGAAGGCCCTCAGCGGGAAGCTGAAACTTGCGGCCTTGTAGATCATAAGCCTGGACCAAAACACTCTGGGCTCTGGGAACCGGACATTTGATTTCGTAGAGGCTGAGGCACCCTTCTTCTTCCACTACAGTACCCTCCGCCTTGAGGAGCTTGGGATTTATCATGACTATCAGCCCCTCTCCCACATCGGCCACCAGCACCCTCTGCACCACTCCGATCTGGGGGGCAGCCAAACCCAGGCCGGGGGCAGCATACATGGTATCGGCCAGATCCTTGACCAATCTTCG
>CAYYBB010000171.1:0-4474 GCA_964469465.1 uncultured Actinomycetota bacterium
TTACAGCTAGCTTATGCCTCCTTCCGGTAGCACGCTTATGGCAGGACTTACCCGCGTTTTAAATATTAGGGGAGAGTCCATTGATTGTCAAGAGCGGATGCCATTCCAGTAGATACCAAACACTTCCGGAAAGACCTTTCCCATATCCAACTTTTCTTGCACATCATCAGAGGAATGTTGGATCAGAAATATGTCCAGCATCCCCACCAGAGCCTGAGCAGCCACGTGGGGGTCCAGGGGGCGAATTATCGCGCTCCTCACTCCTTCCGAGATAATGTCCGCCAGTACGTCCCGATAAGCCTGGTAAAAGTCGGGATACTTCATGGTGAAGTTCTGTCGCGGAATGCGTACCTCGCCTACCAAAACTCGGAAGAAATCCACGTTGTGTTCATAGAAATACACATAGGTACGAGCAGCCGCCTCCAGACGTCCTCTGATGTCGCTCTCTTCCCCGATGGCCTCCTTAAGCATACCGATGAAGGAAGAGACGCCCATTTCAATGATGGTAGCAAATAGCTCCTCTTTGCTCTTGAAATAGTAATAGAGAACGCTCTTGGCTATGCCAATGCTGTCCATCAACTCTTCGATGCTGGTGTTATGGTAACCCTTTTTGGAGAATACCTTAACTGCTGTCGCAAGGAGCTGTTCGTAGGTCTTGCTCTGCCTCTTCCTTTTCTTCTTCTGCTGAGACACCGGTGGAAGATCAGTGGAGAGCAAAGGCTTAACTGAGGGCGGCTTGGTGCTCATAAACCAACTCCTTCAGACTGTTTAGGAGAGATCGGGTTTCCAGCATGTACTCGTAACCTCTTACGCGAAGCTGAGCTGGTTCGTAGTGCCAGGTGAGCCAGGAATTGGATTGCAACATCAGAATTAATCTTTTCACCTGGCCCGTGAGATCCCTGATGGCTGACTCATCAGCTTTACCTATTATTCGAGCATAGAGCCCGACATGTTCCAGTTCCCGGCGCAAGTGGTTTAGTTGCTGAATGAAAATTTTGTCCTCGGCTGAAGCAGTCCAGCGATCGAAGTTTCCCATCTGGGTTCCGGCAGGGACAAATATCTCCTTTCTTGCCGGTACTCGGTCGAAAAGCTCTCTTGGTGTCACGCTCTCTACGAAATCCAGATCTTCCATCTCGGAAAGGACTTCTTCAAAATGCACCACCCGGGTGGGATCTCCCTGCCCACCTATGTATTCACCGTCAGCACTGATTACCACGATACCACCTCTCAGCCGATGATGCAGATCCTTAAGTGCCGTCACCAGTCTTTTGGGTTTTACCACGCCGGTAAGACACCCAGAGGGTTCCTCAAAAAGTCTGCTCAATTGGTGATCTCTGATTAGTAAGTTGATCCGATGCTCAGCGACCCGGCTCACATAGGTCCGATAGAAGGCTTCATCCCGATCCGCCAGGTCCACAGAGGGATCCTCTAAAGGATAGGGCAGTAGCTCGGTGGAACTCTCCTCCAGGTCGGTCAGGGCAGGCATCTTCTTTCGAGCCAGCTTGAAAGTGGAAGAATCAATGATTGACCATTGGATTCCTCTTTCGGCCAGGATAGGAATGAGGGCGGAACTCCAGGCCAGCTCCGGTGGCCTGAAGCCAACGGGCTTCACCCCAAAAATATCCTCGATGGCAGCCATATCCATATCGATTTGCTCTGCAATATCCTCGGGAGGAAGCAACGGCAATAGGGGGTGATAATAGGCCGAACATACAATTTCGAATTGGCCGTTATGGATCAGAGGTTTATAGGGTTCGATTACTGATGGGTCGTAGGCTAAAAGTTGCTCAATAAGTACTCCCTGAATGTTGATGGCCGCCTTCATCCGGGGATGAGCAGCGTAGATTTTGGGAATGATGCGGTAGCATTCCCACGCATTTTGCTGGGCCCAACTCATCTCCAGGTTGATATAAATGCCACAGGCAGACCAGCTTTAGTTTCATTTTCCGGTACCTCCTGGATAGCTATTTCTTACCCTTAATCATATAACAGGATGAGCAATTTGCGTAGCCTGCGCGTCACAGCCTGCCCGTTGTCTTTTTTCAGCAATCTTAAGTAAAATAAAAGGTACTATGCTGATGAAGTTCCCTGGAAAGCTGCTTGACTATTTCAGGATTCAAGTATTGTCACCCTTGAAAAAATAAACCCCGCCAGTCCAGAAACCCAGACGACGGGGAAGATAACAAATTTACTTTACGGAGTAAGCATAACAAATTTTTAAAAAATGTCAACAGGCAGACAGACACGCACTCTTCCCTCCGGGACAATTATGAATGGATATAGTAATCCATAGCCCTGATAGCATTTTTATATACCTGCTGCTGATGCCAGATAATGCCGTCAGGGCTTAGTTGAAACCATTCCTGGGGAGTAAAGTACTGGGATACCGCAGCTTCCGAGCCCCCTCCTCCACCATACCACTGGATCAAATGTAGATTGTCCGATTGGGCCAGCCATAGGGCTATGTCCACCAGCTTCTCATTCCCGGTCAACTTGGCCTTATTGTAGACATTCATCATCAACCGGAGAATAGCCTGCTGGGCCGGGTTGCCCAGAAAAAACTCCATTCCACCACTACCAGCCCAGGTACTGCCAAACTCAGGGAGAGGCAGATCGTGGGCTGAGGAAGCATACTTCTGGACCAGTTGGCTCGGTGTCGCAAAACTGATCCCTCTCTTCTTAAACTCTACGGGAAGCCATTCCAGAAAATCAAAAATTCCACTATAGACGGAGTGATGTTCCCCAAAGGTCTCGTAATCCCATCCCAGAAAAACGAAATCTCCTCGGGTCTGCTGGATCCAGGTAGCATAGGTGTCGGCAGTAAGAGGGTAGTGGGACCAATGTCGGTTCGAAAACCGGTAGCCCACATCGTCGCTCAGGCTATGATGGCGGACCAGAATCTTCAGTTTACTTTGAGAGTAGTTGTATAGATAAGTAGCCTCCCTCCACCCCAGAACCCAGGGTCTTCCGTCCATAAAAGTAGCCTCAAATCCGGCCTTTTGCAGAGCAAAGTAGACATGGTTGGATAGGTACATCTCTGTGGTATCAGAGACAGTTGGCTTCTTGCTCAGAAGTTGGGTCAGATAATTCCTGGCCCACTCCATCCGCTTTACGAACATGTCTATGTCCCAGAGAAAGATAAAACTGTGGTAGGGCTCCATACCTATGAGTTCCACATTGGGATGTCCTACTAATTCTCTGAATCTTGGCAGCACCTCCCTCTCTCCCCATTTCATAGCTTGCTCCAGGAAAGAGACGGAAAAACTGATGGAGATCTTCATCCCCTTTTCGACCAGTTCCAGAAACTTATCCGTGGCCGGGATGTAGCAGTATCGGGTTACTTTGTCGAAGTAATGTTGGTTCAGTCTCTCATCAAAGAGACATTTCTCTATATCTTCGACTGAGGCGCCCTGGGGGATGAGCTGGGCTGGTAGTTTTATCCTTCTGGGTTGATGGACCACCAGGTAGATGGCCACCTCCTCCACCATGGCTAGTCTCCCATATCCGACTTTTGCATAATCGCAGCGTATTCTATCTTGCGAAGGAGATTGTCAACTACCTCGCCCCAGGCATATCTTTTGGCTGTAATTTTGGCCTCTTGCCTGATTTTCTGAGCTACTGCGGGTTCTGATTTCAAGTAGTACAAATTGTTGACGATTTCCACGGGATCGGCAGTTTCCAGAACAATGGCATTCTGATAGGGAATAGCGTACTCCTCTCCGGTACAGCCGGTGAAAACGACACCTCCGTAGGCCATAACTTCCAGACCGACCAGGCCGAAAGGCTCCATACCGCTATTGGCCAGAACAGCATCAGAGCCATTATAGAAGATACGCAAGTACTCGTCCTCGACCACAAAATTGAGGGTGAGAACGTCAGCATCCCGGGCCTCCCGCAGACCTTCAAGGAGCTCCTCGAAGGTAGGTTTGGAGAGATTGAGATTATATACATAAAGCCCATTTCTCTCAGCATTATGGATAACTTCTCCCCCATAGGGCTCCCGACCTGGCCTGATCAAAAAGTTGACCTTGGACCCCCTCCGCTTGAGTTCAGCTACAGCATCCATGGCCATGTTCCATCTTTTGTTGGGGTCCATGCGCCCCACTTTCAAGAGAAGAAAGTCACTCTCAAAGACTTCCCTGAATCTGGCTACTTTCTCCTTATCCACCTCCTGGAACATCCGGTTGGGCACACCATTGGGAATAACTATAGGATTCAGGCCCATATCCCACATGTAGTGTTTCATGAACCTGCTCACCGTGGTAAGGGTGGCCACAAAGGCCAGCCTTCCCCAATTGATACGGTGAAAGGACATGGTATGGTTAGCATTCCAGAGAATTACTGCCTTATCTCGAAGGCCAAAGTAGTGCAGTAGATCGCTCAACCGCATTACGCACTCAGCAGTATGCCACTCCTCAGCCAGAACCACCAGCTTCTTTTTCTCTTTGACGGCCGGTCGAGCTATCTCGTCCAG
>CAYYBB010000172.1:0-4455 GCA_964469465.1 uncultured Actinomycetota bacterium
GTTGTTAACGAGTCAAGATTTCCTGGCATAGAGAAGAGCCTTGTCCAGGAAGAAAGGGTAAAGTATAATGCAATTATAATTACTCTGGTTTAAGAGAAACGGGCGAGTGGCGGAATTGGCAGACGCGCTGGGTTCAGGGTCCAGTGCCCGCAAGGGCTTGCGGGTTCAAATCCCGCCTCGCCCACCAAGAATAAAGTCCTAATCGCCCACTAGAGATAAGGTCCTGGTGGCTCACCAAAGATATGGTCTTGAGCATGGTAGTAACCCGAAGAAGAAGAAGGAGCAAGGTTCCCTTTCCCACTATTGTCATAATCTTTGTTCTGTTGATCTTGTTACTTCTCTACTTAATTGGCACTTGGGACACTCGCAAAGAGCCAGCAGCGGAGGCAGAAAAGACCTCCGAGCTAGCTGATTATGCCCAAGAAGTATCCACTCTGGTAAAAAGATCCAACACAGTAGCAGCCGAATTTCGGGAAGCCCGGGATCAGGTTACCTCTTTTTCCAGGAGTGAACTGGAGCAGAAGTTAAATAAGACCATAGAAGAAAGCAACAAGATTGCAGAGGAGGCTTCGGACTACGAAGCTCCCCCAAAAATGCTGAAGGGCCATGCTTACCTTCAGTTGACCTTTGATCTGCGGGCTAAAGCTATTGATGATTACCGGAAAGCCTTGTTTAATGCTCTGGAAGATATAAATGTGGATGTAGCCAGCTCTCAGATGTCCAGGGCTCTTTTGGATCTCTATCTCAGTGATAGGGCTTACCGCTATTTTACTGAGGAATTTCAACTAGTGGCTTCGGCCAGTGAGGAGTCAACTCCAGCCATTCCTATCTCGTCTTTTCTGGATGAGGAGAGAATATACGAACTGGATCAGGTAAAATCCTACATAGCCAGGCTTAAGAGTGAGCCTGCGCTGGAGGTGCTGAAGGTAATTCATGGTGTGGCTCTTCTTCCAGCTTCCATTCAGTTTTCTCCGGGCATAAAGGGCAGGGAGGGGGGTTACTACATTCTCTTGAGCAGTCCAAGTCCAACTCTGGCAGTAACTGTGTGGGTGCAAAATCAGGGAAATCAGGTGGAGAGCAACGTTCCGGTATCGGCAACTTTAAAGGTGGAGGATGATCCTACCCCCAGAAAGAAGGCAACTACCATTGAGGTAATTCAACCTGGGGAGACCAAGGCAGTCACCATATCGGACATTCCAACTACCCCGGGGCTCAAAAGTCTTTTGACCATTATGGCGGGTCCAGTGGCAGAAGAGAAATTTTTGGGTAACAACAAGGTGGAATACAAGATCATAGTGGAGGCGCAAGCTCCGGCAGAAGGATGAACTAGTTTACACTGAAAATAGGATTTATGTCCTGGCCCAGGCAAAATTCAACCCATCGTAAGAAGAAGCTTGACCTGGCTGAACAGAAAGGCCTCACTCGTACCTGTCTCCCAAGTGGACACATTTCCCTGGTTAATGGTAGAATTTCCCATCTAAAGAAGTCCTTGCTTACGTAAGGGAGCCGCTGTATGCAATACTTAATCTTATTGCTTTTAGTTGCTCTCCTGATCTGGATTGGTTTCCTGAGCTTCAGATTTAACAAACTTCAGAGACAGATGTTCACCCTTACCTCGGGAGCAGAGGAGGTGGATGTGCTGGAAGCTGTTAGCGAGCACATCAGAAAAGTCGAAGAAGCCGGCAGGAGACAGGACAGGATTATTCGGGAGCAACAGAGGATAAACGAGAGATTAGGCAGGACCCTTCAGAATGTGGGATTGGTCCGCTACAACGCTTTCGGTGATATAGGTGGAGAACTCAGCTTTAGCCTGAGTTTGCTGAGCGATGAGGGAGATGGTATCGTCCTTTCCAACATTCGGGGTCGGAACGAGTCCATGGTCTACGCTAAGCGTATTGAACGGGGGCGATCGAAGGTCACTCTCTCTGAGGAAGAAGAAGAGGCAGTTAGCAGAGCCATGGGCCAACGTCAGGAGAAATGATCTACAGTACAAGAAATACAGCTTCTGAAAACCACCAAAAGGTGAAAATAGAACCGAGGTAGATATGAAAATAGGTTACCTGGGCCCCCCGGGCACTTTCACCGAAGAGGCCCTTCTACGAACATATATTTCTCCCCAGGATGAAGCAGTGCCTTATGTCAGCATACCAGAGGTGATAGAGGCAGTGGACCGGGAAGAGGTAGAGAGAGGCATCGTGGCCATCGAGAACTCCATTGAAGGTTCGGTGAACGTGACCCTGGACGTTTTGGCTTTCGATAGCGAGGCCAAGGTAATAGGGGAAGTCATATATCCCATCCGACATAATCTCCTGGCCCGGTGCGGTCTTGCTCTTGCCGATATTGACACCGTGATATCCCAGCCCCACGCTACTGCCCAGTGCCGCAAGTACCTGGCTGCCCATCTTCCTGGAGCCAAGATAATTGCTGCTAACAGCACAGCCGAGGCATCGCAGATAGTTTCTACCCAGCCGGGAAATGTGGCGGCCATAGGTACCAGGATTGCTGCTGAGATCTATGGTCTGGAAGTATTGGCCGAGAATATTGAGGACTTCCAGGATAATCAGACCCGTTTTGCCATCCTGGGTAAGGAAGTGCCCCCTCGGACCGGCTTCGACAAGACCTCCATCATCTGTTTTATTTACCAGGATCGTCCAGGGATTCTTCTGCAAATTCTTCAGGAATTCGCCTACCGGTATATTAACCTGACCAAAGTAGAGTCGAGGCCGGCCAAAAGATCTCTGGGCGAGTACATCTTTTTCATTGATATGGAAGGACATATTCAGGACAAGGTTGTGGATGAAGCTATCAAGTGTGTGGTCTGCAAGATAGATCGGGTCAAGTTTCTGGGCTCCTATCCTCGCTTCCAGGTGGTTAAATGATAGATCTGAAAATCCTTCAGAAAAATCCGGAGCGGATCAAAGAAGAGGTTCGAAAGAGAGGCCTATCTATCGGTGTAGATGAGATGGTAAGCCTTGATTCCAGAAGAAGGTCGCTCCTGGTGGAAATTGAAGAACTACGAGCAGAGAGTAACAAGGTCTCCCAAGAGATCCCTAGGCTCAGTCCTGAGGAAAGGCGCCGGAAGATTGAGGACATGCGAGAGATATCTGCTAAATTGAAGGACTTTGAGCCTATTCTGAGGGAAACAGAAGAAAAGCTTAATCTTCTTCTGGCACAGCTTCCTAATTTCAGCCATCCCTCGGTCCCGGTGGGCAAGGATTCTTCGGACAATGTGATCCACCATCTCTGGGGTAAGAAACCGGAGTTTGACTTTGAGCCCCGGACTCACGAAGAGATCGGTGAGCTTTTAGATCTGGTGGATACCGAGAGGGCGTCCAGAGTCTCCGGCTCCCGCTTCGGCTACCTCAAGAATGAGGCAGCTCTCCTGGAGTTTGCTCTGGTCCGCTATGCTCTGGACCAGTTGATAGCCAAAGGATTTATTCCCATGATTCCTCCTGTTCTGGTTAAGGAAGAGGCCATGTTTGGGACCGGCTTTTTCCCGGCCGAGGAGACGGAGTACTATGCCACCAGGCTAGACGATCTCTACCTGGTGGGCACAGCGGAGGTTCCCCTATGTGCTTACCATGTGGGCGAGATCCTGGAAAAGGAAGATCTTCCCCTCCGCTATACTGGTTTCTCCACCTGTTTTCGGCGGGAAGCTGGGACCTACGGCAAGGATCTGGGAGGCATTTTTAGAGTCCACCAGTTTGATAAGGTGGAGATCTTTATCTTTTCTGCAGCGGATAGCTCCTGGGAGGAGTACGAGTCTCTGAGGGAGACCATGGAGGAGATCATGAGAGGTCTGGGCTTCCACTATCGAGTGATGAACATGTGTACTGGCGACATTGGAGCGCCCAATGCCAAGAAGTATGACCTGGAGGTCTGGTTCCCCGGACAGGCCATGTACCGGGAACTGGTCTCCTGCAGCCACGATACTGACTTTCAATCCAGGAGACTGAATATCCGCTATCGGGACAATGGGAAAATCCGTTTTGTGCATACCATGAATAGCACCGCCTGCGCCATTGGCCGGACCCTCATAGCTATTCTGGAGAATTACCAGCAAGCTGATGGGACGGTTCTGATCCCTGAGGTCCTCCGACCCTATCTGGGCGAAGAGAAAATCATCCCCTTCCTGCCTCGCAAGGGGTCTTGAGAGCTTAGAGCCTTTTCTCGCTGGGCCGAGACTTCTTTTCCCATCTGTGAGCCAAAGCTGTATATGAGCCATACTCTTACGCAACATCTGCCGAATCTAGCGCTCTCTCGGGAACATGTACGGACTTGTTCTAGCTAGTATTGAGGGACGATAGAGGCCTGTGCTAAACTGAAACCCGGTGACGAAAAGCTAGAGATTCCCCATGACCAGGAGGGGTGGCAGAGTGGCCTATTGCGGCGGTCTTGAAAACCGTTAAGGGCTTTAATGTCCTTCGGGGGTTCAAATCCCTCCCCCTCCGCCAA